>NZ_JBAKHM010000020.1:0-112395 GCF_036902725.1 Micromonospora psammae | reverse complement strand
CGTTGACGCCCGCCGGACCGGCCGCCCAGCGACCCCCGGCCCCGGCCACCCCGGCGCCACCGGCCGCCCAGCGGCCCCCGGCCGGCCCGGCACCAGCGGCCGCCCACCGCGCACCGGGCTCCGGCACGCCGACGCCGCTGGACGCCCACCGGCCACCGGCCGCTCACCGCCCAACGGGATCAAGCACGCCGGCGACGCCGGACGCGCACCGGTCGTCGACAGCGGTACCGCCCGCCACCCAGCGGGCGTCGACGCCGGCCACGCCGCCCGGACACCTGCCACCCACCGCAGCCGGTGCCCAGCGACCGCCCGCCGGTGCCGAGCGACCCGCCGGCCCCGGCCCGGGCGCCGCAGCCGATCCCCGCGCCGCCGAGCGGCAGTCCGGCCCGGAGACCCGGCCGGTGGCCGACGCGCCCACCGCTCTCCTCCCCAAGGTCACCGACCGCACCGGACCGCCGGCCGACGTCCGGCCGACCGCACCCGCCCCGACCGACGACCGCTCCGGCCCGGCCGGTCAGCCGCAGCCGTACCCGTCGAGCCGACCCGGCGGTCCCGGCCCGGACAGCGGCCCACGGGGCGCCGGGCCCGATCCCTCGGCGACCGCGGTCATCCCGGCCGTCGGCCGACCGCAGGCCGCCCCGCCGGCGCTCGACTCGACGGCGCTGATGGGCGCGGTGCCCCCCGCCCCGGAGCCCCGTGACGGCGCCGACGACACGCCGCCCGGCTCGCAGCCGCAGCCGCAGCCGCGACGCGGCGAGCGGGTGGTCCAGCTGCGACCGGAGCAGACCGGCGAGGGCTACAAGAGCGTCTACTCCGAGCTGACCCGACCGTCGTTCGCCTCCCGGCTGCGCACCGGCATCCGGCTGACCGGCGAGGTGCTGATCACCTTCGGCCTCGTGGTGCTCCTCTTCGCCGGCTACGAGATCTGGGGCAAGTCGGCGATCGTCGACGCCCACCAGAACGACCTGACCAAGCAGCTGGAGCAGGCCTGGGGCCCGACCGGCGACCCCACCGTCGCCCCCACCGGCCCGGCCCCCAAGCCGAAGCCGCCGGTGGAGGGCCGGCCGATCGCCGGGCTCTACATCCCCAAGCTGGACAAGAACTGGGTCGTGGTCGAGGGCGTCACCCAGAAGGACATCCGGTACGCCCCGGGCCACTACCCGAAGAGCGCGCTCCCCGGCCAGCTGGGCAACTTCTCCGTCGCCGGGCACCGGAACCGGGCCACCTTCTGGTCGCTGGACGAGCTCGACAACGGCGACGCGATCGTCGTGGAGGGCAAGACCGAGTGGTACGTCTACAAGGTCTACCAGTCCCGGATCGTCCGGCCCGACCAGGTCGAGGTGGTCGCGCCGGTGCCGTCGAAGCCCGGTCAGAAGCCGACCAAGGCGGTGCTCACGCTGACCACCTGTAACCCGAAATTCGACAACTACCAGCGTCTGATCGTCCACGCCGAACTGGAGCGCAAGCAGCCCAAGTCGGCGGGGCGGCCGCAGGAACTGGGAGCCTGAGGACCGCGATGTACTCCTGGATCTGGCGGAAGCTGCCGTTCGGCCTGCCCGGCCGGCTGACCGGGTCGGTGCTGCTGGCCACCGCGGCCGTGGCGCTGCTGTGGTACGTGGTCTTCCCGTGGGCCGAGCCGCTGCTCCCCTTCGACGACGTGCAGGTCACCCAGGACTCCGGCACGCCGGGCGGCGACGCCCCCGGTGGCGAACCCGGACCCGCGCCGACCGGGGACGAGTACGACCTGCCGTACGACACCGACGAGAACAACACCCCACCCCCCTCCCCGGACGAGTGAGCCGATGCGTGTCCTGGTGATCGACAACTACGACTCGTTCGTCTTCAACCTCGTGCAGTACCTCGGCCAGCTCGGCGTCGACTGCGAGGTCCGGCGCAACGACGAGATCGACGTGGCGGAGGTGGGCCGGGTCGGCGCCGCGGGCGTCCTGCTCTCGCCGGGGCCGGGCAGCCCGGACCGGGCCGGCATCTGCCTCGACGTGATCCGGACGTACGGCGGTGAGCTGCCGATCTTCGGCGTCTGCCTCGGCCACCAGGCCATCGGTGAGGCGTTCGGCGCCACCGTCACCCGCGCCCCCGAGCTGCTGCACGGCAAGACCTCCGAGGTGCGCCACCGGTCCGTCGGGGTACTGGCCGGCCTGCCCGACCCGTTCACCGCCACCCGCTACCACTCGCTGGCCGTGCTCCCCGAGACGCTCCCGGACGAGCTGGAGGTTACCGGCTGGACCGGGTCCGGGGTGGTGATGGCGATGCGCCACCGGACCCTGCCGATCGAGGGCGTCCAGTTCCACCCGGAGTCGGTGCTGACCGAGGGCGGTCACCTGATGCTGGCGAACTGGCTGGCCGCCTGCGGTCACTCGGAGGCGCTGGAGCGCGCCCCGGAGTTGGCCGCCGAGGTGGACGCCCGCCGCCGCGCCGCGTTCGCCGCCTCCTGACCGACCTGCCACGTCCTCCTCGTCCCGTCGACGGCGGGGCGCGCCGACGGCCCGGCCGGCCAGGTCTGCCCGTCTCCGGTCAGCTCTTCAATGCGTCCCGCACCTCGGCGTTCGGGGGTGAGCTGACGGCGGGCGGCCGGTGCCGGACGGCGTCCCAGGCCGCCTTGCCACTGGCGAAGTAGTCCCGGACCGCCTTCCCGGCGAGCAGGACGGCCCCGCAGCCGGAGCAGCGGGCGTTCACCCCGTCGACGTCGAGGCCGAGGTGGCGGCAGAGCGTCACCGCCCGGTTCAGGTGGTAGGACTGCGTCACGATCAGCGCCCGCTCCACGCCGTAGACCTCGCGGGCCCGCTGGCAGGTGTCGTAGGTGTCCAAGCCGAACGGGTCGGCCACGACCCGACGTGGATCGACGCCGAGGTGCTCGGTCAGGTACGCGGTCATCGAGGCCGGCTCGTCACCGGACGTACCGTCCCCGTCGCCGGAGACCAGCACCACCCGGGCTCGCCCGCTGTGCACCAGCTCCGCCGCCGTCTCCAGGCGACCGGCGAGCCGCCCCCCGGGTTGCCGGCGGTCGGCCGCCACCGCGGTGCCCAGGACGATCACGACGTCGGCGGCGGGCGCCTCGGCCTCGTCGTACAGGTGCCCCTGCGCGCCGATGGTCGTCCACAGCCACGGGACGCTGATCAGAAACAGCGCGACCAGGCCCAGGGCGACCGTCCGAAACCGCCAGGGCCGCCAGCGGTACGCCCCGCTCCGCAGACGTGCGAGCGCTGTCACCGGCCGGCCCCCCGAGGATGGTGCTGGGATCTCGTGTGCCCGCCCGGGGGCCCACATCCGCGCTCAGCGTAGTGGCGCGGTGAGTATGCCGGGGACACGGCGCGGGCCAGGGGCCAGCACCGGCACGCCGCACCGTCCGACGATCAAATCGGCGAAGGCCCGGCCCGCGGGTGCGGACCGGGCCTCCGACGATGCTGGAGCGCTAGTCGCCCGACACCCGCTGCGGCGGGGGTGGGAACAAGCCGCCACCGGCACCGGTCGTCGGGGTCGGGGTCGCCGGGGTCGGGCTGGCCGGGGTCGGCTCCTGCGTGGGCTCGGGGACGGAGACCTCGATGGTGACCCGCTCGCCGCGAGCCAGCTTGGTGCCCGGGCCCGGCGACTGCTTGGTCACCTTTCCGGCCTCGTCGGCCGGCACCTCGTCGCCGGGGCGCACCCGTACGTCGTAGCCGGCCTTCCTCAACTCCTCGCGGGCCTGTTCCTCGGTGAAGCCGATCACGCGAGGCACCTCGCGGATGTTGCCCCTGGAGACCTCCACGACCACCTTCTGGCCCTCGGGAACCTTGGTGCCGGATGGCGGCGTCACCTTGGTGACGGTCCCCTCCGGCTGGCCGCTGTCCACGAGCTTCTGGTCGACCTTCAGGTTCAGCTTGTCGAGCTGTTCCTTGACGTTCTCGTACTGGGATCCGACCAGCCCGCTCGGGATGGGAACCTCGGGCTTGCCGCCGCAGATGTTGACGATCACCTGCTGGTTCTGCGCGACCTGTACGCCCGGCTTCGGGTTCTGGTCGGCGACGGTGCCCTCGGTGCAGGTGCTGTTGAAGGTGGGGTCACCGCGCTTCGGCACCAGGCCGGCGTTCTCGATCTCGGCGAACGCGACGGCCTGGCTCTTGCCGGCCAGGGTCGGCACGGTGACCTTCTCCGGCGGCCGGTTCTGGAGCAACAGCCCCGCGACCAGGGCGATCACCGCCAGTACACCGACCGCCGCGAAGGCGGCGATCACCCACGCCGAGCTCTTGCGCCGCCCCGGGTCACCTACCCGCGCCGGGATCTGTCGGGTGGCCGCGCCCGCCACCTGCGTCGGGTAGCCGGCCGCACCGGCGCCGGGCGCCAACTGCGCCGTCTCGTCGTGCGGCATGACCGGGGTGGCCAGCACCGGCCGGCCGGCGGCGGCGCGGAGCAGGTCGGCCCGCATCTCACCGGCGCTCTGGTAGCGGTTCAGCGGGTTCTTCGACAGCGCCTTGAGCACGATCGCGTCGACCGCCGGGTTGACGTCCGGGTTGATGTCGCTGGGGGTCGGCGGGGCCTCTCGCACGTGCTGGTAGGCGACGCTGACCGGGCTGTCACCGATGAACGGCGGGTGCCCGCAGAGCAGCTCGAAGAGGACACACCCGGCGGCGTACACGTCGGAGCGCGCGTCGACCGCCTCGCCGCGGGCCTGCTCCGGCGAGAGGTACTGCGCCGTGCCGATCACCGCGCTGGTCTGGGTCATCGTGGTGACGCCGCTGGCCAGCGCCCGCGCGATGCCGAAGTCCATCACCTTGACCTGGCCGGTCTGGGTCAGCATCACGTTGCCGGGCTTGATGTCCCGGTGGATGATCCCGTGCCGGTGGCTGAACTCCAACGCGGCGGCCATGTCGGCGCAGATCTCCAACGCCCGACGCGGCTGGAGCCGCCCCTCGACACCGAGGACCTCCTTGAGGGTCCGTCCGTTGACGAACTCCATGACGATGAAGGGAAGCGTCTCGCCGGTCGGCCCGGTCTCCTCGCCGGTGTCGTAGACGGCGACGATCGCCGGGTGGTTGAGGGATGCGGCGTTCTGCGCCTCCCGGCGGAACCGCATCTGGAAGGTGGCGTCCCGGGCCAGGTCGGCGCGGAGCATCTTGATCGCGACGTCGCGACCGAGCCGGAGGTCACGACCGCGGTGCACCTCCGCCATGCCGCCGTAGCCGAGCAGCTCGCCGACCTGATACCTGCCACCGAGCAGGCGGGCCTGCGCTGTCATCGCGTTCGTCGTCCTTCGCTCGTCGTCGTCTCGCCGCCGCCCGGTTGGGGCAACTCCACCCGACGGTACGGCGTGGAGGCCGGATCGTCGCGTCCGTGGGCGCTCAGCGCGCCCGGCGTGGCGCTGAGTATGACGGGCGAGCCGGGGTCACCGGCTCCCACGGCCTCCCGCGACTTGTAGGAAATCACGCCGGAGCAGACCAGAACCAGTACGGCCAGCAGAATGGCCAGCAGGACCCGCCCTGACCTGGAACGCCGCGCGGGAGCCGGAGCGGGTGCCGGGGCGTACCCGGTCGGGCGGTCGGACCGGATCGGTGCCGACGGCACGGCAGCGGCGCCGCGGGTCTGACCGGCCGGAGCGGCCGGCGGGGCGGCCTGTCGCGGCACCCCGGCGGACGCCTGCGGCTGCCGCGCCACCACCGGCGGGCGGGCCTGGCCGGTCGCGGGCGGGCGGGACTGCGGGTGCGCCGCCGAGACCGGGCGGTGCTGTTGCTGATGCGGCGCGGCGGGGACCTGCGCCCGGGCCACCGGCGCGGCCGGCGAGGCCGGCGCCGCCGAGACCGGGCGGGCCTGCCCACCGCCGCGGGCCTGCTGGGAGAGCGCCGCCTTCGCCTGCCGGGCCACCGAGGCGAGCGCGGCGGCGCTCGGCCAGCGGTGCGCCGGGTCCTTCGCCAGCGCCCGCTCCACGATCGCCTTGACCTGCGGCGGAATGTCGCCGGGCAGCGGCCTGGGGGTCTCCCGGACGTGCTTCATCGCGATCTCGAGGGGGTTGTCCCCCTCGAAGGGCCGACGACCGGCGAGGCACTGGTACGCGACCACGCCCAGGGCGTACACGTCGGACGCGGGGGTGGCGACCGCGCCGGTGGCCTGCTCCGGCGAGATGTACGACGCGGTGCCGAGCACCGAGCCGGCGGCGGTGAGCTGGCCGACCAGGTCGGAACGGGCGATGCCGAAGTCGGTGAGCACCAGCGTCCCGTTCGGCCGGACCAGCAGGTTGCCCGGCTTGACGTCCCGGTGCACGATGCCCTTCTCGTGGGCGGCGTGCAGCGCGTCGGCGGCCTGCGCCAGCAGCGCCATCGTCCGGGCCGGGGTGAGCCGGCCGACCCGGCTCAGCGTCGCCGAGAGCGCGTCGCCCTCGACGTACTCCATCACCAGGAAGGCGATGTGCTGGTCGCTGCCGAAGTCGTAGACGTCCACCACGCCCGGGTGGTTGATGGTGGCCATCGTCCGGGCCTCACCGCGGAACCGCTCGGCAAAGCCCGGCTCGTCCAGCAGCGCCGGCAGCAGGCTCTTCACCGCCACCGTACGGCCCAGCACCTGGTCGGTGCCGCGCCAGACGTCGCCCATGCCACCGCTGGCGATCCGCTCGTCGAGGCGGTAGCGGTTGCCGAGCTGGACGCCGGGGCTGAGCATGTCAGCGGCTCCCGGAATCGGCGATCGCCGCCTGCATGATCCGGCCGGCGATGCGGGCCGCCTCGGCGCTGCCGCCCTCGCCCGCCTCCTCCAGCTGCACGCAGACCGCGGAGACCGGGGTGCCGTTCCGGTCGATCGCGAAGCCGATGAACCAGCCGTGGTCGGGCCGGGTCGGCGCGGACTGGGCGGTGCCGGTCTTGCCGCCGACCGTGTAGCCGTCGATCCGGGCGGTGCGGCCGGTGCCACCCTCCACGGCGCCGACCATCATGTCCCGCAGGTCGTTCGCGACCTGGCCGCTCACCGGTTCGCGCAGCTTCCGCGGCTTGGCGGCGTCGTAGACGGTGGTCCGGTCCGGCCCGAGCAGCTGCTTGACCAGGTACGGCCGCATCTGACTGCCGCCGTTGGCGACCGTGGCGGCGATCATCGCCCCCTGCAGCGGGGTCATCCGGACGTCGAACTGACCGATCGAGGACTGGGCGACCCCGGCCGGGTTGTCCCCGCCGTCGGGGTTCTGCATGGTGCCGGTGCGGCTGGCCGCCACGCCCAGCCCGTCCTCGCCGACGGTGAGGTCTTCCTGCTCGAACCCGAACTGCCGGGCCTTCTCCTTGAGGGTGTCGGCGCCGAGCTTCACGCCGAGCCGGGCGAAGCCGGTGTTGCACGACTCCCGCACGGCCTCGCTCAGGCTGACCTCGTCCTCGGGGCAGATCGACGGGTGCGCGTTGCGGATCGGCGCACCGGAGGTCGGCGGGGTCCAGCTCGCGCCGGCCGGGATCGGGGTGTTCTTGCCGACCCCGTTCTCCAGCGCCGCCGCGGCCACGACGATCTTGAAGGTCGAGCCGGGCGGCAGGGTCTCCGACAGCGCCCGGTTCTTCAGCGGACCGGCCGGGTCCTGCTCGAGCTTGTTGTACGCCGCGGTGGCCTCGTTGGTGTTGTGGCTGGCCAGCGGGTTCGGGTCGAAGCTGGGCATCGAGACGAGCGCCTGCACCGCCCCGGTACGCGGGTCGATGGCGATCGCCCCGCCCTTCGTCGCGCCCACGTTGTTGTCCCGCAGGCCGTTGTACGCGGCGTCCTGCGCGCGCTTGGAGAGGGTGAGCAGGACGTTGCCGCCCCCGGTCTCGTCGCCGGTGAACAGGTCCTTGATCCGGTTGGCGATCAGGGCGTCGCTGGTGCCGGCGAGGAACTCGTCCTCGGTCCGCTCGATGCCGGTCTCCCCGATGTTGACCGACTTGTAGCCGAGCACGTGCGCGTACTTCGCCCCGCCGGGGTAGGTGCGCAGGTACTTCAGCTTGTCGCTGGTCGCCTTGCTGGTGGCGAAGGCGGTGCCACCGGCCTCGACGTTGCCGCGCCGGCGCTCGTACTCGGCCACCTGGACCCGGCCGTTGTAGTCGCTGTTGCGGTATTCGTCCGCCTTGTAACCCTGGACCCAGTTCAGGTTCGCGAAGAGCAGCCCGAACAGGACCATGACGACGACGCCGGCGCGGCGCAGGGGCGCGTTCACGGGCGGATCACCTCCGTGGGAGCGCCGTGCAGTTGCTCCGGCGGGGTGCCCGAGGGCCGAGCGGCCGGTCCGCCGCTCGCGGTCAACGGGCGGCGGGCGCCGTCGGAGACCCGCAGCAGCAGCGCGATGAGCAGCCAGTTGGCCATCAGCGACGACCCACCGGCGGAGAGGAACGGGGTGGTCTGACCGGTCAGCGGAATCAGCTTGCTGATGCCGCCGACGATCACGAAGACCTGGAGCCCGAGGGTGAAGGCGAGACCACCGGCGAGCAGCTTGCCGAACGAGTCCCGCACCTCCAGGCCGGCCCGCAGCCCGCGCTCCACGATCAGCAGGTACGTCACCAGCAGGGCGGTCAGCCCGAACAGGCCGATCTCCTCGCCGATGCCGGCGAAGATGAAGTCGTTCTGCACCTCGGGGATCTCCAGCGGCTCGCCGGCACCCGGCCCGGTGCCGAAGAGCCCCCCGCTGCCGAGCGCCAACAGGCCCTGGACCAGTTGGTAGCCGTCCTGATAAGGGTCGGAGAACGGGTCGAGCCAGATCTCCGCGCGCAGGTGGAAGTTGGCGAACGGGCCGCCGATCGTGCCGCCCAGCACGTACGCGAGGTAGGCGCCACCGAAGAAGAGCAGCAGACCGATGAGCAGCCAGCTGACCCGTTCGGTGGCGATGTAGAGCGTCACCACGAACATGCCGAAGTAGAGCAGCGAGGTGCCGAGGTCCTTCTCGAAGACCAGGATCAGCAGGCTCAGCACCCAGACCACGAGGACCGGGCCGAGGTCCCGGCCGCGGGGGAAGTCGATGCCGAGGATCCGCCGGCTGGCCAGGGAGAGCACCTCGCGCTTGCGGACCAGGTAGTAGGCGAAGAAGGCCAGCAGCGCCAGCTTGGCGAACTCACCCGGCTGGATGCTGAACCCGCCGACCCGGATCCACAGCTTGGCGCCGTAGATCTCCGAGTACCGCCGGGGCAGCACCGCCGGGATCATCACCAGGATGATGCCGGCCAACCCCAGCGTGTACGCGTACCGGGAGATCGACCGGTGGTCCTTGACGATGAAGAGCAGGACCGCGGCGAGGACCACCGAGGCGAGCGTCCAGGCCAGCTGACGACCGCCGGTGCCGGCGAAGATCGCCAGCGCCTCCCGGTCCGCCGCGTCCGCCCGGGCCAGGTCGTACCGGCGCAGGAAGCCGACCCCGATGCCGTTGAGCAGCGCGACGGCCGGCAGCAGGGCCGGATCGGCGAACGGTGCCAGGAACCGGATCACCAGGTGCATGCCGAGGAAGAGGACGCCGAGCACGGCGGCCGGAACCCAGAAGCCCGGGGTGACCGTGTCGAGCACGTTCGACTCGACGATCGCCCCGTACGCCGCCACCAGCACCATGGCCAGTGCCAGCAGCGACAGCTCGGCGTTGCGCCGGGACCGGGCCAGACGTACGCCGGGCTGCTCGCCCGTCTTGGCGGGCGAGGCTGCCGGTGTGGCCGCTGCGGTCACGGAAGGTCCCTGGATGTCAGCCGACGGTCACTCGGACGACCGGCAGCCCGCCGGGTCGAGGACCGGCGGAACCGCATCGGAGACCGAGGCGTCGGGCGTGATGGTCGGCGTCGGGGTGGCGGAGGATCGGGTCGGTCGACCGCCGGCCGCCGAAACGGACGGTGCGGGCGCGGCGCGGGTCGGCGCGATCGGGGAGTTGCTCGCCACCGCCGTGGGGCTCGGCGGACAGACCGGCTTGAGGTTCGAGTTGGTCGGGTCGTCGCGGGTCAGCTCGGCCAGCTGGCGCATCGCGTCCGGCTCGCTCTTGGCCTGGATGCCCTGCTTGACCTGCTCCTGCGCGGCAAGGGTGAGATCGTCCAGCTTGGCGGGGCTCTCCGAGTGCACGTCGGACAGGTTGAGGCCGGCGACCTGGCCGGGAACCCCGCGGAAGACCGCGAGCTGCCCCTCGTCGGTCGCCCCGACGTAGTACTGCCGCTGGGTGTAGCTCCACCCGGCGAAGAGGCCGCCGCCGAGGATGACCAGCAGCGCCGTCAGCATCGCGACGGTACGCAGCGGGCGCCGGCGGGGCCGGTCCGGCTCGTCGTCGCCACCGGCGGCCGGATCCTCCGGGGCCGGGGGACGCGGCGCGTTGAGCGCCGAGGCCCGGGCGGCCGGGGTGGAGACGTCGGCGGAGGTGGCCATGCCCCGGTCCCGGGACGCGGCGCCGCCGACGATCGGGCTCGCCTCGACGATGTCCTGGTCGGTGGCGTCCGCGATGATCACGGTGATGTTGTCCGGGCCACCGCCGCGGAGCGCGAGCTGCACCAGCCGCTCGACGCACTGCTGCGGGTCGGTGTACTCCCGCAAGGTGTCGCCGATGGTGTCCGCGCTGACCACGCCCGAGAGGCCGTCACTGCAGATCAGGTAGCGGTCACCGGGAAGCACCTGCCGGACGCTGTACTCCGGGTCGATGTCCCGGCCGTCGAGCGCCCGGGTGAGCAGCGAGCGCTGGGGGTGGCTGCTCGCCTCCTCCGCGCTGATCCGGCCCTCGTCGACGAGCATCTGGACGTAGGTGTCGTCCTTGGTGATCTGCGCGAACTCACCGTTGCGCAGGAGATAGGCCCGCGAGTCACCGATGTGGACCATACCGAGCTTGCTGCCGGAGAAGAGGGTCGCGGTGAGCGTGGTGCCCATCCCCTCCAGCTGCGGGTTGGCGTCCACGGTGTCGCGGAGCTGCTGGTTGGCGGTGCCGACGGCCGAGCGCAGGGCATCGACGAGCGCGTCCCCGGGGACGTCCTCGTCGAGGGGCGCCATGGCACCGATGACGATGTTGCTGGCGACGTCACCGGCGGCCATGCCGCCCATGCCGTCGGCGACGGCGAGGAGCCGCGGCCCGGCGTAGACGGAATCCTGGTTTCCGTCTCGGATCAGACCGCGGTCGCTGTGGGCCGCATAGCGCAGGGTCAGAGTCATGGCCGTAATTCGAGAGATGTGCGGCCGATCCGGATCGGCACGCCGAGGGGGACGGGGGTTGGTCCGGAGACCTTAGCGCGATCCAGGTAGGTGCCGTTAGTCGAGCCGAGATCTTCGACGAACCACTGCCCCTCGCGCGGCACGAGGCGGGCGTGCCGGGCGGAGGCGTAGTCGTCGGTGATGACGAGGGTGGAGTCCTCGGCCCGTCCGATCGTGATCTGCGCTTCGCCGAGGGTGATCCGGGTGCCGGCGAGCTGACCGGCGGTGACCACCAGCTGGTGCGCGGCCCTGCCCCGCTTGGCCTTCGCCGCCGGCTTCGCCGCCTGCCCGGTCGAGGCGCCGACCGCGCGCGGCGCGGCCACCAGCCGGCCCGACCGGGCTCCTGCGAAGAGGTCGCGGCGGATGACGCCGACCACCGTGAACACGAAGATCCACAGCAGGATGAGGAACCCGAACCGGGCAACGGTGATGACGAGTTCCGGCAAGGCGGGTCAGCCGTCCACGCGGAAGGTCAGCGTCGTCGTGCCGAGCTGGATCATGTCGCCGGGGTTGAGCGCCACCGCGGAGACCCGCTGGCCGTTGACCATCGTCCCGTTGGTCGACCCAAGGTCGGTCAGCACGACCTGCCCGCCGTCGAAGTCCAGCCGGGCGTGTCGCCGGGAGATGCCGACGTCGGGCAGGCGCAGGTTCGCCTGGTCGCCACGGCCGATCACCGTCGAGCCCATCTGGAGCGGGTACGTGCGACCGTCCCCGGAGACCAGCCGGACGTTGCGGGCGCCGCCGCCGTGCCCCGGCGGCGGGCCGTAGCCGCCACCCTGGTCGTACGCCGGGTACGCCGGCGGGCCGGCGTCGTAGCCGCCCGGCGCGGAGACCGGCGCGACCTCGCCACCGGTGTAGACCTCGGCGGTGACCCGGAACATGCCGGTGTCCAGCCCCTCGCCGCGTTCGATCTCGACGATCACGTCGCCGTAGACCGTCCACGCCTGCTCGCCGATGAACTCCGCCTGCGACTGGGCCAGTTCCTGGGCCAGCGCGGCGGCGTACGGCGCCAGACGACTGTGGTCGTAGGGCGAGAGATCGATCACGTAGCGGTTGGGCACCAACGTGCGGCCACCAGCCAGGATGGCCTTGTGCGCCTCGGCCTCCCGCTGCATGGCGTTGAGGATCTCCACGGGGTGGACCACCCCTTTGAAGACCTTGGCGAAGGCCCCTTCGACCAGGCCTTCCAGACGCTTCTCGAAGCGTTGCAGCACGCTCACCGGCTCCTCCTCGGGTCCCGAGGACATGATGGTATCCGGCCGGCGCGCATGCAGCTCGCGCGCCGCTCGGCCGGCGCGCGGTGGCCCGTTTTCCCGGGCGCCCTTCCGACCGTGCTAATGTTTCGTCCGCCACGAACGGTGACCGCTCCGAGGAACGGTAGCCGATCGTTGCGACCGAGGTCACCGCGCGATCCGCCGGGGCTCGCTGGCGACAGCGGGGCGGGCACCGCTACAGTGTTCGAGGTCGTGCCACGGGGATGTGGCGGAATGGCAGACGCGCACGGTTCAGGTCCGTGTGTCCGAAAGGACGTGGGGGTTCAACTCCCCCCATCCCCACCAGATCGACGAGGGCTCCGCAGTTGCGGGGCCCTCGTCTCGTATCGGGACGTGCCGGACGTCACGCTATGCTCCGGTGGTTTCTGAGCCTCCTACTGATCAGGAGTGGCGTGTGAGTGTCGCGTTGGTGACCGGATCGGGCGGTCTGATCGGGTCCGAGGCGGTCCGGCACTTCGCCGGGCTCGGCCTCGATGTGGTCGGCATCGACAACGACATGCGGCAGGAGTTCTTCGGTGCCGAGGCGTCGACCGCGTGGAACGTCCGGCGGTTGACCGACGAGCTGGGGTCGGCGTATTCGCACCACAGCATCGACATCCGCGACCGGGACACGCTGGCGAAGCTCTTCCAGCGGTACGGCCGGGACATCGCCGTGGTGATCCACACGGCCGCGCAGCCCTCGCACGACTGGGCGGTGCGCGACCCGTTCACCGACTTCGACGTCAACGCCGGCGGCACCCTCAACGTGCTGCAGAACGTGCGTGAGCACTGCATCGAGGCGCCGGTGATCCACTGCTCGACCAACAAGGTCTACGGCGACCGGCCGAACAGCCTGCCGCTGGTGGAGCAGGAGACCCGGTGGGAGATCGAGCCGGGGCACCCGTACGAGCAGGGCATCCGCGAGGACATGTCGATCGACGCCTGCCTGCACTCGGTCTTCGGCGCCTCCAAGGTGGCCGCCGACGTGATGGTGCAGGAGTACGGCCGCTACTTCGGCATGCGGACCGCCTGCTTCCGCGGCGGCACGCTGACCGGACCGGCGCACTCGGCCACCGAGCTGCACGGCTTCCTCGGGTACGTGATGCGGGCCAACATGGAGCGCCGGACGTACAAGATCTTCGGCTACCAGGGCAAGCAGGTCCGGGACGCGATCCACAGCTCGGACGTGGTCTCCGCGTTCGAGGCGTTCTTCCGTAAACCCCGCTCGGCGGCGGTCTACAACCTCGGCGGCGGGCGGCACTCCAACACCTCCAACCGCGAGGCGTTCACCCTGGCCGAGCAGATCACCGGCCAGGAGATGGTCACCGAGTACGTCGAGGCGAACCGGATCGGCGACCACAAGTGGTGGATCGGCTCGAACGAGGCGTTCCAGGCCGACTACCCGGACTGGAAGCAGGTCTACGACGTCCCCATGATCATGCGGGAGATCTACGAGGCCAACGTCGACAAGTGGGTGCCGCAGGCATGACCGGACACAGCAAGCGCAACGTCCTCGGCGTCCTGGTCGACGCGACCGACTACGCCTCGGCGACCGAGCAGGTGGTGGCCGCGGCGCGCGACCGCCGGCCGCTGGCGCTGACCGCGCTGGCCGTGCACGGGGTGATGACCGGGGTGCTCGACCCGGCGCACAACGCCCGGCTGAACTCCTTCGACGTGGTCACCCCGGACGGGCAGCCGGTGCGCTGGGCGCTCAACCTGCTGCACCACGCGGGCCTGTCGGACCGGGTCTACGGCCCGACGCTGACGCTGCACGTGCTGCACCGCTTCGCCGAGGAGGGGCTGCCGGTCTACCTGTACGGCTCCACCGAGGAGACCCTCGGCAAGCTGATCCCGGCCCTGGAGCGGATGTTCCCCGCCCTCAAGATCGCCGGGGTGGAGCCGTCGAAGTTCCGCGAGGTCCAGCCCGGTGAGGACGTCGAGATCGCGGACCGGATCAGGGCCAGCGGCGCCCGGTTGGTCCTGGTCGGGCTGGGCTGCCCGCGCCAGGAGGTCTTCACGTACGCGATGCGTCCGCTGCTGGACATGCCGATGATGGCGGTCGGCGCGGCCTTCGACTACCACGCCGGCCTGTTGAAGCAGCCGCCGCCGTGGATGCAGCGGGCCGGGCTGGAGTGGTTCTGGCGGCTCGGCCTGGAGCCGAAGCGGCTCTGGCGCCGGTACGTCATCCTCAACCCGGCCTACCTGACCCGGCTCGCCGGGCAGAAGACCGGCCTGTGGAAGGCGAAGCCGCCGGCCCCGGCCACCGAACGGCCGCCGACCTTCGCGGTCTGAGCCGGCCCCGCAGCTGCGACACGAGGCCCCGCCCGGAGTTCCGGGCGGGGCCTCGCGCGTGGGAACAGGGTCAGAGGGTCAGCGTCCAGGTGTTGATGTAGCCGGTGTCGGCCGAGTAGATGTCACGCACCTGGAGCCGCCAGGTGCCGTCCGCGGCCTCGCCGGAGACGTTGGTCGTGTAGGTGGTGTTGACGTTGTCAGCGCTGTCGGAGCCGCTGCTGTTCTTCAACCGGTACGCCGACCCGTCCGGGGCGACCAGGTCGATGACCAGGTCACCGCGGTAGGTGTGCACGATGTTCACCGCCACCGTCGAGGTCGCCGAGGCGTTGCGCCCACAGCCGGAGATGGTGATCGAGCTGCTCACCGCCGACCCGGCGTCCGGGATCGCGACGTCCGTGCCGTTGGTGCCGGTGCAGCCGGGCGGCGGCGGGGGCGGCGGCGGGGGGGTGCCACCGTCGCCGACGTAGAGCAGCTTGTTCGGCGAGCCGGTGCCGGGGTTGGTCACCACGTTGCTGGTGGCGTTGTTGACCAGGGTGTCCCGGACCTGCTGCGGCGTGTACCCGGGGTTGGCCCCGAGCACCAGCGCCGCGGCGCCGGCGACGTGCGGGGACGCCATCGACGTGCCGCTGATGGTGTTGCTCGCGGAGTCGCTGCTGTTCCAGGCGGAGGTGATCGACGTGCCGGGGGCGAAGATGTCCAGGCAGGTGCCGTAGTTGGAGAAGGACGATCGCGCGTCGGTGTTGGTCGTCGCGCCGACGGTGATGGCGGCCGGGGTGCGGGCCGGCGAGGTGTTGCAGGCGTTGGCGTTGCTGTTCCCGGCGGCCAGCGCGTACGTCACGCCGGAGTTGATGGAGTTCGCGACGGCGGTGTCCAGGGCGCTGCTGGCCCCGCCGCCGAGGCTCATGTTGGCCACCGCGGGCTTGACGGCGTTCGCGGTGACCCAGTCCACGCCGGAGATCACCCCGGCGTTGGTGCCGCTGCCGGAGCAGTTGAGCACCTTGACCGCCACCAGCCGGGTCGCCTTGGCCACCCCGTACGCCGTGCCGCCGACGGTGCCGGCGACGTGCGTGCCGTGGCCGTTGCAGTCGGTGTTGTTGGTGTCCACGGTGTTGGTGCCCCAGGTGGCCCGGCCACCGAAGTCGGTGTGGCTGATCCGGATGCCGGTGTCGACGACGTACGAGGTCACGTTGCCGGCGGTGTTCGGGTACGTGTAGGAGCTGTTCAGCGGCAGCGCCCGCTGGTCGATCCGGTCGAGCCCCCACGACGGCGGGTTGGCCTGGGTGCCGGCCAGGGACACGGTGTGGTTCTGCTCGACGTACGCCACCGCCGGGTCCGCCGCGATCCGGGCGGCAGCCCGGGCGTCGACCCGGATCTCGGCGCCGCGCACGGCCGCGCTGTACGTCCGGGCCACGGCGCCGCCGTGCCGCTTGACCAGCCGGTTCACCGACGACCCGATCGCGGTGCGGGCGACGGCGCTGTCCTTGAAGACGACGATGTAGCTGTCCGCGACGGCGGTGGCTCCGCCCGCGGCGCGGATCGCACCGGTGGGCTCGGCGGCCGTCGCTGGCGTGGCGGTCGCGACCATGGCCAGGGCGGCCACCCCGACCAGTACGGACCTGTGTGGAAGACCCATCTCCCTACCTCCCTCGGACCGGCGTCCGACCGTTCACCCGCGACGCCGGATGAATCGATGAATGCCGATCGAATCGAGAGTAGGTCCCGCAGAACGGGAAGCTGAACATGCCAACTCGCCCATACCACCGGCGAGATGGCCCCCTACGGGACGCGTGGGGGTCGAACCGGGGGCGGCCCTGGATCCGCCCGGCTCAGGCGGGGGCCAGGCTGTCGGACATGGAGAGTGAGCTCGCCGTCCTGATCCCGACCGCCGCGCTCTGGCTGGCCGCCGGCATCGTGGCGGACGGACTGCCCGGGCTGGACCGTGCCCGCGCACTCCGGCGGCGTACCGGATGGTTGTCCGCCCTGACCCTGACCGCCCTCGGGCTGACCGCGGCGGTCTTCGCCGCCGCCCTGGCCGGCGCCGGCGCGACCACGGCCGACCGGGCCGCCGCCGGGCTCACCCTGGCGGCCGGGCCGGCGCTCGTCGTCGCGGCCCGCACCCTGCCCCGGGTACGCCGGCTGCGGGCCGGCGCCGGCGCGTTCGCCACCGCACCGGGCACGCCCGCGCCGCACGGCCTGCGGGCCGCCGCGGCACACCCGCTGGTGGGCCTGCCGTTGCAGGTCACCGCCCTGGCCACGATGCCCGCGCTGGCGACGGCCGGCGGGCTCGACCTCACGACCCGACCGGACGTGGCCGGGGCGGCGGTCACCGTCGGCGGCCTCGCCGTCCTCGCGCTCGGGGTACGCCTCGCGCTGCGGCACAACCGGCTCGCCGAGCGGGCCTCGCCCGGCGGACCGTCGCTGCTGAAGCCGCCCACGCCGCGGGCGGCGCCGGCCTCAGCGCGGGCGGCCGGAGCCCTGCACGTAGAGCAGCTCCAGGATCGCCCGGGTGGCCTCGAACCACCGGTCCAGCCAACCGGGCGGCGGGACACTCCCCTTCGGCGGCAACTCCATCAGCAGGCCGCGCAGGAGCGGGTGGTCGACCAGCGACTCGGTCGGCTCGACCGGCCAGCCGGCCGGCGGAAACGAGGGTTCGGTCAGCGGGTTCGGGTCCAGCGAGGGCAGCGACAGCGGCGGACCGGCCTGCTCCGGGCTCGCCGACCCGGACTCCCGGCCGACCTCGGTGTCGGTGGACACGACCTCGGTCAGCACGGTGTCCCGACGCGCGCCGCGGTACTTGCCACCGAACCGCTCGGTCTTGCCCGGTCCGTTGGTGAGGTTGTCTGAACCGATCGTCGTCATCCGTCTCGCCTGCCTCGTTCGATTCCGATCGTGCGGCCGGTCGTCGACCAGCGTCGTACCGAGGGTTCAACGAGACGGGGCCGAAGTGGCGACGGCCGGTCGGGGCACTCCCCGACCGGCCCGTCGTCAACGCCACGCTGCGTCGGTCAGTGCTGGACGAAGGCGCCGTCCCGGGCGCCGGCGACGAAGGCGTGCCAGTCACCCGGGGCGAAGACCAGGGCGGGACCTGTCTTGTCCTTGGAGTCCCGCACCCCGACCACCCCGGGCACGTACGCCACCTCTACGCAGTTGTCACAGTTCGGCCCGCTCTTCGAGCTCTTGAACCAGGTCGCCTGCGTCAGGTCCCTGCGGACCCTCTTGGTCGCCATTTCCACAACGGCTCCTCTGCCAGTTTTGCGATGTGAGCGATGGATTCCTCCGGGCGAATGGCCGCTGCTCGAATGTGATCGAAGATGAAGCTGTACTTCTGCAGTTCGTCGCTCTTCTCCAGGAAGAGCCCACCCGTGGCGTTCTCCGCGTACACGACATCGGGATCACTCGGTTCGGGGAAGCTGAGGATGGTGAACGTGCCGTCCATACCGGCGTGCGCACCCACCTCGAAAGGCAGAACCTGAAGCGTCACGTTCGGGAGTTCCGCCACCTCGACCAACCGTTTGAGCTGGCCACGCATCACCGCGTCGCCGCCAACCGGCCGGCTCAGCACCGCCTCATCGAGCACCACCCACAGATCGACCGGATCGTCCTGGGTCAACAACGACTGACGACCCAGACGGACACGCACCCGCTGGTGCACCTGGTCCGCGGTGAAGTCCGGACGTGCGGCCCGGATCATCGCGCCCGCGTACTCCTCGGTCTCCAGCAGGCCGGGAACCACCTGCTGCTCGTACGCCCGGATCGAGCTGGCCGCCGCCTCCAGCCCGACGAACGCCCCGACCAGCACCGTGCTGTACGGATGCCACCAGCCCTTCTGCCGCGCCTCCCGGGCAATCTGCACGAGCTCGTCGCTCTCGACGCCCACCACCCCGTAGATCCGGAGCATGTCGCGGACGTCCCGGGGCGTGGCCGAGGTGTGGCCGGTCTCGATCCGGGAGATCTTGGAGGCGGAGCACTCGAGCTGCTCGGCGACGGTCTCGATGGTGATCCCGGCGGCCTCGCGCTGGCGGCGCAGTTCCGCGCCCAGGCGCCGACGGCGGATGGTGGGGCTGCGCCGCTCGCTCACCGCGTCACCCCACGGCTCGCCGGACGGGAAGACCCGCTCCTCGCGCTCACCCGGTTACCTCCGGTCGCTCGCGCCTGCGTCCACACCCGCCGAGGGCGCGACCGACGAACGGCGGGCGATCGTTCGCGGCAGGGGTGGTGCCGGTGGTCGACCGGCCGCGGCGGGCGAAACCGGCGTCCAGTGTGCCGTCCCAAGGTCGGCGTCTTCAAGCGTCCGGTTCACGTGTCGCGCTCACTTATCGGCAAAAGTCGACGTGCAACTTGCATCGAGCACATCGCTGATGCAGTCTGTCCGTATGGCACGGGTTACTCAGCGTTCCCGAACCCTCCCGCGGCGTGGTGATCCCACCGGGCTTCGGGTCGACGGACGAGGCACCCGCGCCAACCGCGACGACGAGACCTGCCCCGGGGTGATGACCCCGCCGCTGCACGCCCGACGGCTGCGGCGGCGGGCGCGGTACCCGGGAGCAGTCCGGTGATGGTCGGGTGGCGGTCCGCCACCGCGGGTACGGCCCGACCAGCACCACCGATCCACCGATCCACCGGTCCACGAGGCACGACCCCGAGCCGGACCAGCACGACCTTCCCCCGATCAGCTCCGGTCGGCTCGCAACGCCGGCCATGTCCTCCCAGGAGCCCATGTGCTTCCCCGCTCCGGTGACGTACTGCACGTGACTCGCGCGGCGAGTGTCCAGTTCCGCCGGCCCATCACCTTCCGGGTCATCCGAGTGCTCGACTGGCCCACCTACGACGGTTGGCTCTGGCTCGACGGCTACGAGTTGAACGCGGCGGGGGACGCGGTCAACCGGCGGTCGATCTTCGTACAACAGGCGGGGATCCGGCAGCTCCAGGCCGCGCCGCCGTCCCGTCCGCACACCGTACGACCGCGGCGGCCCCTCAACCGGGCCCCGGTGCCGGTGGGCTGAGCCCGCCATTACCCGGCCGGGGGGCGTACCGCGGCCATAGAATCGGTACGCCCACCCCGGCGAAAGTCACCACCCCGCGCGCGCGTCCCGGACCCTGAACCTGGGATGGCCATGGTCGATATGCCCGCCGCGCGGCGGCACCACAGGTCCCGTATCTCCTACGCGTTCGGACTGCTGGCGCTGGTCGCCGCCGCCGTCACCCTCGTGGTGGTGATCCGCTATCCGGCGGAGTCGACCACCCGGCTGACCGAGCCCGTGCCCGCCCCCGAGATCACCGTGGTCGGGGAGGGCTCCGAAGACCCGGACGACGACAGCGACCCGACCCACCCCGACGACTGGAGCGCGGCCGAGCCGGCCGACGGCTCCGGCGGCGATCTCGCCGGTGACTCCGGCGCCGTCGGCGGCGACTCCGACCGGCCGGCCGACGGGTCAGCCGGCGGCGAGGCGGTGGCCGGGCCGGCGACCCGGGGCGCGGCGGCCGGTGGGACGCAGAGCCTCAGCCAGTCGCTCTTCTACTCCGGGCTGCTCGGGCTGGCCATCTCCCTGGCCGGGCTGGGCCTGGTCGGGACCAGACGCCGGCGGTGGTGAGCCGTCACCGGGTCGGGGTCTCCTCGGGCGTCGGCTCCGGCTCCTCGGTCCGCGACGGGGTCGGCGGCGGTGCGGCGGCGACGAACAGCGTCACCACCTCGTCGGTGCGAACCAGCTCACCCGCCTCCGGGTCGGTCTCTATCACCGTGCCCGGCCGCTGGTCGTCCGACGGCCGGGTCCGCACCCGGTACGACAGACCGAGCCGGTCCATGATCGCCTCGGCCGACGCCCTGGGCACCCCCGTCAGGGGCGGCACCGGGACCCGGTCGACGGCGGTGGTGGTCGGCGGGCTGGTCGGCGGCTCCGTGGTCGGCGCGGTGGTCGTCGGCGCGGCGGTGGTGACCGGAGCGCTGCTGGGCACCGGCGGGGGCGCCGGGTCGGACCCGGGTTCCTCGACGGCCCGCAGCGCCAGCCAGATACCGGCCCCCAGCAACCCCAGCAGCAACAGGGCGAGGATCGCCAGCAGGATCGGCGTCCACCAGCGCCGGTCACGCTGGTCCTCGGCGTACCACTCGACCGGCTCCTGGTAGTCCGCCGGCCGGGGCGGCGGCACCCCGGCCCGCCCGGACCACACGGTCGCGGCGGGCACGGCGGCCGGCTGCCGCCGGGTCGCGTCGTCGGCCGGCGGCGGCAGCGGCCGGGTCGCGTCCACCGGCTCGTGCCGCGCGGTCGCGTCCACCGGTTCGTGCGGGGCGGTCGCGTCGAGCGGCTGCCCGGCGGGGCGGTCGCCCGGCGGGGGCAGCGGGCGGGTCCCGTCGTCCGCGGCCGGGGGCAGCGGGCGCGTCGCATCGTCGGCGGGTGGCTCCTGGCGGTCGTCGCTCATCGCACGTCCTCTCCCCACCGGGCGGGCGGCACGGCCCTCGACCGTCCAAGGTAGCCGTCGCGGTCACCGGCGGCCGGGATCAGCGCGGCGACCCGCCCGTCACGGAGTCGCCGGGGCGCCGCTCGTGGCGGGAACCTCGTCACCGCAGGTGAGGGCCACCGGGTCGTTCCAGTACGCCGTGGCACCGGCGGCGGGCTCCTGGTCGACGACGGTGCCGTCCCGGCCCGTCCGGTACCGGGGGAACAATCCGGCCTCGCCGAGGTCGTCGGCGGCGTCGTCGCAGTCCTCACCGACCAGCGACGGCACGGTCACCGCCGGCGCGGGCCCGGCGACGTGGACCCGGACGGTCGTTCCCCGGCGCACCGGCGTGCCGGCGGCGGGCTCGGTGCCCTGCACGGTCCGACCCGAGCCGGTGCCGAAGACCAGCCGCCAGCCGAGCTTGCGGGCGCGCAGCTCCGCGCGGGCCGCCACGAAGTCCGTACCGATCAGGGGTGGCACGGTCAGCCCGGCGGGCGTGTCGTCCGGCGCGGGCGGTGACGTGGTCCGGCCGGTCGTCGGCCGCGCGGTGGTCGGCCGGTTCCCGGCCGGGGTGGGCACGTCCGTCACCGCCGCGACCGGCGGGCCGGCGGGCGGATCATCAGCCGGCTCGGCCAGCACCCAGCCGGCGGTCGCCCCGACCGCGGCGAGCAGGACGACCGCCAGGCCGCCGCCGAGCAGCACGGTCGCCCGACCGGCTCGCCCGCCACCCTGCTCCGCCCCGGCGGCCCCCTGGTCGCCAGTGCCGCCCGGCAGTCGCCGCACCGCGTCCCGCCCGGTATTTTCGTCCGTCATCGCGCTCCCCACCTCGTCACCGGCGACGGTAACGGGCCCCGCCCACCCGTCACCGGCTGTGCTTCCGCCGTCGCACGGCTCGCCGCGCCGACCAGGGAACGCTACGCTCCCCGGCATGGCTGGACGGGGCTGGGGAGGATCGGTCGCCACCGCGGTCGGCGTCGCTGCCGGCGTGGGCGCGGCCCAACTGGGCTTCGGCTACGGCCTGGGCATCGTCAACTGGACGCCGGTCGATGCCACGGCCACCGAGGCGGCCTGGTTCGCCAGCCTCGCCTGGGCGACCTGGATCGCGGCGGTCTCCGCCGTCCTCGGCGCCGTCTGCGCGCAGCGGCTGCACGAGCGCGGCGGGCAGCCCGAGCCGGGCGGCACGCTGCACCGGGTGACGCTCGCCGTCGCGGGGGCCGTGGGCGCGCTCATCACCGTGCTGCTGGTGGCCGTGCCGGCCCGGGCGGCGACCGTGCCGGAGACCTTCTCCCCGCAGACCGTAGCCGCCGGGTACGCCGGCATCGGCGTGCTGGTCGGGCTGGTGGCGGCGGTGTGGGCGCTGCACTCCCGGGCCGTCGCGGTCAACGTGGTAGCCACCGTGGGCTGGCTCTGGCTGCTCGCCGTGGTCTCGGTGGTGGACGGGGTGCTCGCCGGGCGCGGCCTGACCAGCGCCCAGCTCGGCATCTGGCAGATCGCCCACGACAGCGTCCGGTTCTGGGTCCGTGACTATCTCTACTGGCCCGGCGCCCTGCTCGCGACGGGGTCCGCGCTGATGATCGGCGCGTTGGCCGCCCGGCGTACCGCCCGGCTGGCGGAGCGGCGGCTCGGCGCGGCGATCTCCGGGGCGGCTGGACCGCTGCTCGTGGCGGTCGCGTACTTCCTCGCCGTGCCCCGGTTGGCGACCATCGCCCCGGCGCAGGTCTCGGCCCACCTGATCGCGCCGTACGCGGTCATTGTCGGGGTGGCCGGATCGGCGCTGGTGGCCGCGCTCGCCCAGCGGGCCGAGCGGCGGGCCGCCGCCCGGGGCGCGGTGACGGTGCCGCGCCAGCGGACCGGCGCCCC
Organism: Micromonospora psammae; assembly: GCF_036902725.1. NCBI lineage: Bacteria > Bacillati > Actinomycetota > Actinomycetes > Micromonosporales > Micromonosporaceae > Micromonospora > Micromonospora psammae. The sequence continues at coordinate 89,440 of NZ_JBAKHM010000020.1, read as the reverse complement.
GGATGACCTGCCAACGTCTGCCGACCCGTTGCCGGCCGACGACCGGACCCCGGTCGGCGCCGCTGCCCGCCGCACCGGCGCGGTCACCGAGGTCGCGGCCGGTTCCGCGGCGACCTTCGACCCGGCGACGGGTGGCGCCGCCGTCACGGTGGGCGATCCGGCGGTGGCCGACGCCCCGTCGGCCTCGGCGGGCAGCCGGGATGCCGCCCCTCCCAGCGGTGCGGCAGGGCGAGCTCGTCCGCCCCGACGGGGCCGGGCGGCAGCGTCCCCGAAGCCCGCCGAGCCGGCAGCGTCCCGGAAGCCGGCAGCCGCCGGGCCGGGCGTCGAGCCGGCGGTCACGGACGAGCCGGTCACCGGGCCGGCGCCGGAACCCGGCCCGCCCGCCTCCGGCACCCGCCGCCCCCGCTGACCACCCCGCGCGCTCGGCGCGGTCCCGCCGAAGCCGGACCGGCCCCCCGTCCCGGCAGCCCCGCGACGCGCCGCCGGGGCCGGGGGCGAGCCGCCGGGCAGGGTCAGTCGACCGGCCAGGTGTGGACGGGCTCGTTGGTGCGTTGCAGCTCCGCGTAGCGGCTGGCCATATGGTGCAGGGCCGCGTCGCGGTCCATGCCCCGGTGCCGCTCGGCCGCCCAGACGGCCTCGGTCTGCCAGACCGCCCCGTTGCGGCCGGTACGACAGCGCTGCTCGATGATGCCGAGCAGCCGGTCCCGTTCGGCGGGCGCCACCCCGAAGCGGTCCAGCCCGGTGGCCGCCGTCGGGAGCAGGGTGTCCAGCACCAGCTTGGTGACCGGCACCTCGCCGAGGCGGGGCCAGTGCAGGACGGCGTCCAACCCCCGGCGGGCGGCGGCGTGGAAGTTCTCCTCGGCCGAGCTGAAGGTGAGCTGGCTCCAGATCGGCCGGTCGGACTCGGCGAGCCCACGGGCCAGGCCGAAGTAGAGGGCGGCGTTGGCCAGCATGTCGACGACGGTGGGGCCCGCCGGCAGCACCCGGTTCTCGACCCGCAGGTGCGGACGGCCGTTCATGATGTCGTAGACCGGCCGATTCCAGCGGTAGACCGTCCCGTTGTGCAGCCGCAGCTCGGACAGCTCGGGAACGCCGCCGGCGTGCAGTACGTCCACCGGATCCTCGTCCTCGCAGATCGGCAGCAGCGGCGGGAAGTAGCGGACGTTCTCCTCGAAGAGGTCGAAGATCGAGGTGATCCAGCGCTCGCCGAACCACACCCGCGGGCGCACGCCCTGGGCCTTGAGCTCGTCGGGGCGGGTGTCGGTGGCCTGCTCGAAGAGCGCGATCCGGGTCTCGGCCCAGAGCTGGCGGCCGTACAGGAACGGGGAGTTGGCCCCGACCGCGACCTGAACCCCGGCGATGGCCTGGGAGGCGTTCCAGTAGTCGGCGAAGCTGTCCGGGGCGACCTGGAGGTGGAACTGGAGGCTGGTGCAGGCGGCCTCGGGGGCGATCGAGTCGGTGTGCGTCTGGAGCCGCTCGACGCCCCGGATGTCCAGCTCGATGTCCTCGCCCCGGGCGCCGACGATCTGGTCGTTGAGCACCCGGTAGCGCTCGTTGGTGGAGAGGTTGTCGGCCACCAGGTGCCGCTCGGTGAGGGTGGGCAGGATGCCGACCAGCACGATCCGGGCGTCCGACCGGGCCGCCCGCTCGTCCGCCCGGGTGAGGCTGCTGCGCAGGTCCCGCTCGTAGTCGGCGAAGCCGGTGCCGTCGATCAACCGGGGCTCGGCGTTCAGTTCGAGGTTGAACTGCCCCAGCTCGGTCTGGAACAGCGGGTCGGCGATGGCGGCGAGGATCTCCTCGTTGCGCATGGCCGGTTCGGCCGCCGGGTCCATCAGGTTGAGTTCGATCTCCAGGCCGGTCATGGGCCGGTCGGCGTCGAAGCCGAAGTCGTCCAGCATCAGCGCGAAGACGTCCAGGCACCGCCGGACCTTCTGCCGGTAGCGGACCCGGTCCTCCCGGGAGAAGGCGCCCTGCTCGACGTCCCTACCCATGTGCCCTCCCGGCGCGAGGCGCCGCGGGAACGTGTAGTCCCGCCGCGCGTTGTGAACCACCACGGTAAGAGCGCCCACCTCGCCAGGGCCAGAGCCCCGACCGGTACGCACTCCCGGGGCATCTCTACCCAGGGTCCGCTGCCGGCACCCGGCCGAGCTGCGAACAATCAGTGACAATTCGCACCTGGACGCACGACGAGGCCCCTGCCTCAGGGGAAGCAGGGGCCTCGTCGGGTCGACGGGGGTCGATCAGGCCTGGCGGATGGCCTCGCCCTCGATCTCGATCTTGATCTTCTTGCCGACCAGCACGCCGCCGGTCTCCAGCGCGACGTTCCAGGTCAGACCGAAGTCCTCCCGGTCGATCTCGGCGCTGGCGGAGAAGCCGAAGATGTCCTGGCCGAACGGGCTGCGGCCGACGCCCTCGAACGTGACGTCCAGCTCGACCTGGCGGGTGACACCCTTGACGGTCAGGTCGCCCAGCAGCACGAACTCGTTGCCGTCCCGGGACTTCACCCCGGTGCTGCGGTACTCGATCGTCGGGAACGTCTCAGCGTCGAGGAACTCGGCGCTGCGCAGGTGGGCGTCGCGGTCGGCCTGCTTGGTGTCGATGCTCGCCGCCTGGATGGTGGCGGAGACCGAGGACTGCGTCGGGTCCTCGGCGATGGTGATCGTGGCAGAGGCGTCGGCGAACTCGCCGCGCACCTTGCTGACCATCATGTGCCGGGCGACGAAGCCGACCCGCTTGTGCGCGGCGTCCAGCAGGTAGGTGCCGGCGGTGGGGATGGTAAGGCCGTCCCAGTCGCGGGTAACCGACTCGGTGCTCATGAAGCTGCCCTCCAGGAATTTGTTTAGTAGCCCAACGACTGCTTTGGCAACTATAGCCACAACAACATTCCCCGTGTCAAGCACTGTTAGGATGACCAGGTGGACCAGAACCTGTTCGACGACCCCCGGATCACCGCCATCGGCCTGCTCTACGAGGCACACGCGGGGCTGACCGCTCGGTTCGCCGCCCAGTTCGAGGAGCACGACCTCTCCGCGGTCGAGTTCGAGGTGCTCATGCGGCTGGTCCGGTCACCCCACAACCAGTTGCGGATGACCGACCTCGCCGCGCAGACCTCCCTCTCCACCAGCGGCGTCACCCGGGTGGTGGACCGGATGGAGCGCGACGGTCTGATCTTCCGCCGGGCCTGCCCGTCCGACCGGCGCAGCTCGTACGCCGTGATCACCCCGTCCGGCCTGAAGCGGCTCGACGAGACCCTCCCGGGCCACCTACGGATCATCGAGCAGTGGTTCACCGGCCAACTCACCCCCGACGCCCTGGCGGCCATGCTCGACGGGCTGCGCCGGGTACGCGACGCCGTCCACCCGGGCGCGACCGCCGGCAGCGCCGGTCCCGCCCCCGGCCCCGAGGCGAAGGCCTGACCGGCGCCACCGACCCGGCCCGACGCACCGGCAGAACCACCGGCAGAACCGCCCCTCCGGGGCGGGAAAACCGCGCCGATAACCGCAGAACGGTCATCGGTGACGGTTAGCCTTCGGTCTCGCGGGGGCGCACCGGGGGGTGCCGGCGCGAGCGATTGAGCGAGGGGTACGACCAGGGGGCTTCATCGCTCGCGCCACCCCCGCGCCACACCGCCATGTCCCGCACCCGATCGTGCCGGGAGGCCAGGGCCAGCACCGCCTCGGTCTGCGCCCGCGCCTCGTCGTAGTCGCCGAGAGCGAGCAGCAACGCGCAGAGCACCGTGCGCGCTTCCAGCTCCCCGGTCACGTCCGCGGCCTCGACGAAGGTGGCGAGCGCCGCCCGCGCGGCCGACAGCTCCTGCGCGCCCGCGCCGTGCTCGGCGGCCGACCGGGCCACCCCGAGCAGCGCCCACGCCCGCAGCACCGGGTCGGCGTCGGCGGTGCGCGGGTCCGCCAGCAGCCGCCGCAGCCACTGCCGGCCGGTGACATCGCGCCCCCGGAGCCGCCACCACCGGGCCGACGCCACCGCCAGGCGCAGCGCGGTGAGCGGGTCGTCGGTGGCCGCGTGCGCCAGGGCCGCGCTGATGTCGCTGGTCGCCTCGTCCAACCGGCGCACCGCGGCGGGCAGGCCGGCCCCGGCCAGGTCCGGTGCGGTCCGGGTGACCAGCCGGGTGACGACCACGGCGTGCCGACGCCGGATCGCGGTCAGCTCACCCCGGCCGGCCGCCCGCTCGACGGCGAAGTCCCGGACCGCGTCGAGCAGCCGGAACCGGAACGGGCCGGCGCCCCGGACGCTGAGCAGACCCAGCTCGACCAGCCGGTCCAGCAGCGGCACCGGGTCCACCGCGAGGCCGCCCGCCGGATCGGCCAGCAACTCCTCGGCCAGCTCCACCGACCAGCGGTTGGCGAAGGCGGAGAGCCGGCGCAGCGCGGCACGTTCGTGGTCGGTCAGCAGGCGGTAACTGGTGGCGACCGCCTCGCGGAGGGGCACCGCCACCGCCGTCCGGGCGTCACCGGCACCCGCGGCCGGCTCGGCGGACTCCCAGCCACGCCGACCCAGGTCGGCGGTGGCCAGGTCGAGCACCCGGTCGCGGTACCGGTCGAGGAGTTCGTCGAGGTCGAGGATCCGGCCCCGGGCCGCCATCAGCTCGATCGCCAGCGGCAGCCCACCCAGCCGCCGGACCAGCGCGACGAGGGCGCGCAGCTCGGTGCGGCCGGGGGGCTCCCGGCGCACCCGCGCCAGCCGCGCCACGAAGAGGGCCACCGCCGGCCAGCGCCCCGACTCGGCGGGGTCGGCGTCGGCCGGGGGCACCTCCAGCGGAGCGACCGGACGGACCAGCTCTCCGGGCAGGCCGACCGGATGCCGCCCGGTGACCAGCACCCGCACGGTCGGCGCCGCGTCGGTGAGCCGCCGCAGCGCCTCCGCCACCGGGTCGGGAGCCCGCTCGACGGCGTCCACCAGCAGCAGCGTCGGCCGACCGCGCAACGGGGCGGCCAGCTCCGACAGCCGGGCCGCGCCGAGGACCGCGGTCGCCGCGGCGAGCACGTCCGCCGCGTCCGACCCCTCGCCGACCAGCACCCCGGCCACGCCGCCCGGGTGCGCGCCGGCGACCGCGTGGGCCACCGCCAGGGCCAGCGCGGTCTTGCCGACGCCGGCCAGCCCGACCAGGCTCACCACCGCCGGCCGGCGCTCCGTGGTCAGCAGTGTGACCAGGTCGGCCAGGTCCTGCTCCCGGCCGATCAGCTCGACCGGGGGTGGGAGCGCGATCGGCGTACCCGAGGGTTCGTGGGCGGCGGACCCGGCGGCGGCCGTGGGTCGCGGAACCCCGACGGCCGGGGTCCCGGCCCGCCGCCCGCGAGCGGTGGCCAGGAACGCGGCGCGGGCCTCACCGGCGAGGCCGAGCGCGCCGGCGAGCAGCTCCGCCGTGGTGCGTTGCGGCCGGTGGGCCCGGCCGCGCTCCAGGTCACGGACCGTCCGCACGCCGATGCCGGCCCGCTGCGCCAGCTCGGCCTGGGTGAGTCCGGCGGCCCGCCGGTGCGTGCGCACCAGCTCGCCGATCGGGGTACGACCACCCGGACCCGCCGGATGATCATGATCCGGAGTCATGGGCACGAAGGGTACGGAACGAGTGCGACGGCAGGCAGCCGAACGTCGCCCACCCGACCCGGCCGAGTCCGATGCCGGACAGGCTCCCTTTCTTACAGACCCAGGTCGCGGGCGATGATCATGCGCTGGACCTCGGAGGTGCCCTCGCCGATCTCCAGGATCTTGGAGTCCCGCCAGAAACGGGCCACCGGGTACTCGTTCATGAAGCCGTAGCCGCCGTGGATCTGGGTCGCCTCGCGGGCGTTGTCCACCGCCACGGTGCTGGCGTGCAGCTTGGCGATGGCGGCCTGCCGCTTGAACGGCTCACCGGCGAGCATCCGCGCGGCCGCGTCGTAGTACGCCAGCCGGGCCGTGTGCGCCTTCAGCTCCATGTCGGCGATCTTGAACTGGATCGCCTGGTAGTTGCCGATCGGCTGGCCGAATGCCTGGCGCTCCTTGGCGTACTTCAGCGACTCGTCGACGCAGCCCTGGGCGAGACCCACCGCGAGCGCCGCGATGGCGATCCGACCCTCGTCGAGGATGCGCAGGAACTGGGCGAAGCCCCGCCCCCGCTCGCCGAGCAGGTTGGCCGCCGGCACCCGGCAGTCGTCGAAGGTCAGCTCGTGGGTGTCGGAGGCGTTCCAGCCGACCTTGGAGTAGCCCGGCGCGACGGTGAAGCCCGGCGTACCGGAGGGCACGATGATGGTGGACAGCTCCTTCGAGCCGTCCGGGCGGGTGCCGGTGACCGCGGTGACCGTGACCAGGGCGGTGATGTCGGTCCCCGAGTTGGTGATGAACGCCTTCGAGCCGTTGATCACCCACTCGTCCGTCGCCTCGTCGAGCACCGCCCGGGTCTGGGTTCCGCCGGCGTCCGAGCCGGTGCCCGGCTCGGTCAACCCGAAGCCGGCGAGGGCCTCGCCGCTGAGCAGCTTCGGCAGCCACTGCGCCTTCTGCTCCTCGGTGCCGAAGCGGTAGATCGGCATCGCGCCGAGGGAGACCGCCGCCTCCAGGGTGATCGCCACGCTGGAGTCGACCCGGGCCAGTTCCTCCAGGGCCAGGCAGAGCGCGAAGTAGTCGCCGCCCATGCCGCCGTGCTCCTCGGCGAAGGGCAGCCCGAACAGCCCCATCTTGCCCATCTGCCGGACGACCTCGTACGGGAAGGTGTGCTTCTCGTAGTGCTCGGCGATGACCGGGGCGACCACCTCGCGGGCGAAGTCCCGCACGCTGTCCCGCAGTGCCTCTTGTTCGGAGCTGAGCCGGAAGTCCATGGGTTCCTCCTGGTACGGACGGCGCCGCCGGTCGCTCGTGACGTCGGGCGGGTCGCGGGATATCTGGTCGCTGTGCCGGGATTGCGGTGGGCGGCGGCCTGCGGTGCGCGCCCGGTCAGACCGGGGTGACGCCGTGCCGGCGCCGGGAGAAGTGCCGGTCCTTGCTGCGGGCCGCGGCGAACCGACGGACCAGCTCGGCGCGCAGCTCGTGCGGCTCGACGATCGCGTCGATGACCAGCTCGCTGGCGAGCCGGACGACGTCGATGTCCCGCTCGTACTCCTCGCGCTTCGCGGCGACGAACGCGGCGCGCTCGTCCGGGTCCGCGATCGCGGCGATCTTGTTGGCGTAGACCGCGTTGACGGCCGCCTCCGCACCCATCACCGCGATCTTGGCGGTGGGCAGGGCGATGGTGGCGTCCGGCTCGAAGCCGGGGCCGGCCATCGCGTAGAGCCCGGCGCCGTACGCCTTGCGGACCACCACGCAGATCTTCGGTACGGTCGCCTCGGAGATCGCGGTGATCATCTTGGCGCCGTGCCGGATGATGCCCTGCTTCTCCACCGCGCTGCCGACCATGAAGCCGGGCACGTCGCTGAGGAAGAGCAACGGCACGTTGAACGCGTCGCAGAGCTGCACGAACCGGGTCGCCTTGTCGGCGGAGTCGACGAAGAGGACGCCGCCCTTGAACATCGAGTTGTTGCCGACCACGCCGACGACCTCGCCGTTCAACCGGCCGAAACCGATGGTCAGCTCCTTGGCCCAGAGCGCCTGGATCTCGAAGAAGGAGCCGTCGTCGAGCAGGCCCTTGACGTACCGGCGCATGTCGAACGCCTGCCGCTCGCTGGCCGGGACCAGCGCGGCCAGGTCGACCTTGTCGGACGCCTGCTTGGCGGGCGCGGCGGGCGGCTGCTCGGTCCAGTTCGCCGGCAGGTACGACAGGTAGGTCCGCACCACGTCGAGCGCGTCGGCCTCGGTCTTGCAGAGGAAGTGCCCGACGCCGGACTCGGCGCAGTGCACCTTCGCCCCGCCCATCGCCTCGAGGGTGGTCTTCTCCCCGGTGACCATCTCGACCATCCGGTCGGAGCCGAGGTACATGCTGGCGTTGCCGTCCACCATGGCCACCACGTCGCAGAACGCCGGGATGTACGCCCCGCCCGCCGCGCTCGGCCCGAAGAGCGCGCAGACCTGCGGGATCGAGCCGGAGGCGCGGACCTGGTTCCAGAAGATCTTCCCGGCGCCGCGGCGGCCGGGAAAGAGGTCGACCTGGTCGGTGATCCGGGCGCCGGCCGAGTCGACGAGGTAGACCATCGGCACGCCGGTCGAGTAGGCCCGCTCGATGATTCGGATGATCTTCTCGACGGTACGCGCGCCCCAGCTGCCGGCCTTGACCGTCGAGTCGTTGGCCATCAGGCAGACCTGGCGGCCGTCGATGGTGGCGGTGCCGGTGACCACGCCGTCGGCGGGCAGCCCGTCGGCCATCGCGTTGGCGTAGAGGCCGTCCTCGACGAAGGAGCCCTCGTCGACCAGGAGCGCCACCCGCTCGCGGGCGAAGAGCTTGCCCTTGGCGGCGTTCGCCGCGTGGTACTTGTCCGCACCGCCGGCCCGGGCGCGCTTGCGCAGCTGCTCCAGTGCCTCACCGTCGAGCGTCACGCCGACTCCCTCGCCGCCTGGGCCGGGCCGCCTCGTGAGCGGACCGACCGACCTGAACGATCGTTAGGCTAGCGCATCGAAGACGCCTCCGGCGACCCACGGACCCGGCCGACCCGACCCCGCTCACACCCGGCCTCACCCACGGCCGCCCGCCGCCGGTGATCAAGAAGTTTGCGTCATCCGCGAACTGGATTCCGACGCAAACTTCTTGATCAACCCTGCGGGGTCGGGCGGGGAGGCGGCGCGGGGGTCGGTCAGGTGGGGAGGGGGGTGAGGCGGGTACGGGGGCCGGCGCGCAGGACGCCGGAGGGCAGCTTCTTGCCGATCAGCTCCTCGGCCAGCTCGGCCACCTCGACCAGGGCGTCCAGGTCGATGCCGGTGTCGATGCCCATGTCGTGGAGCATGTGCACCGCCTCCTCGGTGGCCAGGTTGCCGCTGGCCCCGGGCGCGTACGGGCAGCCGCCGAGGCCACCGACGCTGGCGTCGAACTCGGTGACCCCCAGCTCGAGCGCGGTCAGCAGGTTCGCCAGCGCGGTGCCCCGGGTGTTGTGGAAGTGCAGCAGCACCGGCACGTGGGCGTTGCGGTCGCGTACCGCCGTGATCAGCTCGCGGACCCGGCGGGGCGTGCCCATGCCGGTGGTGTCGCCGAAGGCCACCCGGTCGGCGCCGTCGCGGACCACCCGGTCCACGATCGCGGCCACCCGGGCCGGGTCGGTGTCCCCCTCGTACGGGCAGCCGAAGCTGGTCGCGATGATCACCTCGGCCTGCGCGCCGGCGCCGTGCAGCAGGTCGATCAGCTCGGCGATGTCGTCCAGCGACTCCTCGGTCGACCGGTTGACGTTGCGCCGGTTGTGCGTGTCGCTGGCCGAGACCACCACCTCGATCTCGGTGAAACCGGCCGCGAGCGCCCGCTGCGCGCCCCGGGTGTTCGGCACCAGCGCCGAGTAGCGCACCCCGTCCGCCTTCGCCGCCCGCTGCCACACCTCGTCGGCGTCGGCCATCTGCGGGATCGCCTTCGGGTGCACGAACGACACCGCCTCGATGCGCCGCACACCGGTCCGGGAGAGGACGTCGAGCAGCCGCACCTTGGCGTCGGTGGGGATGGGCTCCTCGTTCTGGAGCCCGTCGCGCGGCCCGACCTCACGGATCGACACGGATGCTGGCAGCTGGCTCATCGCGGTCACCTCACTGTGACGTGGTCCTGATCGGTGCCGCGGCACGCTTTGCTCTGCTGCGGCGGAGGCAACGCCCGTCGTCCGGTATCCGGACGTCCGGTGTTGCTTTCAGGGAAGCAGAGCAAAGGGTGCCACGCCAACGTGACCCACCCCTCGTACGGAGTCGCCGGCGGCCGGGCCGACGTCCGACGGCCCGGCCGGCGATGGGTCTCAGCGCATCCGGCCGACGATGCCGGTGTCGTAGTCGCCGGAGAGGAACTCCTCGTTCTCCAGCAGCTCGGCGAAGAAGGGGAGGTTGTTCTTCGGACCGGCCAACTCGAACGCGGCGACCGCCGCCCTGGCCCGCTCGATGGCCTCGGCGCGGGTGGCGCCACTGATGATGAGCTTGGCCATCAGGCTGTCGTAGAACGGGGTGACCGTGTTGCCGGCGACGTAACCGGAGTCCACGCGGACCCCCTCGCCGGTCGGCTCGACCCAGGTCCTGATCGCACCCGGGCCGGGCAGGAAGCGCTTCGGGTCCTCGGCGTTGACGCGCAGCTCGATGGCGTGCCCGCGCGGGGCGAGCGCGTCCGGGTCGAAGGTCGGCGGCAGGCCGGCGGCCACCCGCAGCTGCTCCTCGACCAGGTCCACCCCGTAGACCAGCTCGGTCACCGGGTGCTCCACCTGGAGCCGGGTGTTCATCTCCAGGAAGAAAAACTCTTCGGAGCCGGGGCCATCGCCCTCGAAGTCCCGCTGGCGCGGGACCAACAGACACTCCACCGTGCCCGCGTTGCGGTAGCCGACCGCCTCGCCGGCCCGCACGGCGGCGGCCAGGAAGCGCGCGCGCAGCTCCGGCGAGACCGCCGGGGACGGGGACTCCTCGACCAGCTTCTGGTTGCGCCGCTGCACCGAGCACTCCCGCTCGCCCAGCGCCACCACCCGGCCGTCGGCCAGGCCGAGGATCTGCACCTCGACGTGGCGCACCCGGGGGAAGTACCGCTCGATCAGCACCGAGCCGTCGCCGAACATCCGCTCGGCGAAGGCGCGCACCTTGTCGTACTCGGTGCGCAGCGCGGCCTCGTCGGCGGCCACGCCCATGCCCATGCCGCCGCCACCGGCCGCCGCCTTGACCATCACCGGGTAGCCGATCGCCGTGGCGGCGGTGACCGCGGCGTCGACGTCGGCGGCCGGGTCGGTGGTGCCGGGGGCGACCGGGACGCCGGCCGCAGCCATCAGGTTCCGGGCATTGATCTTGTCGCCCATCGCGGTGATCGCGTCCGCGCCGGGCCCGACCCAGATCAGGCCGCTCGACTCGACGGTACGGGCGAAGTCGGCGTTCTCCGAGAGGAAGCCGTAGCCGGGGTGGATGGCCTGCGCGCCGGTGGACTTGGCGGCGGCGAGGATCGCCTCGGTGTTCCGGTAGCTCTGCGCCGGGTTGGCCGGGCCCACGCAGACCGCCTCGTCGGCCTCGGTGACGAACGGCATGTCGGCGTCGGCCTCCGAGTGCACCGCGATCGCGCGGATGCCGAGCCGCTTGGCGGTACGGATGATCCGGCGGGCGATCTCGCCCCGGTTGGCGACCAGCAGCGACTCGATCATGTTTCCTCCCGACGTCCAGGGGTGGGGACGGGTGCCAGGTAACCACGAGCCGCCGGTTACTAACGAGTCGGGAGGAGGCGCGGGAGAGTCAGGCGGGGTTGGTGGGGGCGAGCAGCGCGGAGACGGTGGCGGCGCGGAGCAGCTCGGCGCGGCGACGGCGGTCCACCTCGCCCCCCAGGAACGGCGTCGAGTTCATCAGACCGAACGCGGCGTGGGCCAGCACCCGCGCCTCACCGTCGGGCAGGCCCGGGTGCAGCGCCGTCAGCACGGTCACCCACTCCTCGACGTACAGGCGCTGGAGCCGACGGATGCGGCGGCGCGGCTCCTCCGGGAGCCGGTCCAGCTCGTGCAGGTGCAGCGCGATCACCGCCGGGTTGGCCAGCGCGAACTCGACGTGGAAGTCGATCAGCGACTCCAGCGCGCCGCGCGGATCGTCCGGGTGGCCGGCCGCCCGCTCCTGGCCGCCGGCGAGCAGCCCCTCGCTGACCGGGATCAGCGCCGCGACCAGCATCGCCTCCTTGCCGGCGAAGTGGTGGTAGAGGGCCGGACCGGTCACCCCCGCGGCGGCGCCGATGTCGTCCATCGACACGCCGTGGTAGCCCCGGGCGGCGAAGAGCCCGACCGCGATCTCCAGGATCTCGTCGCGCCGGGACCGGCGCCGGCCCGTGCCCGCCGCGCCGCCCGTCGTGCCCCTTGCCTGCTGCCCCACCGTCACCGGGCAAGCGTAGACCGCGGACGGGACGGCGGGGAGGCTCGGTTACCGGTCGGTCGCCTCGGATCCGGGAGCGGGGGCTTGACCCTCGACCCGGTCGAGGGGGCAGGTTCGGTCGGCATGATCGCTTCCCGCCTCGGCCGCGACTACCGGCTGCTCTGGTCGGCCACCGTCGCCTCCCGATTCGGCGACGCCCTGCGTACGCCGGCACTGGCGCTGCTGGCCGCGACCCTGACCCGCGACCCCCGGATGGTGGCCCTGGTGACCGTTGCGGCGCAGCTCCCGCCGCTGCTGTTCGGCCTGCTCGGCGGCGTGTACGCGGACCGCTGGGACCGCCGCCGGACGATGGCGGCGGTCGACGCGGCACGGGCGGTGCTGGTCGGCGGCCTGGCCGTCGCGGTGGCCGCCGGCGGGGCCACCGTCGCGCTGCTGGTGCTCACGGCCGCGCTGCTCGCGGCGCTCGGCAGCCTGTTCGACGCGGCGTCCTTCGCCGTGCTGCCGTCGCTGGTGCCGGCGGACCAGCTGGCCGCCGCGAACGGCCGGTTGCAGGCCGGCACGGCGGTGGCCGGCGGCTTCGTCGGCGCACCGGTGGCCGGGGTGCTCTTCACGGTCGCGGCGGCGCTGCCGTTCGCGCTGGACGCCGGGACCTTCGCGCTCGCCGCCCTGCTGGTGCTGGCCCTCGGCCACCGGTCCGGATCCGCCGGGGCCGGCCGCCCGGCCGGGACCGACGGCGGCGCCGCACCGGTCCGGCGGTCGGTATGGCGGGAGGCCGGGGACGGGCTGCGGTTCATCGCCGCCGACCCGGTGCTGCGCCGGATCACCCTGCTCACCGCCGCCACCAACCTGGCGATCAGCGGCCTGATGTCGGTCCTGGTGCTCCACGCGCTGGAGGTGCTGCGGGTGCCGGCGGCGGCGTACGGCGGGTTCCTCGCGGCGGCGGCGCTCGGTGGGCTGGCCGGCGCGCTCGGCGCGGGCCGGCTCGCCGCCCGGTTCGGCACGCTGCCCGCCCTGCGCGGGGTGCTGGTCGGGCAGACCCTCGCGCTGACCGGGTTCGCGCTGGCCCGCCACCCGGTGCCGGGCGCGGTGGCGCTGGCCGTCTTCGCTGCCGGCACCACGCTCTGGAACAGCCTCTGGGCCGGGTACGGCCAGCAGCGGGTGCCGGCCCACCTGCTCGGCCGGGTGGGCGGGGGCCAGCGGATGGCCGGGCTGCTCACCGCCCCGGTGGGCGCTGCGGCGGCCGGGTTCGCCGGTGCCGCGTACGGGGTGGCGCCGGTTGCCTGGGCGGCGGCCGGCGTTTTCGTGCTGGCCACCGGGGCGGCCTGGACAACCCGGCCGGTCAACGGTGGGTGAGCACTGCTCCGCCATCTGTGCGGCCAACCGCCCAACCTTTTCCGGATCCCCGAACGTCTGCCTGCTGAAGGGTGGCGCACCGCCGACAGGAGGAGGGTCGATGGGAACGGTGACGACCGACGACGGGCGGACCAGTTACGTTGCGTTCGTCGAGGTCCACCAGCACCGTCTGCTGCGCGCCGCGTACCTGGTCTGCGGCAACCGGCACCAGGCCGAGGACCTGCTCCAGGACGCGTTGCTCAAACTGGCCCTGCGCTGGCCCGAGGTCCGTCACCGCGACCCCGCCGCCTATGTCCGGGCAATCCTCTACCGCGACGCGGTGTCCTGGTGGCGACGGCGACGGCGGGAACGACTCAGCGCCCAACCGCCGGAGCAGGCAGCCCACGACCGCGACGGCGCACTGCGGCTGACGATGCACGACGCGCTGGGCCAACTGCCGACGCGGCAGCGGGCCGTGCTGGTACTGCGCTACTACGAGGACCTGACCGAGGCGGCCACCGCCGAGGCGCTCGGGGTGACCGTCGGCACCGTGAAGAGCCAGTGCCACGCGGCGCTGCGCCGGCTCCGCGAGGTGGCCCCGGACCTCGCCCGCGGCACCCGGCCGGCGCCCACGACACCCGACGACCTGATTGCCGGCATGGAGGTGAACCCGTGAACGAGCAGGACCTGCGCCACCTGTTGACCATCACCGTCGAGGACGTCCGGCCCGCCCATCCCGCGGTCGCGGGCTGGGAGCGGGCCCGGCGTACCCGACGCACCCGACGGGCCGTCGGCGCGGTTGCCCTCGCCGTCACGCTGCTCGGTGGGGGTGCGGTGGCCGCCCTGCGTCCACCCGCCGGACCGCCGCCGGACCGGGCCGTGGCACCGACCGTCGAGCCCAGCCACGCCCCACCGGTGCAGCGGCTCCCCGCCGAGCTGGGCTACCCGGGCGACCCGCTGGCCCGGCTCGGCGACCCGGCGACCGTGCCGCTCTCGGCCCGTCCCGTGCGCCGGGCACTCGCGTTGTTTCAACCCTTCGATGAGGACCACCGCACCGACGGCCCGGTCCGGGTGCTCGGCGACGACGGTGTGGTTCGCGCCCTCGACGTGGTGACCCCGGCACCCACCCGGGACCGTGCCGGCAACGAGGCGACTGCCCTCAAGCCGGGGGTGCTCTCGCCGGACGGCCGGTCGGCGGCATTCGCGCAGACCGGCTCGCTGCTCCTGGTCGACCTCACCACGGCGGCCGTCCGCCGGATCCCGCTCGACGGCTACCTGGAGCTGGTGGTCTGGGCCGGCGACCGGGTCGTGGTCGGCGGCGACGACCGCGTGTACGCGGTGGACCGGGCCTCCGGCGCGGCGAGCCCACTGGACGTCTCGGCCTGGGACCTCGTCGCGCCCGACCCGGCGGCCGGCCGGGAGGCGGCGCTGGTGGAGGTGGGCGGCGAGCGTGGGGGGCTGCTGCTGCGCACCCGGTCGGCGCGCGACGGGGCGGTCCGCACCGAGCAGCGGATCACGGACACCGTGCTGCCGACGCCGTACCAGGTCAACGAGTTCTACGGCCGGGGCTGGCTGCACGGCGAACGGCTGGCCCGGTCGGCCTGGATCGTCAGCGACGTGATCGACGGCGCCGAGGGGGTGGTCGTGCTGGACGCTCGCACCGGCGCGGTGGCCCACGTGCTCGACCTGGGCCGGGACCGGTGGAAGAGCTGCTGCGAGGTGCTGGGCTGGGACGACCGGGGGGCCGTGCTGCTCCGGCTGCAACCCGGTGGGCTGCTGCGCTGGCACCCCGACACCGGCGAGGTCACCGGCGTGGTCCGCAACCTGACCGGCACGATCGCACTGGCCGGATGAGCACCCGTCCCCGGCGTACGGCACCGCACCGGTGGCGGTGGCGGGGACGTTCGTGCTGGTCACCATCGTGGCGTGGTGGGCGCTGCGACCGACCGGGGTGGAGCGCGTACCGGCGGCCGGCGCAGCCTAGCCGGCCACCCGTTCGCGCTGGTCGAGGCCGGAGAGGCGCATCGCCACCCGGTGCCGGGCCGGCGGCACGGCGGAGAGCAGCCGCAACAGCAGGTTCCGGGCCGGCCGGCGGGACGGCGGCAGGGTGGCCAGCCGCGTGAGCCGGTCGGCGAAGCCGACCACGGCCTCGGCCATGGGCCGGCGCCGGGCCGCGTACCCGTCGAGCAGCGTCTCGGGGCCACCGGCGAGCACGTCGGCGAGGGTGGTGCCGAGGTCGACGGCGTCCACGATGCCGAGGTTCATCCCCTGTCCGCCGGCCGGGCTGTGCACGTGCCCGGCGTCGCCGGCCAGCAGCACCGGCCCGGCGCGGAAGGTGTCGGCGATCCGGTGGTGCAGCCGGAACCGGGAGGCCCAGAGCACCTCGACCAGCCGGTCGGGGCGGCGGGCCGGCCCACGCTCGTCGAGCAGCGCCTGAAGGTACGCCACGTCCGGCTCGGCGGGCGCCTCGTCCACCGCGGCGACCAGCCGGACCACCCCGTCGGGCAGCGGCGCCCAGACCAGCGGGCCGGAGCGGGCGAGGAAGAGGGCCACCTGGTCGCGGGGCAGCGCGCTGGACACGCGGACGTCGGCGAGGGTGTACGACTCCTCGCCGTCGTTCGGCCCGGAGAAGCCGATGCCCGCCTGTTGTCGCACGGTGCTGCGCATTCCGTCCGCGCCGACCAGGTACCGGGCCCGCACGGTCGCCCCGCCGTCGAAGGTGACCGTCGCGCCGGCCGCGTCGACAGCCAGCCCGGTCATCCGGTACGGCCGCAGCAACGGCACCCCGAGCGCGGTGAGCTGCCCGGTGAGCACCTCCTCGGTGACCGCCTGGGAGACCATCAGCGCGTAGTCGTACCGCGTGGGCAGGGTGTGGAACGGCACGGTGAGCAGCACCCGGTCGCGGTCGCGCACGGTGAACCTCGGCGACCGCAGCCCCCGCTCGATCAGCGGGTCGGCCGCGCCGATCCGGTCCAACTCCTCCAGGGTGTACGCGTGCACGACGGCCGCCCGGGAGGTGGCCGGGGGTCGGTCCAGCCGGTCGACGACGGTCACCGCGACCCCGCGCCGGGCCAGCGTGAGCGCGGCGGCCAAGCCGGTCGGGCCGGCCCCCACCACCAGGACGTCCGTGCTCGTGGGCAGCATGACCACACCTCCGCCATCAGCAATGTCAACACGTGTTTGCCAACGCTTGTTGGCAACAGTAGGCCCCCTGCGAATGAAGTGTCAACAACTGTTGGCATACGGTGGTGGGCATGACCGAGGCCCCGCCGACCCCGCCCCGCCGCTCCGACGCCACCCGGGCGGCGATCCTGCGTGCCGCGCGGGAACGGTTCGCCGCCGAGGGGTACGACCGGGCGACCATCCGGGCCATCGCGGCCGACGCCCGGATCGACCCGTCGATGGTGATGCGCTACTACGGCAGCAAGGAGGGCCTGTTCGCGGCGGCGGCGGAGTTCGACCTGCGGTTGCCCGACCTGACCGAGGTGCCGCCCGCCCGGCTCGGCGAGACGCTGGTCCGGCACTTCCTCCACCGGTGGGAGGGGGACGAGACCCTCGCCGCTCTGCTCCGGACCGCCAGCACCAATCCGGGCGCGGCGGAGCGGGTCCGCGGCATCTTCGCCGACCAGCTCGGCGCGATGGTGGGCCGGTTCGGGAACGACCCGGCGACCACCGGGAAGCGGGCCGGCCTGGTGGCCAGCCAGATCCTCGGCCTCGCCTTCACCCGCTACATCGTCCGGCTGCCGCCGATGGTGGACATGACCCCGGAGGAACTGGTCGCCTGGGTCGGTCCCACCCTTCAGCGCTACCTGACCGGGCGATCCGGAGACTGACCCGCTCGCCGCCGGCTGAGCGCGCCGCCGCGCGGCGTACCGCCGAAGGGCCCGGACCCGCGCGGACGGAGCCGTCGCGCGGGCCCGGCCGTGCGGTCAGCTGCTCAGGCCGCCGGGCTGGTCGCCCTTGACGACGGGGGCCCGGACCAGGTTGCCCCACTCGGTCCACGAGCCGTCGTAGTTGCGCACCTGCGGGTACCCGAGCAGGTGGCGCAGCACGAACCAGGTGTGGCTGGACCGCTCACCGATCCGGCAGTAGGCCACGATGTCGTCGTCCGGGCTGAGCCCGAGCTGGTCGGCGTAGATGCCGCGCAGCTCGTCGGCGGACTTGAACGTCCCGTCCTCGTTCGCGGCGGACTTCCACGGCTTGCTGACCGCGCCGGGGATGTGCCCGCCGCGCAGCGCGCCCTCCTGCGGGTAGTCCGGCATGTGCAGCATCTCGCCGGTGTATTCGCCGGGCGAGCGGACGTCGACCAGCGGGCGACCGGCGGCGACGTGCGCCATCACCTGCTCCCGGTACGCCCGGATCGGCGTGTCGTCGCGCTGCGGCACCGGGTACTCCGCCCGGGGACGGGTCACCTTGTCCCGGGTCAACTCCCGGCCCTCGGCGATCCACTTCTGCCGGCCGCCGTCGAGCAGCCGCACGTCCGGGTGGCCGAAGAGGGAGAAGACCCAGAGGGCGTACGCCGCCCACCAGTTGAAGTTGTCGCCGTAGAAGACGACCGTGTCGTCCCGGCCGATGCCCTTGGCCGCGCAGAGCTCGGCGAAGCTCTTCGCGTCCAGGTAGTCCCGGGTGACCTGGTCGTTCAGCTCGGTGTGCCAGTCGACCTTGACGGCGCCCGGGATGTGGCCGGTGTCGTAGAGCAGCACGTCCTCGTCGGACTCGACGACGACGAGGCCCTCGTCACCGAGGTGCTCGGCCAACCACTCGATGGTGACCAGGCGCTGCGGGTCCGCGTACGACTGGAGGCGGGGATTCGGATCGTTGGGCACAGGCATGATCCCCAAGGTACGCCGGATCCCGGGCTGACCACCGGCCATCGGAAATCGGGTGCAGCGGATGGGACACGACACACGTGACAGTGGCGAGACCCGCCCGACACCGAGGACCGACATGACCGTACGGCACCGACCGGGCCCACCCGGTGCACCGCCGCCGCTGGACTTCACCGGCTTCTACGAGGCGCACTTCCACCGCCTGGCGGTGCAGCTCTACGCGTACCTGGGGGACCACGCCGAGGCGCAGGATCTCACCCAGGAGGCGTTCTGCCGGGTGCTGGAGCGGTGGGACGGATCAGCGCGTACGACGATCCGTCCGCCTGGGTGCGGCGGGTCGCCTGGAACCTGGCGACCAGCCGGCTGCGCCGGGTGCGTACCGCCGTCCGCCATCTCGCCCGGCAGCGGGAGGAGCACGTGCCCGGCCCGGGCCCGGACCGGGTGGCGCTGACCGCCGCGCTGGCCGCCCTGCCCGCCAACCAGCGCCGGGCCGTCGTCCTGCACCACCTGGCCCAGCTCAGCGTCGCCGAGATCGCCGATCAGCTGGGGGCGCCCGAGGGCACCGTCCGGTCCTGGCTGTCCCGGGGCCGGGCGACGCTGGCCAGCCACCTCACCGACCGGCAGGAGGCCCACCGTGCGTGAGACCGACCTGAACGACGTGTTCGCCGAGTTCGAGGCGCGGACCGCGCCGACCTTCCGCCCGCCCGGCCTGGCCACCGCCCAGCACCGGGTCCGGGACCGGCGTCGTCACCGGCGCGCCCTGCTGGCCGGCGTGGCGGCGCTGCTCCTGGCCGGCCCCGGGGGCGTGTACGCGGTCGCCGGCCGCGACGGTGACCGCACCTCGCCCACCCCCGCGCCCAGCCCCACCGCGTCCCCGTCACCGGGTGGCCCACCCGTCGCGCGGAGGATCGCCGTGCCGGGTGTCACCGGCGAGGTGCGGGACCTACGGTTCGTCGACTCCCGGCACGGCTGGGCGCTCTTCGACACCTGCGACGCCAGGGCGTTCACCGACTGCCGGCGGGCCCTGGCCCGCACCGAGGACGGCGGCGTGACCTGGCGGAAGACCGCGCTGCCCGCCACGGCGAACCGGCCCACCCCGGGCGGCCCCCCGCGTCTGGAGGTCGTGGACGGCCGGCGGCTGACCGTCGCCGTCGACTCCCGGTATCTGGTCACCACCGACGGCGGCGCCTCCTTCACCGAGCACCCGGTGACCGCACCGCCGTCGACCACCCAGCTCGCCTGGGCGACCCGCAGCGGCTTCTCGCTGCGATGCCCCGGCACCAACGCACGCACCGGCCCGGCCGGCAACGGCGGCTGCCCCCGGCCGGACCTGGTCCGCATCGGCCAGGGGACCGTCGCGGCGCAGCCTCCGGTGAACCTGGGAACGGACCTGGACGGGCAGCTCATCGAGAGCGGCGACGGCCGGCTCTGGGCGACCGTCCGCGAGGGTGCCGGGATGACCGTCGTGGTCAGCGACGACCGGGCCGCGACCTGGCGGAAGCTGCCCACGGTGCCGGGTGCCCGCCGTCTCCTCGTCTCCCCCGACGGCGCACACGCCTGGGCGGTCGACATCGACCAGTCCGACTACAGCGGGTCAGCCGGCAAGCGGGTGTGGGCGCTGGACGGTGACCGGTGGCGGGAGCGGATCGGCCTGCCCGACGACACCGTCACGGTGGAAGCCGTCAACGCCGGGTTCCTCGCAGTCACCGGCGCCTACGGCACCGCCGGCTTCTGGACCCCCGCCGGGTACGTCGACAGCGGCGAGGTACGCGGTTCGCTGCGGGGTGGGTCGGAGGAGAGCATGAGCGTCGAGGTGCTTCCCGACGACACCGTCGTGTTGCACCAGCCCGGCGCGTGGATCATCGGCGTCGGCACCGGCCCCCAACGGGTGTGGACCCGCATCTCCTGAGCACCACGGGGCACGCGGCCGGTCCACCACACACGGGGGTGGTGGACCGGCCCGCGACTCGTCGGTGGATCAGGCGCGGCGGTGGACGATCCGGCCGGCGACCACGGTCACCAGGCAGCCGCCGTCGGCGTCGAGGACCGCCAAATCGGCGCGGCCGTCCACGACCAGCGTCGCCGGGGCGGCGGCGGGCAGCACCAGCAGGTCGCTGCGGTCGACGGCCGACCGCAGCGCCGGGTCGACGACATGCTCGGCGAGCACCGCGGTCACCCCGAGCCGCAGCAGGGCGTGCACCCGCTCGCGGGGCGTGGGCGCGGGTGGCAGCGGGGCGTCGTGCACCCGCCCCGGGCCCAGGGTGCCCGGCCAGCGGCGCACCCGCGCCCCGGCGTACTCCTCGGAGAGCTGGACCAGCGGGCCGATCGCGACGACCCGGTCGGCCCGGACCGCGACGGCGGTGGTTTCCGTCGCCGGGCCGTCGACGGTGGTCCGCAGCAGCGGCGCGGTGTGCAGGGTGAGCACGGTCAGTCGGTGATCGGGCTGAGCATCGGGCGCTTCGCGGTCACGGTGTCGCCGGAGGAGCGCCCGGTCAGCCGGCGCTTGATCCAGGGGGCCAGGTGCCGGCCGACCCAGCGCAGGTCGTCCGCGCGGGCGGTGAGCCACGGTTTCGGCAACGGACGCTCCGGCACCATCAGCCAGTCCTCGTCGCAGCCCACGCCGAGCGCGGTCAGCACCTGACCGGCGACCCGGCGGTGGCCGGCGGCGGAGAGGTGCAGCCGGTCGGTGCTCCACAGCATCGGGTTGAGGAAGGTGTCGTCGGCGTACAGGTCGACCAGGATGGCGCCGTGCCGCTCGGCGGTCTCCCCGACGGCCCGGTTGAGCAGCTCGATCCGGGGGGCGACCAGGCGCTGGCCGGGCAGCCGCGCCATCACGTCGGCGAACCGGAAGAGAATCACGTCGGCGCCACCGGAGCGCAGCCGCCGCACCACGTCGTCGAAGCGGGTGACCAGGGCGTCCGGGTCGAAGGTGCGGCGCAGCACGTCGTTGCCGCCGGCCGCGAAGCTGATCAGGTCGGGCTTCATCGCGAGGGCGGCGGGCACCTGTTCGGCCACCACACCGGGGAAGAGCCGGCCGCGGATCGCCAGGTTGGCGTACGCGAAATCGGCGCCGGCCTCGGCGGCCAGCCGGGTCGCCACCAGGTCGGCCCAGCCGCGGTAGCTGCCGTTTGGGTACGCGTCGTCCATGCCCTCGGTGAAGCTGTCCCCCACCGCCACGAAACTGCGCCAGCGCACGGCGCCTCCCTCACGCTCCCTCGTTGCCTGCGGCGACCAGTCTGTCATCGGCCAGGCGACCGTCGATGCCACCCGCCGGGCAACGTGGCGGACATCATCGATCCGGTTCGACCAGCGGCCTGCGGTACGGCCCCCACGCGACGAACCGGGCGAACGGCTCGCGCGGGGTCGGGCCGGCGTGCGGGTTCAGCCGGAACAGGTCGTGGGTCGCCTCGTGGTAGAGCCCGGAGAGATAGATCGCCAGCTCGACCGGCTGATCGGCGTACTCGACCTTGAGCAGTAGCCGGGCCTCGGCGCAGGGCCAGGGCAGCCCACAGGCCCGGCACACCCAGAGGGGGCGGATCGGCAGGTGCGGCCGGCGGCCCGGCGGGTACGCCCGGGGCCGATCGGGGTGGGGGCCGAGGCGCGGCACCGGGAACTGACCGCACATCACCGGTGGCCCCCGTCTGCCCGCCACTGCCGGACCCGGCGAATCTGGTTACGCATCTCGACCTCCCTCGGACGTGGAGCGGGCCCCTCCGCCGTCGGATGGGAGCAGGCCCGCTACGTGACACTGTGGTGAGGGCGGCACTACTGTCGGAAGGCATCGACGCTGCTCAGGGTGAGGCCCGGTCGGCCGTTGCGTCGGTGCGGCGACGTCGTGGAGACGCCAGGGAGATCGTGGAGGACGTGTGGAAGGTGAGCCGACCGCGGAGCTGATCCGGGCACAACTTCGCCGGCTACGGCTGAAAGCCGAGCTGAGTCAGGAGGAGTTCGGGAAGCTGGTCCACTTCTCCGGTTCGCAGGTGTCGGCCGTCGAGCTGGGGCAGCGACCGCTCGACCGGTTCTTCCTCAAGCGGGCCGACGAGGTGCTGGGGACGGGTGGATTGCTGATGTCCCTGCTCAAGCTGGCGGAGCGCGACGGTCAGCCGAACTGGTTTCGCCCGTGGCTGGAGGCTGAACGGGACGCGCAGCAGCTCTGGTGCTATCACCCGACGCTCATTCCCGGCCTGCTACAGACCGAGAACTACGCCCGCACGGTCATCCGGGCGGACGACATGTTGAGCGACGACGCCGTGGAGAAGCGGGTGGCGGTCCGGCTGGACCGACAGGCCGTTCTCAACCGGGCACAGCCTCCCAAGCTCGTGGCGGTCATCGAGGAGACCGCTCTTCGCCGCGCCGATGAGGGATTCCGCGGTTTGATGGCCCAGCAGGTCGCACACCTCATCGAGTGCGTCGGGTGCCCGCACGTCAGTGTGCACGTCATTCCGGCAGACGTCAGCACACACGTTGGCCTCGCCGGTCCGTTCTCCCTCGCGCGCGGCAGCGACGGTGGGTGGATCGCCTATTTGGAGAACCAGCTTGGCGGCACCACAATCGACAAGGATCAGGACGTGGCTACTCTGATCGCGAGATGGGAGAGCGTCCGCAGTGAGGCGCTACCTCAGCGCCAGTCGACGCTGCTGATGAAGGAAGTGATGACGTCATGGACCTGACCGGTGCCACCTGGCGCAAATCCACCCGCAGCGGTAACAGCGAGTGCGTCGAGGTGGCGGACAACCTCCCCGACGTCGTCGCCGTCCGCGACAGCAAGGACCCGGCCGGCCCGGCGCTCACCTTCGACTCGCATGTCTGGCGGGACTTCGTCGCCTTCGCCAGGCGGCGCTGACTCCACAGCACGGGACGCCTGCCAGCGGGGCGATGCCGGACGGCGGGCGATCTCAGCAACACTCACCCGAAGCCGGAAGCAGAGTGAGTACATGGTTACCGTTCGGATCAGTGGTGTGCCGGAAGAAGTACGGGACGCTCTGGCCGCGCAGGCCAGGGCGCGCGGCCAGTCACTCCAGTCGTACCTGCTGGAGTTGGTGGAGACGCAGGCCCGGCGCCTGCGCAATCCCACGCAACTCGACCGCTTCGCGGGCCGGGCCGACGGTGCACACTCCCTGCCGGACGAGAGCGCGGCCGAGCTGACCGAGCAGCGGGGGCAGCGGGAGGCGACGCGGCGAGGATGCCGCTGACTCACGCATCCAATCGTTCGGAACACCGATTCCCGCCAGCATCCGGCCGAAATGGATCGCCGCTCCCGCCGCACCGGCCGTACGCTGCCCGAATGCTGCTACGCATGTCGACCCTGTTGCTGCGGACCCTGCGCGAGGACCCGGCGGACGCGGAGGTGCCGAGCCATCGGCTCCTGGTCCGCGCCGGCTACATCCGTCGCGCCGCGCCGGGCGGCTACACCTGGCTGCCGCTGGGCAAGCTGGTGCTGGACCGGGTGACCGAGATCGTCCGGCGGGAGATGACGGCGATCGGTGACCAGGAGGTGCACTTCCCGGCGCTGCTGCCGGCGGAGCCGTACCGGACCAGTGGGCGGTGGACGGAGTACGGCGACCTCCTCTTCACCCTCGCCGACCGCAAGGGCGCCGAGCATCTGCTCGCCCCGACCCACGAGGAGCTGGCCGCGCTGCTGGTGAAGGAGGTCTTCACCTCGTACCGGGACTTCCCGGTGACGATCTTCCAGATCCAGACGAAGTTCCGCGACGAAGCCCGGCCCCGGGCCGGGGTGCTGCGCGGGCGCGAGTTCCTGATGAAGGACGCCTACTCCTTCGACCTCGACGAGACCGGATTGCAGGCGGCCTACCACCGGCACCGGGCAGCCTACGAACAGATCTTCACCAGGCTGGGGCTGGACTACGCGGTGGTGCACGCGACGTCGGGCGCGATGGGCGGCTCGGCGTCGGAGGAGTTCCTGGCCGCCACGCCGGTCGGCGAGGACACCTTCGTCGGCTGCACGGCCTGCGACTACGCGGCGAACACCGAGGCGGTGGTGACCCGCGCCCCGGCCGCCGCCGACCCGGACGCCCACCCCGCCGCCGAGGCGCACGACACCCCGGAGACGCCGACCATCGCCGCGCTGGTGGAGCTGGCCAACGCCCGCCGGCTCGCCGGGCGGGACGACTGGACCGCCGCGGACACCCTGAAGAACGTGGTGCTGACCGTACGGCGGCCGGGCGCCGAGGCCGCCGAGCTGCTGGTGATCGGGCTGCCCGGCGACCGGGAGGTGGACCTGAAGCGGGTCGAGGCGGCGCTCGCCCCGGCCACCGTGGCGGTCTTCGACGACTGGGCGGCCCACCCGGATCTGGTCCGGGGCTACCTCGGTCCGCAGGTGATGGCGAAGCTCGGCGTCCGCTACCTGGTCGATCCCCGGGTGGTCACCGGCACCTCCTGGTTGACCGGCGCCAACGAGCCGGGCCGGCACGCCACCGACGTGGTCTGCGGACGCGACTTCACCCCCGACGGCACCATCGAGGCGGCCGAGGTACGCCCCGGCGACCCCTGCCCGGACTGCGGCACGGGTGAGCTGACCATGCGCCGGGGCATCGAGATCGGGCACATCTTTCAGCTCGGTCGCCGCTACACCGACGCGTTCGCCGTCGACGTGCTGGGCGCCGCCGGCAAGCCGGTCCGGCCGACCATGGGCTGCTACGGCATCGGCGTGTCCCGCGCGGTCGCCGCGATCGCCGAACAGCACCACGACGAGCGGGGTCTCAGCTGGCCGGCGGCGGTCGCGCCGTGTGACGTACACCTGATCGCCGCCGGCAAGGGGCCGCAGCTCGACGCGGCGCTCGACCTCGGCGGACGGCTCTCCGCCGCCGGCCTGCGGGTGCTGGTGGACGACCGCACGAACGTCTCCGCCGGGGTGAAGTTCACCGACGCGGAGCTGATCGGGCTGCCGCGCGCCGTGGTGGTCGGTCGCCGGCTCGCCGACGGGTACGTCGAGCTGCGCGACCGGGCGTCCGGCGAACGGACCGAGCTGCCGCTGGACGGGTTGGTCGAGCGGCTGGTGGACGAGGTGCGTGGCGCACTCGGCCACGACGTGTAGCGGTCGCGCCACGGGGTACGGCTGGGGAATCGACTGAGGTGTTTTCGGAGGCTCTCATGTACCGGGTCAGTGACGTGATGACGAAGCAGGTGGTTTACCTGTCGGCGGAGACCACCCTGGACGAGGCGGCCAGGGTGATGAAGGAGGCCGACATCGGCGACGTGGTGGTGACCGACGGCGCCAGCCTCGCCGGCATGCTCACCGACCGCGACATCGTGGTCCGGGCGGTGGCGGAGCGGGCCAACCCCGAAGACACCACCATCGGTTCGATCATCACCCGGGAGGTGGTGATGATCGAGCAGCACTCGACGGCCGCCGAGGCGGTTTCGTTGATGCGCGAGCGCAACATCCGGCGGGTGCTGGTCTGCGACAGCGACCGCAAGCTGGTGGGCATCGTCTCCCTGGGCGACCTGGCGATGCAGCTCGATCCCACCTCGGCGCTCGCCGACATCAGCGAAGCCGTCCCGAACAGCTGAGCGCGGGGCCCCTCCCGACCCGGCCGTGGCGGAGGGGCCCTCCTCGGCGTCCCCGACCGGCCGGCGCCCCGCCGCGACGGCGGTAGCCTGGCGGGATGCCCGAGATGCCGACCAGACTGGCCGAGATCGTCGAGGAGTTCGCCGACGCGCCGCGCGACGTGGTGCTGGAGATGCTGCTCGAATACGCCGACGTCATCCCCCCGCTGCCGGCCGGGGTGGACCGGGAGGGCCTGGAGCAGGTGCCCGAGTGCCAGACGGCGTTCTTCCTGCGCGCCGAGGTCGACCCGGACCGGACGGTGCGCACCCTCTTCGACTGCCCGCCGGAGGCGCCCACCACCCGGGCGTTCGCCGGCATCCTCGCCGAGGGGCTGGCCGGGGCGAGCGCCGATCAGGTGCTGGCCGTGCCGGACGACCTCTACCAGCGGATGGGGCTCGCCCAGGCGATCAGCCCGTTGCGGGTACGCGGCGGCACCGCCATCCTCGGCCGGCTCAAGCGCCAGGTCCGGGAACAACTGGGCTGACCTGCGGGTTGCCTCCGATCATGGAGATCGAGATCTACGCCGACGTGGTGTGCCCGTGGTGCTACATCGGCAAGCGCCGGCTGGAACAGGCCCTGGAGTCGTACGACGGTGACGTGACGGTCCGCTACCGACCGTTCCAGTTGGACCCGTCGCCGGTCGCCCGACCGGAGCCGCTGGTCGAGGCGCTGGCCGCGAAGTTCGGCGGCCGGGAGCGGGCCGAGGCGATGTTCGCCCAGGTGACGCAGGTCGCCGCCGGCGTGGGCCTGGAGCTGAACTTCGACCGGGCGGTGCACTCCAACACCTTCGACGCGCACCGGCTGGTCCGGTTCGCCGAGGAGCACGGCCGGGCGGCCGAGATGGTCGACGCGCTGTACCGGGCGCACTTCACCGACGGGGTGGACGTCGGGTCGCGCGACGCGCTGGTCACGCTCGCCGCCGGGATCGGCCTGGACGAGGCCGCGGCGCGGGATCACCTCGACTCGAACGCCGGCCGGCGTGAGCTGGCCGCCGACCTGGCCGCCGCCCACCAGCTCGGCGTCACCAGCGTGCCGACCTTCGTGATCGCCGGGAAGTACGCGGTCACCGGCGCGCAGGAGCCCGAGACGCTGCTCGCCGCGCTGACCGAGGTGGAGCGCCGAGAGTCGGTCGCCTGATGTTTCACGTGCAACAACATCGACGACCATGACGACCTAGGCGGGTCGGGCGAGCCCCTCGACGACCGTGGCCCCGGGCAGCGCACCGAGCGCCGGGCCCGGGATCGCGATCTTGCTGTGCCGTACGCCCGAGCCGATGATCACGTGCGGGGTGGCGATCACCCGCGCGTCGACCAGGATCGGCCAGGACTCCGGCAGTCCGATCGGGGTGATCCCGCCGTACTCCATGCCGGTCAACTCGACCGCGTCGGCCATCGGGGCGAAGCTCGCCTTCCGCACATCCAGTGCCCGCCGCACCACACCGTTGACGTCGGCGCGGGTGGTGGCGAGCACCACGCAGGCGGCGTAGCGAATCTCGCCCTCCCGCTTGCCGGCCACCACCACGCAGTTCGCCGACACGTCGAGCCCCACCTCGTACGCCTCGCAGAAGGCGGCCGTGTCGGCGAGCGTCGCGTCGATCGGGGCGACCAGCACGTCGTCGGCGTCCACCGGCGCCTCGTCGGACCACTGGGCGAGCGCGGCGGCCACCGGCGGCGCCAGCAGGTCGAGTCGGACACGGGCGGGCTCGGTCTTCAGCGTCCCCATCACGGCTGCGATCCTCGCACCCATGGCGGCGATCCGCCCGTCGGCGGTACCGCGTCCCGTCCGGCCGACCCGGATCCAGCCCGTGCGGCGGGTCGGGTCGGCCGGCGGCGCGGACGCCCCGGCCCGGTGCGAACGAGGAGCGGGCCGGGTCAGTTGCCGCTGAGGAAGGCGTTCTCGCGGAGGAACGCCTGGTCGTGTTCGGCCGCCGAGCGGGCGGCGCGGAGCGCGTGCGGCCGGCGCGCCTCCAGGTCCTCCATGCCGTGCCGGACGGCAAGCCGGATCACGCCGTAGAGGAAGACGAACCCGCACACGTAGAGCAGCACCGTGGTGATGATGACCAGCATGGGCCCACGGTAGGGCGAACATGAACCGGTCAGCGTCTCATCTTCCGCCGGTTCCCCCGTACGTGTCGGTCAGGTGGTCGGCCCAGGTGAACCGGCCGGTGGGGGTGGCGGTGGTGGTCAGCCCGCCCGCGCGCAGCGCCCGCCCGAGCCGCCCCGGGAACCGCACCGGCAGCAGCGGCCGGCGCGAGCCGCGGGCCGCTCGCCAGGCGCGTACCGCCTCGTCGAAGCGGAGCACCTGCGGGCCGCCGAACTCCTCGATTCCGCCCAGTGGACCGGCGGTGAGCCGTTCCGCGAGCCGGGCCGCGACCTCCCGCTGGTCGACCGGCTGGGCGAGGACCGCCGGATCCCCGACGACCGGGCCGAGCCGGCTCGCCGTACGGAGCAGCCCGTCCAGGAAGACCGGGAACTGGGTGGCCCGCAGCACCGTCCACGGCACCGGCCCGGCCGCCACCACCTGCTCCGCCGCGAGCTTGTGCCGGTAGTACGGGAACGGCACCCGGTCGACGCCGACGATCGAGACGTACACCAGGTGAGCGACGCCGGCGTGGCCGGCGGCAACGGCGAGCCGGCGGGTGCCGAGCACGTCGACCTGGTGGGTACGCCGACTCCCGCCCGGCTGGGACGCCAGGTGCAGCACCGCGTCCACCCCGGCCACCGCCTCGACCAGCCCCGCCCCCGTGCCGACATCGGCGACCACCCACTCCGCCGCCGGGTCGTGCCGGGGCCGGCGGCTCATCGCCCGGACGGCGAACCCGTCGGCCCGCAGCCGGGGCAGCACCGCCCGCCCCAACGTGCCGCCGGCGCCGGTGACCAGAACCCTCATCGCATCTCCTCGGTCGTGTCGTCACCGCTGAGGACGACGCCGGCCCGCGGACCGTGACGCGAGGCCCGTCACGCCAGCAGCTCGACCACGGTCACCAGGATGAAGAAGACGACGACGGTCTCGCTGACGATCCACGCATGGTGGTTCGGCGCGCATCCCGGCCAGAGGCGGGCGCGATCAGCGGGGTGCGGCCGCCACCCGGCCGGCGAGCAGCGTCCCGAGCAGGGCGCAGCCCACCGCGACCGCCAGCATGCCGGCGTAGTCGGCCGGTCCGGGCGCCGCTCCGGCGGCGAGCACGGCACCCGTCAGCGCCAGCGCGGTGGCCGCGAGGAGCGAGTCGCCCAGCTGCAACGACGAGCTGTTGCGCCCCTGCTCGCCGGGGGCGGAGAGCGCCAGGGTGAGCACCGACAGCGAGGGGTAGAGCAGCCCCATGCCGGCCCCGGCCAACGCCCAACCGGCGACGCCGAGCGCCACCGGGACGGCCGGAGACACGGTGACCGCGACGATCGCCGTCCCCGCCGTGATGCAGGCCAGCCCGACGCGCGGGAACGTCGCGCTCGAGCGGGGCGACGGCAGCTGCCCCTGCAACCAGGAGCCGAGCGACCAGGAGAGCGCCCCGACGCTGAGGACCAGCCCGGCGGCGGTGGGCGAGAAGCCCCGCTCCCGGGAGAGCATCAACGGGATCACCACCTCGGCGCCCACGAAGGCCGCCGAGGCCAGCCCGCGCAGGCCGACCACCGTCGGCAGGCCGCGGGCCGCGCGCAGGAAACCCGGCGGCAGCAGCCGCGGCGCCGAGCAGGCCAGGCCGACCAGCGCGAGCACCACCAGGGGTACGGCGAGCGCGCCACGCTGCTGCCCCCCGTGGTGCAGCAGCGCGGCGCTCACCCCCGCTGCCGCCGCCCAACCGATCCGGGCCACCGCCCCGGCCGGCGTCCGGTCGGCGGCCCGCACGTCGAGCGTCCGCAGCCCCGACTGGACCAGCAGCGCCGCCGGCACCGCCACCACCGGTACGGCGAGGAAGACCCAGCGCCAGCCCAGGTGCTCGACGATCAGGCCGGCCACCGCCGGGCCGACCAGCGACGGCACCACCCAGGCGGCGGCGAACGCGGCGAACACCCGGCGGCGCAGCTCCTCCGGGTACGCCTGCCCCACCACCACGTACAGCGCGACGGAGAGCAGCCCGGAGCCGAGACCCTGCACCGCCCGACCGACGACCAGCACGCCCATCGCGGTGGCGCTCCCGGCCAGCAGCAGCCCGGCCACGAAGAGCACCACCCCGGTCCACATCGCGGCCCGGGGACCTCGGGCGTCGCACCAGATGCCGGAGAGCACCATGGCGAGCACACCGACCGCGAACGGCCCGCCGAAGGCGAGCGCGTACAGGGCGAGGCCGTCCAGCGCCCGGGCGACCGTGGGCATCGCCGTGCCGACCGCCAGCGCCTCGAACGCGAGGAGGGAGACCAGCGCGACGATGCCCACCGTCATCGCGCGCAGTCGTGGGTCGTAGAGGCGGGCCGCCGGGGTGACCGGGGCGAGGTCGGCGGTCATCGGGCCGACCGTGGGAGATCGTTGAGCACGGACCCAGCCTGCATCCTGAAGCCGGGTTGAGGTCAACGGTGAACCCGGTCGCGCCGCCCGCCTCCGGCGGAAACTTTCCCACCCAACGGGGCATGACCACCGGTACGCCGGGAAGCCAGGCCGTCCCACGAGAGCGGGAGGCGAGATGGCGTACGGCATGAGCGGGACGGGCGACGGGAAGCGGGGCCGGCAGCCCGGCCGTACCCCTCGATGACGACGCTGGGCCGGGTCGCCGGCCGCGTGCTGCCGCCGGTGCCGCCGCTGGTCGCCGACGCCTCCCGTACGGTCGGCACGGCCGCGTCCCGGCTGGCCCGCGTGGTCGGGCTGACCCGGCGCCGGGTCTGGTCCCGGCCCGGGCGACACCACATCGAGGTGCACGGCGTCTGCCAGGACGGCGGCGACCTGCTCGCCCGGCAGGTCGAGGCGGCGCTGGAGGGGATGCCCGGGGTGGCCTGGGCCCGGGTGAACGCCCCGTCCGGCCGGGTGGTGGTGGCCGTCGAGGAGCCGAAGCCCCAGCTGCGCGACCTGATCGCCACGATCGCCCGCACCGAGCGGGTCTGCCCGCACGAGCCCGACCCGGAGATCCCACCGCCGCACCCGCCCGAGGAGGGGCCCCGCACGCCCCGCACGCTCGGCGCGCTCGCCTCGGACGCGCTCGGCCTGACGATCTCGGCGGCCACCCGGATCCTCCCCCTCACCCCCGTCCCGGGCGAGGTCGCCGGCCTGCTCGGCGCCATCGACATGCACCCGAAGCTGCACGCCCTCGCCGACCGGAGGCTGCTGCGCGCCGACCCGCGCGCCGAGGTGATCTTCCCGCTCGCCGAGGCGGTCGTGCAGGGCCTCACCGGTGGTTGGACGGGCATCGTCCTCGACGGCGTCCAGCGGATCGTGCAGTGGAGCGAGGCCCGGGCCCAGCTCTCCGCCTGGACCCGCGCCGAGCCGCGGCTGACCGGCGACCCGGAGCGGGCCGTCGCCCGGGCACCGACGACCGAGCGGCCCCGCCCCGTGCCGGACGGCCCGGTCGAGCGGTACTCCAGTTGGGCGCTGGCCGCCGGCGCGGCGGCCGGCGCGGCGGCCTTCCCGGTCGTCGGCGGCAAGCGGGCCGCCGCGCTGGGGCTCTCCTCGCTGCCCAAGGCCCCCGGCAGCGGCCGCGAGGGGTACGCCGCCCAGCTCGGCCGGATGCTGGCCCGACGCGGGGTGATCGCGATGGACCGCACGGTGCTGCGCCGACTCGACCGGATCGACACCGTGGTGCTGGACGCCGCCGTCCTCGGCTCTGGGCGGGGCGTGCTGGCCGACCTCGCCCCGCTGGCCGGGGCGGACATCGGTGAGGTGTCCGGCCGCGCGTTCGCCCTCTTCGACCCGGCCGACCCGGACGGGGCGCGGGAGTCGGACGGCTGGCGACTCGCGCCGTTGGACGGGCCGACCGCCGAGGACCCCGATGACACCGCGGACAGCCGCCGGCTGCGCGACGGCGGCGGGCTGCTCCTCGGCCTCGCCCACGACGGCACCCTCGCCGCGGTCGTCCGGGTGGAGTCCGAACCCGCGCCGGGAGCCGACGCGCTGCCCACCGCCGCCCGGCGGGCCGGCCTGCGGCTGGTGGTGGCCGGTGACGACCCGCGCCGGTACGACTTCACCGACAGCGTCCTGGCCGGCGGTGACCGGCTGACCGACACGATCCGCGGGTTGCAGCAGGGAGGCGCCGTGGTGCTGGTGGTCTCCGGGGACCGCCGGGCCCTCGCCGCGTCCGACTGCGGCCTCGGCGTCGCCGACCCGGACGACCTGCCGCCCTGGGGCGCGCACCTGCTGGTCGGCGCCGACCTGCGCGTACCGGCGCTGGTCATCGAGGCGGCCGGGGTGGCCCGGCGGATGACCGGGCAGAACATCCGGCTCGCCATGGCCGGCACCGGGCTCGGCGCGCTCGGCGCGTTCACCGCCGAGCGCGAGCAGTTGCCCGGGCGGACGTTGTCGGCGGTGAACGGCGCGGCGGCGGTGGCGTTCGCGCACGGGGTGTGGCGGGCGCGCCGGCTGCCGGACCCGGACGGGGCGCCCGCGCCGACCACCACCGCCTGGCACCTGATGCCGGTGCCGACCGTGCTGCGGCAGCTCGACACCACCCCGGACGGGCTGACCGACGCCGAGGCGCGCCGCCGGCACGGTGCCGGTCCGGGCGCCGCGCCCGGACCGGGCGGGCTGCTCCGGGCCTTCGTCGACGAGCTGTCCAACCCGCTCACCCCGGTGCTGGCCGCCGGGGCGGTGCTCTCCGCGGCGTTCGGGTCGCTGGTCGACGCCGCCCTGGTCGGCGGGGTGGTGGGCGGGTCGGCGTTGCTCGGTGCGGTGCACCAGCGCACCACCGAACGGTCCCTGGCCGAGTTGCTGTCCCGCTCCGCGGTCACCGCCCGGGTGCGCCGCGACGGCACCGAACAGGTGCTCGTCGCCGAGGACCTGGTCCCTGGCGACGTGGTCGTCCTCGGGACGGGGGACGCGCTGCCGGCCGACTGCCGGGTGTTGACCGCCGACGGACTGGAGGCCGACGAGTCGTCGCTGACCGGGGAGTCGCTGCCGGTGCGCAAGACCGCCGAGCCGGTGGTGGCCGCCGCCGTCGCCGACCGCCGCTCGATGCTCTACGAGGGCACCACCGTCGCCGCCGGGCACGGCACCGCCGTGGTGGTGGCGACCGGCGCCGACACCGAGTCGGGTCGCAGCCTCGCCCTGGCCCGACAGGCTCCGCCGGCCAGTGGCGTGGAGGTCCGCCTCGGCAAGCTGACCAGCGCGGCGGTGCCGCTGGCGGCCAGCTCGGCGATCGCGGTGGCGGGTGCGGGGCTGCTGCGGGGCGTACCGCTGGCCCAGACGGCGGCGACCGCCGCGAACCTGGCCGTGGCGTCGGTGCCGGAGGGGCTGCCGTTCCTGGTCAGCGCCGCGCAGCTGGCGGCGGCCCGGCGACTGGCCGAGCGCGGCGCGCTGGTCCGCAACCCGCGCACCATCGAGGCGCTGGGCCGGGTGGACGTGCTCTGCTTCGACAAGACCGGCACCCTCACCGAGGGCAGGCTGCTGCTCGCCGGGGTCGGCAACGACGGCGGGTACGCCCCGGTGGCGGAGCTCGACGAGACGCTGCGGCTGATCCTCGGCGCCGCGCTGCGGGCCACCCCGAAAGCCGACGACCCGGAGCAGTTGCCGCAGCACACCGACCGGGCGGTCCGCCGCGGCGCCCGGGACGCCGGGGTGGTGGAGTGGACCGGCGCGGACGGCTGGACGGCGGTGGGGGGCCTGCCGTTCGAACCGTCCCGCGGCTACCACGCCACCATCGGGCGGAGCGGGGACCGGCTGCTGCTCAGCGTGAAGGGCGCACCCGAGACGGTGCTGCCCCGGTGCAGCGCCTGGCGTACCCACGGCGGCCGGGACGAACCGCTGGACGACGAGGGGCGCAGCGGACTGCACGCGATGCTCGCCGACCGGGCCGGGGCGGGGCACCGGATCCTCGCCGTCGCCGAGTGCGCGGTGGACGCCGAGGCGATCACCGACGACCAGGTGCACGACATGGTCTTCGTCGGCTTCCTCGCCCTCGCCGACGGGGTACGCGAGAGCGCCGCCCCCGCCGTGCGCCGGATCCGGCAGGCCGGCGTGCACACCATCATGATCACCGGGGACCATCCGGCCACCGCCGAGGCGATCGCCTCGGTGATCAGCGCGGACGACGACGACCAGCGGGTGGCGACCGGCGCCGAGCTGGACAAGCTCGACGACGAGGCGCTCGGCCAGCGGCTCTCCCGCACCGACGTGGTGGCCCGCTGCACGCCGACGCACAAGGTACGGATCATCCAGGCGTTGCAGAAGTGCGGCCGGACGGTCGCGATGACCGGCGACGGCGCCAACGACGCGCCGGCGATCCGGCTGGCCGACGTGGGCATCGCGCTCGGCCAGCGGGGCACCCCGGCCGCCCGGGCCGCCGCCGACCTGGTCGTCACCGACGACCGGCTGGAGACCATCATCGCCACCCTGGTGGAGGGGCGGGCCATGTGGTCGTCGGTCCGCCACGCGCTGAGCATCCTGGTCGGCGGCAACCTGGGCGAGATCGCGTTCAGCGTGCTGACCGCCGCCGCCACCGGCCGCTCCGCGCTCACCGGACGGCAACTCCTCCTGGTCAACCTCCTCACCGACCTGGCCCCGGCGATGGCCATCGCGATCCGACCGCCCGCCGCCGGCCACGCCGACGACCTGCTCCGGGAGGGGCCGGACACCTCGCTCGGCGGGACGTTGACCCGGGAGATCGGCCTGCGCGCCGCCGCCACCACGCTCGGCGCGACGGCCGGCTGGACGCTGGCCCGCTACACCGGCCGGGAACGCCGGGCCGGCACGGTGGCGCTGGTGTCGCTGGTCGGCACCCAGCTCGGCCAGACCGTGCTGGCCGGCGGCACCAGCCCGATGGTGCTCGCCTGCAGCGCGGTGTCGCTCGGCGTGCTCGTCACGGTGGTGCAGACCCCCGTGGTGAGCCACTTCTTCGGTTGCACCCCGCTCGGCCCGGTCGGCTGGAGCATCGCGGCCGGTTCGGCGCTCGGCGCGACCGTCGCCAACGGCGCGCTGACCCGACTGGTCGAACGCTTCCCCCCGCCGTCCGGTTCAGCCGGCGCACGAGGGGTAGGGACGGAGCATGACGGATCGACCTGAGGTGACGTTCGTCGGCACCGCGACGACGGTGCTGCGGATCGGCGGGTTCACCCTGCTGACCGATCCGAACTTCCTGCACCGGGGGCAGCGGGCGTACCTGGGCAAGGGGCTGTGGTCGCGGCGGCGGACGGACCCGGCGCTGACGATCGCGCAACTGCCCACCCTGGACGCGGTGGTCCTGTCCCACCTGCACGGCGACCACTTCGACCGGGTGGCCCGCCGCGAACTCGACCACGGGCTGCCCATCGTCACCACCCCGTCCGCCGGGCGCAAGCTGCGCCGCTGGGGCTTCGACGCCGCCGAGGGACTGGCCACCTGGCAGTCCCGGGAACTGCGCCGCGACGGCACCACGCTGCGGCTGACCGCGCTGCCCGGGCAGCACGGGCCGGGGGCACTGGACCGGCTCCTGCCCGACGTGATGGGGACCATGGTCGACCTGGAGCACGACGGGGAACGCCGGTTCCGGCTCTACGTCACCGGTGACACGCTGCGCCGGCCACAGCTCGCCGAGATCCCCCGGCGCTACCCCGACATCGACGCGATGCTGATCCACCTGGGCGGCACCCGGATCGCCGGGATCCTGCTCACCATGGACGCGAAGCAGGGCGCCGACCTGGTCGAGCTGATCCGGCCGAAGCTCACCGTGCCGATCCACTACGACGACTACCCGGTGTTCCGGTCACCGCTGCGGCACTTCGTCGAGGAGGCCCGCCGGCGCGGGCTGGTGTCGACGGTCCGCACCATCGCACGCGGCGAAACCGTGCCGCTGACCGGCTGAGCGCCCGCGTACGCCGATCGCCGCCGGCCGGCCGGAGCCGGTGGGCGGCGATCGTCGGTGCCGGTCGGTCAGGCCCGCTCGGAGATGGCCTCGATGAGGTCGCCCACCGGGCGCTCGGGCAACGACCGGGCCACGTCGGCCACGGCCACGATCCCGACGAGTTCGTGCCCGTCGATGACCGGCAGCCGGCGCACCTTGTGCTGACCCATCGTGCGCAGGATCTCGGCGGCGTCGTCGTCCGCGCCGATGGTGACGGCCTCGCCCTGGGCCAGCTCACCGGCGGTCACCTTCGCCGGGTCCTTCCCCTCGGCCAGGACCTTCACCACGATGTCGCGGTCGGTGAGCATCCCCTTGAGTCGGTTGTCGTCGCCGCAGATCGGCAGCGCACCGACGCCCAGTTCG
Organism: Micromonospora psammae; assembly: GCF_036902725.1. Classification (NCBI taxonomy): domain Bacteria; kingdom Bacillati; phylum Actinomycetota; class Actinomycetes; order Micromonosporales; family Micromonosporaceae; genus Micromonospora; species Micromonospora psammae. The sequence goes on along the minus strand of NZ_JBAKHM010000020.1, from coordinate 53,481 downwards.
GCCATCCGTCGGGCCGCGGCCCGCAGGTCGTCCTGCTCACGGACACAGGTCACGTCGCTGGTCATGATGTCGCGTGCGGTCGGCATGGTGACACCTCGCTTTCCGGGGGTTGTCGTTCTGAAATCCCTACCCCCGGCCCGTCGACCCATGCCGTTCAATTCCGGCGACGCCGCTCCTCCCGCCAGAGCTCGTGGCCCCGCAACAGCCAACCGAGCCACCAGACGCCGAAGAAGACCAGGAAGATCGCCAGGAACACGACGACCGCGAACCCCGCGCCGGCGGTCGACGACAGGCCGGCCAGGCAGAGCGAGAGCAGCATCAGGCCGGGCAGCAGCGGCCGTTCCGACGGATGCCTCATCCGATCCCCTCGCGTCGTCCGGGCCGTCATTCTCGCCCACCGGGCGTCGCCCTGTCCGACCCGCGGGAGTTCAGCCGGCCGGCTCCCAGGTGGCCGCGGCGCGGCGCAGCCGGTCGTTGATTGCCCGCCCCACGCCCACGTCCGGCACCGCCTCGGCGAGGATCTCGGTCACCCCGGCGGCGTCGAGCCGGTGCAGCGCGTCGAAGAGCCGGGCGGCCGCCTCCGTCACCTCACCGGCGGGCGAGAGCACCTCGACCGCCGCGTAGCCGTCCGCCGGCCGCTCCCGGAAGGCCAGGAAGCCGCGCCGGGCGCCGTCGTCGGGCGCCGGCACCGCGCCGGCCACCACCCGCAACGGGGTACGCGGGGCGTAGTGCGCCGCCAGCGTCCCCGGCGCCACCGGCTGCCCCGAGCTGCCCGGCCGTACGTGCACCGGCCCGACCACCGCGATCAGTTCCTCCAGGGCGAGCGCGCCGAGCCGCAGCACCACCGGCTGCGGGCCTCGGGCGTCCACGATGGTCGACTCGATCCCGCACCGGGTCGGCCCGCCGTCGAGCACCACGTCGACCGCCGCGCCGAGCCCCTGCACCACGTGCTCAGCGCGGGTCGGGCTGAGCTGACCGAACCGGTTGGCGCTGGGGGCGGCGACCGGCACCCCGGCGGCCCGGATCAGCGCCCGCGCGGACGGCTCGTCGGGCACCCGTACCGCCATGGTGTCCAGGCCGGAGGTGACGATCGGCGGGATGTCGGCGGGCCGCTCCACGAGCAGGGTGAGCGGGCCCGGCCAGAACCGCTCGGCCAGCGCGGCGACCGCCGGGGGCACCGGCCCGACCAGCTTCTCCAGGTCGGCGGCGTCGGCCAGGTGACTGATCAGCGGGTCGAAGCTGGGCCGGGCCTTGGCCTCGAAGATCCGAGCGGCGGCCCGCGCGTCCAGGGCGTTCGCGCCGAGCCCGTAGACGGTCTCGGTGGGGAACGCGACCAGCCCACCGGCGCGCAGGACGGCGGCGGCTTCGGCGATGCCACTGTCGGCGGGCAGAATGCGGGGTTTTCCGGTGCTCACGCTCCGACGCTAGCCTGCCCCCGGTCAGTGGGATCCCCCGGACCTCCCGCCGGTGGTCAGCCACTCGTCCAGCTCGCGCACGTACCGCGGCGCCCACTTCGGGGTCCAGCGCAGGAAGTAGACGCTCATCGACAGGGCGTGGACGGCGTGACCGAGCCGGACCCGGGACTCCCAGTCGTCCGGCAGCGGGCACACCTCGTGGTAGGCCTTGAGGAACACCGCCCGCCCCTCGGGGAACTCGTCGAAGATGTGCTCGTCGAGCTTGCCGAAGTCCAGGAACGGGTCCGCGTAGCGACCGTGTTCGAAATCGAGCAGGCAGGCGATCCGCCCGTCGCGGAGGATCATGTTCTGGCGCCACAGGTCGCCGTGGGTCAACGACGGCGTCCCGTCCGGGGGCACGGCGTCGATGGCGCGGTGGATCGCCCGGGACAGGCCGTCGCGGCCGACCGAGGTGATGTCCGCCGGCGCCCGGACCAGCTGGGAGTCGACGAGGGCGTGCAGGAAAGTCCGGACGTCCGGGTACTTCTCGGCGCCGAGCACGTCACCGAACCACGGCCCGGCGCAGGAGTGGACGCGGCCCACGAGTTCGCCCAGCTCACCGGCGAACCTCAGACGCCGGGCGACGTCCATCGCCTCCCACGCGTCGTTGGCGGGTGTACCGTGCTGGTACTCCTGCACCAGCAGCGGCGCCGCGAAGGCGGCGCTCCGGGGCACGAAGGCGCGGAACCGCACCACGGGGACGCCACCCTCGGCGGCCCGACGGGTGGTGGCGACGAGCCGCCGCAGGTGCTCGGGGTCGGTGTCCCGTACCGGTGTCTTCACCAGCAGCGGACCCTCGTCCGTGTCGGCGACCCACTGCCGGCTGGTGTAGCCGGCGTCGAGCCGCCGGACGTCCGCGACCCGGATGCCGGGGCACGCCTCGGCCAGCGCGCGGCGGGCCGCCTCGCCGCTCATCGCGTCCTCGTCGGCGGGCACGCTGCCGCCGGTCCCAGGAGGTCGTGTCATTCGGGGAAGTGTGCCAGCCACCCGCTGCCGCCGGTGCCCGCTTCCTCCGGCCGCCGGCCGGGCCCGGCCACGGTTTGGCGCTCGGATCGGGCGGGCAGAAAATTCCGGTGACCGCCGCCGAAGGGCCACCCACCATCGAGTTCAGAGCCTCGGCACGTCACCGGACCGCCTTCATGGTCATCGGGCTGCTCCTCGTCGTGGGAGCGTCTGTCGCGTTCAACCTGGTCCGGGGCCGGCAGTGGTGGGATGGGCTCTGGCTGGGGCTGCTGTGCTTCGCGATCCTCGAGGTCTCCCGGCGGGTGGCCCGCCCGCCGGACTCCGGATACCAGGCCCGGCTGCCCCTGCGGCTCACCGGCGATCACGTGGAGGTGTCCGGTCCGGACGACATCACCGTGACCATCGCCTGGTCGAACATCGCCCGCGCCGAGATCCACGGGGTGTTGGCGGCGTTCCTCGTGATCGAGCCGGTCGACCCCGACCGGACCCGGCCCCCACTGAAGCGCTGGCAGTGGGCGGGGCACGGGCAGAGCCGACCCCACGAGATCCTGGTACCGCTCGCCCACCTGACTCCGGGCCGCGACGTGCTGCGCCGTGAGCTGGCTCGCCGACTGCCCACCGACCGCGAGCGTCCACCAGCGCCGCGGTGACTCTCGCGCGCGGTCCCCCTCAGCGATCAGAGGAACCCTGTTTGGTGTGGCCCCGATGTCGCCGCCAGCTGCTCACCACCGTCGGCGACAACCCGGAGCGCCAACCACGCCCTGCACACCATCGCACTCTGCCGCCTGCGCTACGACTCCGCCGAGTGCTGCTTCCCACATCCCTGGCTCGTATGAATGGAGTGATCGCTGATACGAGAGAAGACGCCGTGGCCATGTTGGGACCCTGCGCCGGGCTGACGGCGGATGGGTGAGCCGGGCGGTGAGCGGCTCCGACGCGAGAAAGCCGGCTGGCAGCGGGCGAGCTTTCTGGAGTTGCTCTTCGATCTTGTATTCGTGTTCGCGCTCAATCAGGTCAGTGTGCGGCTGATCCATGACCCCAGCGCTACAGCCGAGGACGCAAGGATGATCGAATAGGCTGCCCTCGTGAGGCGACACTTCCGTGACGCACCGTCCAGCCTCAGTGCTCGGGCTCGCCGCTTCGTCGCGGTCCATGGAGTTTGGCTCGACGTGCCCTCGGTCAGTGACTGGCGCCAGCAGTGGGAGGCCAACGGCATTCCGTCGGAAGTCGTTGATCGTGCGGTAAGCCATCAGGCTTGCTGGGGCGGGCTCGCCCTACCTCCATCGCTCAGCTACGACGGCGGGCCGCGAATACTGTGCGCCGATACACCGGAGTGGGAGAGCGACTTCCCCGACCCAGGGTGGCGGTTCGAGGCAGGACCGCAACGGACGGCGCTGCCGTACTCCTTCCTAATCGGGCCTGACGGAAACTTCGGCATCGCGATGGATAGCTGGGTGCCACTGCACGCCCGAATCGAAGGCTGGATCGAGTCGCTGGCGCTCGCCCACTCGGCAGAGCACATCGCAGAGACGGTTACCACGATCTCTGGCGACGCGGTTGCCGACCTTGACCTCTCCGGTATGCAACCCGTTGCAGAGACTGCCGGCATTGTCGACGCCTGGTGGCACGGAGCAAGCTCGCTCATCGCGATCTACAACGGCGAAGCGGAGCTGTTCGGACGCCCCGACTATCGAGTTGCGCGGGTCTACTCCGGGAACATTGACATGAAGTGGCTGTAGCCGTTCAAGCGGATCTACTCGTCGGGCAGTTGTCGGACCGTCCAACCTCCGTGGTGCCCGGCGAGGTGATCCGCAGTACGTCAACCGGCGCTTCGAGCAGCTCCGCGGCGGCCGGCGGATGCTGGGCGAGGAGAGGACGGCGTGACCGCTTGGCTGTACGAATGGCCCGTACTCGACACCGAGATCAACCAAGGAAAGTGCTGGTGGAGCCCAGGGGACTCGAACCCCTAACCCCTGCCTTGCAAAGATCAGGCGCCCTGTCGGTCTGCGTCGTTCACGGTCGCTGATCTGCACGTCGCGTCGGCCGGTGTCGCCTTGCCCCGCCGGTCGTCAGCCGGCTTGGCTGTACGGATGGCTGTACTGCCGTTATCCAACCTGTGCGGCGGCTTCCTCGGCGAGAGCCTGCGGCCAGATCGCGATGAAGTCGGCCATCGTCGAATCCCAGGGCCCGACGGCTTCAACGAAGGACACCGCCACGAGCTCCCGCGTACTGGGGCTGGCCATAGCGGCATCCAGGAACCCGAGGCATCGAGCAAGAACGCCGGCTCTCCCGTGCTTCCATGCGTCCAAGACGAAGGGCACCACGTCACAGCCGAAAAAGACATGCTGGAGGATCTCGTCGTTGTCCCGGATGTGCTCGTTCAAGGCGTCGCGCAGCTCGGGGACGACCTCGATCAGCGCCGGCACGACGCCGCCATACGTCAGGTCCGCGGTCGCCACCCGGTAAGTATGACCGCTAGTGACAGGCCAACCGGTCTGGTCGGGCACCTCCAGTTTGGAAGGTCAAAGATCACGGCCAGCAAGGACCTGGTGGCCTGGGAATGGCAGGAAGCGCGTGACCGTTCGTGCCCCCCTGGTGACCCTCCTAGGTACCGGCTACTGGCACGTGGATGGCATAGCGGTCCTACCTATCTGAGAGCATGAGCCCCAAGCCGAACAGGAGAAGGCCGAGGATGGTGGAAGCAATGGTGACTGCGTTCCACCGTGAAAACGTCCCGCGTGCCCAGTCCTCGAAATCGGATCTCACCGGCCGAGCTAAACACCTCCCTCCGCACGTCGCAACAGCCGCCCTACGCAGGCAGCCAGGGCAGACGCCTGCGCCTGCATCCGACGGCCGCTGACCTTGACGCCGCCCAGTGCCTGCACCGGCTCGGAGGATGCGGGCACGATTCGGGCCTGCGGCCTTGGGATTAGCAGAAGATCGCAGATGGCTGGCCAGGCCGCCGCGCCCCTGCTCAGCCTATCTGTCGTTGTCGGGGATCGTCGGCGTCAGCGCGTGGTCTTGACTGCACGAGTGGCTGTAGCGGCACCGACAGCAGACCCCTATGGTTCACGATCATGGAACAGTCGATCGCAGTCGTTCTCTTCTACGCGCTAAGCCTGTTCGTCCTCTACTGGCTGATCCGTCTGGCTGTTCGGCATGCGATCCAAGACGCCGACAAGCGCCGGTCACGGGGTGGGTCGTGAAGGTCGGCGTGGCCAACCGCCGAGCAGCCGGCATGCGTGCGCTTCAGTGCCTCGCGGCATCGGCGGCCCTCGCCTTGGTCGCCGCCTGCGGCTCCTCACCCGCCCCCACACCGAGCGGTGGTCACAACCATGCTGCCCCGTCGGCAGTCACAGTCAGTGCCCGTAGGACCTGTACGCCCGCAGAGGCGAAGCTGACGTGGTCGAACGTGTCGCGGGCCAAGACCCTCACCAACGTCTTCGTCCGAGACGGTGACGCGGCGAGCAGGACAATGCTGGTGCATTCCGAAGGTCCGATCAAGCCGCAGGTTCCCGACTCGTCTCTGTCTTCCGCGGATTGGCTCGCCACCCTGGTCGAGTCGCTCCGTGAGGCTCGTCAGGTGCCAGTCGAACTGGCTCCACCGCCTGAGGACGAGGCTGCTCTTGCCAAGGCGACGCTGCTGGAGAACAAGCAGGCCGGCCGGATCGTGGCCTTCTCAGGATTGGAAAGGATCAAAGCGAGCTTCACCGTGTCCTGCCCGGCACCCAACGGTGGGACGAAGGTCAGCGGCGAGCTTTCGTCGTGGGCCGTGCCGACGATCGGGATCCTGCATTGCTCTATCACGCCTGGAGCCACGACCTTCGGTCATCTGGCTCGCAAATACTGCGGCAGGCCTTAGCCAACTGACTGCCTCACGGCGGATCTCCTCGTCGGGCAGTCGTAGACCGTCCAGCCTCCCGGGACGGGGCCAAGGTGGAGCGCCCTACCGGACGAACGACCTTGGCCCCGTCCCGGGAGGCTGGTAGCCCTTGTGGTGCCCGGCGAGGTGATCCGCTCCCGGCCGATCTCTGAGGAGGGCCGGGGTTCGGGGCAGAGCCCCGAGGCCTTCTGATCGTGTCGTTCCCAAGCGTGGCCGGCCGGTCCGGCCGATGCCGGCCGGAGGTCGCCAGCAGGCCGGGGCCGGGCCGGCGCGGCCCGCTTGCGGGCCGCCTTGATGAATTCTTGGCGACGGATGAGGAGTTCGCAGCATGACGGGCCGGCGTCGGCGCTCTCATGGTGAGGGCTCGGTGTATGAGCAGCGGCCGGGCGTGTGGGCTGCGGTGGTCGACCTCGGTTGGATCGAGGGGAAGCGGAAGCGGAAGTACGTCTACGCCAAGTGCGAGGCTGAGGCGGTCCGGAAGCGTGACGAGCTGCGGCGCCAATTCCAGCGCGGCGTCGACCTCACCGCGCAGCCTCGGACCTTAGAAGCGTGGTTGACCGAGTGGTTGCGGGACGTGAAGGCACACGACGGCACCCGGCCATCAACGCTGGTCCGCTACCGCCTGGCCGTGGGTAAGCACCTCGTGCCGGGCCTCGGCCGGGTGAAGCTCGATCGCCTGACGCCTCGGGACGTACAGCGGTTCCTCACCGGGCTACGGGGCAAACTCGCGCCGGCCAGCATCATCACGGTGCACGCCGTGCTGCGCGTCGCCCTGGCCGATGCTGAGCGGATGGACCCGGTCCCGCGCAACGTCGCCAAAGCGGCCAAGCCGCCGGCTCTCGGCCGAGCGGCGCGCCCTCACTCCCGAGGAAGCCAAGACGCTGCTGTCGGTGCTGACCGGTGACCGGCTGGAATCGCTGTTCGTCCTGGCGCTGGCGACCGGGCTCCGGCGGGCTGAGCTGTTGGGCCTCCGCTGGTCGGATGTCGACCTGCCGGGACGGGCGCTGTTCGTTCGGCAGACGCTCCAGCGAACGGATCGCGGGTTGGTGTTCGTGCCACCGAAGACGCACCGGTCGACCCGTCCGCTGCCGCTGTCGGTGCTGGCTGTCCGGGCGTTGGAGGCACAGCGGGTGCGCCAGGCCAAGGAACGGCTCGCCGCCGGTGAGGTGTGGTCGGATCTGGGTCTGGTTTTCGCCAGCACCATTGGCACCGCGATGGAGCCGCGGAACGTCAACCGGCGCTTCGAGCAGCTCCGCGCGATAGCCGGGCTGGACTGGCTGCATCTGCACGAACTGCGGCACGCGTTCGCCACGTTCCTGCTCGACCAGGGTGAGGAGCTGCGCACGGTGATGGAGCTGCTCGGGCACTCCACGATCCGGATGACGGCCGACACTTACGGGCACGTCCTGCCGGCGCGGGCTCGTCACGCTGCCTCGGCCATCGATCGGGTGCTCGGCCAGGAAGGTACGACGTGACCGCTTGGCTGTACGAATGGCTGTACTCGTACCCGAGATCAACCGGTGAAAGTGCTGGTGGAGCCCAGGGGACTCGAACCCCTAACCCCTGCCTTGCAAAGGCAGTGCTCTGCCAGTTGAGCTAGGGCCCCCATTGGCGGCCATTGCCGCCAGGAACAAGCGTCAGCGCAGGTCGGGCGCGGTGGTGGCCTCGTGCCACAGGGCGCGCTCGTCGTTGGAAGCCTTGACCTTCTTGGCCACGACGGCGGCGACGCCGACGATGCCGACGAGGAACAGGAGCTTCTTGACCATGGGAGACCCCTCGCGCTCGACGTGCCGTCGGAACGATGTGCGGTGGGGCTAGCTGGAATCGAACCAGCGACCTCAGAGTTATCAGCTCTGCGCTCTAACCGACTGAGCTATAGCCCCGCGTGGCGACGAGCAAGGTTAACCCATCGCCTCGTCCGGCCCCAAATCGGGGGTGGCCGCGGCGCTCGCGCCCTCTGTGACCGTACCCGGAGCGGCCGCACATCGGCGACCGCTTTCCCCCGGGGCCTCGCGCCGAGATCGCCCCCCGGCTTGCGGCGTGTCGGGGTGTCCCGACGAGCTGACACCGCGACACACCGCAAACGGGGAGCGTCGCCCACCCGAGGACCGGGGCCGGACGCGGCGACGCCGGGGCTACCGCGTTCGCGGCGGCCCCGGCGTCGGTGTGGCTCAGGATCAGTCGCGCTCGGCGAGGGTCAGCTCGATCCCGCCGACCAGGTCGGCGCAGACGTTGTAGACGAACGCGCCGAGCGTGGCGAGCGCGGTGAACAGCACGACGTTGACCAGGCCGATCAGCGCCGAGCTGAGGATCACACCCTTGGCGGTGATCTGGAAGCCGCTGGCGCTCTGCCCACCGCCGGCGTTGACCAGGTCGGTCAGGCTGTCGTTGACGCTCTGGAAGACCCCCATGGCGTCGAGGGCCAGGTAAAGCACCGAGGTGGCGACGACCACGACGATGAAGAGCACCACGGAGACGGCGAAGGCGAACTTCATCACCGACCAGGGGTCGATCCGCTTGAGGTTCAGCCGGGCCCGGCGCGGCCCGCGGGACGCGGCCGAGCTGACCGAGGTACGCGCGGCGCGTACCGCGTCACCGACCCGGGCGGCCCCGACGGCGGCCGCGCCGCCGATGCCCGGCGGCAGGCCGCCACCGTTGGCGGGACGGCCGGTGGACGCCTGACGGGCACCGTCCGGCGACGGCTTGGCGCCCCCGGTCACCTTCGGCTGGGTGCCGGTGGTGGCCGGGGACGTGGCGACCCCGGCCCTGATCGGCTGGGTCGTGTTGCTCGACTTGGCCGAGGTGACCACCGGCACGGTGGCGGAGCTGGGCGCGTCGGTCCCTGATGTGGGGGCCTGCTCGCTACTCGTCCCCGAGTCGTCGCCGGGCTTGTCCGGTGGCGGTGCCATTCCGGGGGCCCGGGTGAACTTCGGGGCAGGCGCGTCGGCGGGGACGGTCGCCCGGCCCACGGCAGCGCGACCGGCCGCGGTTGTGCCGCCCTTGGCGGCCTCCTCGTCGACCGGGTTGGCCGAGGTCCCCGTGTTCCCCGACTTCGCCTGTGTCTCCGTCATTCAACTAGTCCTGTTCGTCAGGCTCGTCGGCATTGCGAGCAATCGCCACGATAGTCACGCCGTCCGGGAGGTCCATCAGCTTGACCCCCATTGTGTTCCGGTCACGCGTACGGCGTACAGGCTTCACCGGAGTCCGGATGACACCGCCGTTGCTGGTGATGGCGAACAGCTCGTCGTCCGGGTCGATCACGACAGCGCCGACCAGACCACCGCGTCGTTCGGTGATCTTCGCAGTCAGCACGCCCTTACCTCCCCGGCCCTGCACCGGGTATTCCTCGATCGGGGTACGTTTCGCGTATCCCCCGTTCGTTGCCACCAGCACGTCCATGCCCTCCCGGACCACCTCCATGGCGAGCAGGACGTCGTCGTCGGTGAAGCGCATGCCGATCACGCCCGTGGTCGCCCGACCCATCGGGCGCAGCGCCTCGTCGCTGGCGTTGAACCGGATCGCCTGCGCCTTCTTGGAGACCATCAGCAGGTCGTCCGAGGGCGCGACGAGGGCAGCTCCGACCAGCTCGTCCTCATCACGCAGGTTGATCGCGATGATGCCACCGGAGCGGTTGGAGTCGAACTCCTCGAGCCGAGTCTTCTTCACCAGGCCGTTCTTCGTGGCGAGTACCAGGTAGGGCGCCACCTGGTAGTTCGGGATTTCGATGATCTGAGCGATCTGCTCGTCCGGCAGGAAGGCGAGCAGGTTGGCCACGTGCTGGCCCTTGGCCACCCTACTGGCTTCCGGCAACTCGTACGCCTTGGCCCGGTAGACGCGGCCCTTGTTGGTGAAGAACAGGATCCAGTCGTGTGTGGAGCATACGAAAAAGTGGCTGACGATGTCGTCCTGCCGCAGGGTCGCACCGCTGACGCCCTTGCCGCCGCGCCGCTGGGAGCGGTACAGGTCGACCTTGGTGCGCTTGGCGTACCCGGTGCGGGTGATGGTGACCACCACGTCCTCGCGGGCGATCAGGTCCTCCATCGAGACCTCGCCGTCGAACGGCACGATCTTCGTACGCCGGTCGTCGCCCCACTTCGCGACGATCTCGCCGAGCTCCTCCGAGACGATCCGCCGCTGCCGCTCGGGCTTGGCGAGGATGTCCTTGAGGTCGGCGATCTCGATCTCGAGCTTGGTGAGGTCGTCGATGATCCGCTGCCGCTCCAGGGCGGCCAGGCGACGCAGCTGCATGTCCAGGATCGCGGTCGCCTGGATCTCGTCGATCTCCAGCAGCCGGATCAGGCCCTGGCGGGCGTCGTCGACGGTGGGCGAGCGCCGGATCAGCGCGATCACCTCGTCGAGGGCGTCCAGCGCCTTGGCCAGGCCGCGCAGGATGTGCGCCCGCTCCTCGGCCTTGCGCAGCCGGAACGCGGTCCGCCGGCGGATCACGTCGATCTGGTGCTCGACGTAGTAGCGGATGAACTGGGCCAGGTTCAGCGTGCGCGGCACCCCGTCGACCAGGGCCAGCATGTTGGCGCCGAAGGTCTCCTGGAGCTGGGTGTGCTTGTAGAGGTTGTTCAGCACCACCTTGGCGACCGCGTCGCGCTTCAGCACGAGCACGATCCGCATGCCGGTACGCCCGGAGGACTCGTCGCGGATGTCGGCGATGCCGGCGAGCTTGCCCTCCTTGATCAGCTCGGCGATCCGCTCGGCGAGGTTGTCCGGGTTCACCTGGTAGGGCAGCTCGCTGACCACCAGGCAGGGACGGCCGCGCTTGTCCTCCTCGACCTCGACCACCGCGCGCATCCGGATCGAGCCGCGCCCGGTCCGGTACGCGTCCTGGATGGCGGCCTGGCCGACGATCAGGCCGTAGGTGGGGAAGTCGGGGCCCTTGACGATCTCCAGCAGCGCTTCGAGGGTGGTCGCCTCGTCCGCCTCCGGGTGCTCCAGGCACCACTGCACCGCCGCGCCGATCTCGCGCAGGTTGTGCGGGGGGATCTTGGTGGCCATGCCGACCGCGATGCCCTCGGAGCCGTTGACCAGCAGGTTGGGGATCCGCGACGGCAGGATGGTGGGCTCCTTGGCCCGGCCGTCGTAGTTGTCCTGGAGGTCGACGGTGTCCTCGTCGATGTCCCGCAGCATCTCCATGGCCAGCGGGTCGAGCTTGCACTCGGTGTACCGCATGGCGGCGGCCGGGTCGTTGCCCGGCGAGCCGAAGTTGCCGTTGCCGTCGACCAGCGGGTACCGCAGCGACCAGGGCTGCGCCATCCGGACCAGCGCGTCGTAGATCGCCGAGTCGCCGTGCGGGTGGAACTGGCCCATCACGTCGCCGACGACGCGGGAGCACTTCACGTAGCCGCGGTCCGGCCGGTAACCCGAGTCGAACATGGCGTAGAGGATCTTGCGGTGGACCGGCTTGAGCCCGTCCCGGACGTCCGGCAGGGCCCGCCCGACGATGACGCTCATCGCGTAGTCGAGGTACGAGCGCTGCATCTCGACCTCGAGGCCCACCGGCTCGATCCGGTCGTGCTGCACGACGGCCGCGACGGTTGTCTCCGGGATCTCCGGCTCGTTCGGGATGGACTCGGGAGTATCGGTCACTGTTAACCCTTATCAGACTCAGAGTCGTTTTCGTGCTGTGGATAACGGCTGTGGAAACCGGCCAAGCTGTGGATAACTCTGTGGACCGACGGGTCGGCCGGGGACTGCCCGGCCGACCCGTCCGGCACCGTCAGATGTCGAGGAACCGCACGTCCTTGGCGTTGCGCTGGATGAACGAACGGCGCGCCTCGACGTCCTCACCCATCAGCACGCTGAACAGCTCGTCGGCGGTCGCGGCGTCGTCGAGCGTGACCTGGCGCAGCGTACGGGTGGCCGGGTTCATCGTGGTCTCCCACAGCTCGGGGTAGTTCATCTCGCCGAGGCCCTTGAACCGCTGGATGTCGTCCGGCCGGGCGTTGGGCTTCTTCTGCTGGCGCAGCGCGATCAGCCCGTCCCGCTCGCGGTCCGAGTACGCGTACTGCGCGTCGTCGCCCTTCTTGTTCCACTTGATCTTGTAGAGCGGCGGGGCGGCCAGGTAGACGTGCCCCAGCTCGACCAGGGGCCGCATGAAGCGGAAGAGCAGGGTGAGCAGCAGCGTCTGGATGTGCTGGCCGTCGACGTCGGCGTCGGCCATCAGCACCACCTTGTGGTACCGCAGCTTCTCCATGTCGAAGTCGTCGTGGATGCCGGTGCCCAGCGCGGTGATCAGCGCCTGGACCTCGTTGTTCTTCAGCACCCGGTCGATCCGGGCCTTCTCCACGTTGAGGATCTTGCCGCGGATCGGCAGGATCGCCTGGGTCCGCGGGTCGCGCCCCTGCTTGGCCGAGCCACCGGCCGAGTCGCCCTCGACGATGAAGACCTCGGACTCGCGCGGGTCGGTGGACTGGCAGTCGGCCAGCTTGCCCGGCATCGAGCCGGACTCCAGCAGCGACTTGCGCCGGGCCAGCTTGCGCGCCTGCTGCGCGGCGATGCGGGCCCGGGCCGCCTGGGACGCCTTGGTGATGATGGTCTTGGCCTCGGCCGGGTTGCGGTCGAACCAGTCGACCAGCCACTCGTTGCAGACCCGCTGCACGAAGCTCTTGACCGGCGTGTTGCCGAGCTTGGTCTTCGTCTGCCCCTCGAACTGCGGGTTGGCCAGCTTGACCGAGATGATCGCGGCCAGGCCCTCGCGGATGTCCTCGCCGGAGAGCTTTTCGTCGCCCTTGAGCAGCTTCTTGTCGGTGCCGTAGCGGTTCACCACGCTGGTCAGCGCGGACCGGAAGCCCTCCTCGTGGGTGCCGCCCTCGTGCGTGTTGATCGTGTTCGCGAAGGTGTAGACCGACTCGCCGTACGACTCGTTCCACTGCATCGCGATCTCGACCGACATGCCCTCCTCCTCGGCCCCGAACTCGACCACCGTCTTGTGGATCGGGTTCTTGGAGGCGTTGAGGTGCCGGACGAAGTCGGCGATGCCGCCCTTGTAGCAGAAGGTGACCTCGCGCTGCCGGCCGTCCTCCTCCTCGGCGACCCGCTCGTCGAGGAGGTGGATGGTGAGACCGCGGTTGAGGAAGGCCATCTCCTGGAGGCGCCGGTAGATGGTCTGGAAGTCGAAGTCGACGGTCTCGAAGACGTCGGCGTCGGGCCAGAAGGAGACCGCCGAGCCGGTCCGGTCGGTGGTCTCGCCCTTCTCCAGCGGCGACGGCTTGGAGTTGGCGTACTGCTGCCGCCAGACGAAGCCGGACTTGTGGATCTCCACCGCCATCTTCGTGGAGAGGGCGTTCACCACCGAGACGCCGACGCCGTGCAGACCGCCGGAGACCGCGTACGCCTTGCCGTCGAACTTGCCGCCCGCGTGCAGCACGGTGAGGGCGACCTCGACACCCGGCTTCTTCAGCTTGGGGTGGAGGTCGACCGGGAAGCCACGGCCGTTGTCGGTGACCCGGACCCCGCCGTCGGCCAGCAGCACCACGTCGATGGTGTCGCAGTAGCCGGCCAGCGCCTCGTCCACGGCGTTGTCCACGACCTCCCACACGAGGTGGTGCAGACCACGTTCGCCCGTCGACCCGATGTACATGCCGGGCCGCTTGCGAACCGCCTCCAGCCCTTCCAGAACGGTGATCGACTCGGCGCCGTACTCCTGCTTGTCCTGCGCTGCCACCCTCGGCCACTTTCTCGCACCGACCGCGCCGAGGCGCGGGGGCGCGGGTTCGGCGGACAGGACGCGACGTCGGCGCGCACGGACCGGCCCCGGGAACTCCAGGTCACGGATCGCGTACGCCGGTCGCCGCGGTTGCCCGCGGATCGCGATCGGCTCAACCCGACGTGAACAATGATCAAGGGCCCCGGGGGCCCGTGTCCGTCGTTCGGTGTCGAGTCTTCGTCTCTGCGTCAATCTTACTGTGCGCGAACGACAGAACCGCCACTCGGCACCCCTGCGAGGCGTCTGAGACCTCCGTAGCCGGCCGAATCGCGCTGCCCGCGACTCCCCCTACACGCCACGGGGGGTTCGGGGGCGGCTGCCGCCCCCGGATCGGGCCGGACGGTGGGCGGCCAGGGGTCGCGCGCGAACCGGCCGTACCGTAGCTTTGCGGCGCCAGCGGTGTTGGTCTTGATCTTTTCCATCCATTACCGGGACGATCGACCCGATCGATCCGACACGTGCTCACAAGGGGTGACGCCAGATGGGGCTGGACAACGTCGCGGTGCACTGGCCGCGGACCGGCCGCTTCTACGATCCGGTCGCGCCGGCCGAGTTCGTCGATTTCGGCGAGATCGTGGACATTCCGCAGATTTCCGCGCCGACCGCGGCGCTCGCCGAACACATCGCCAAGACGGGCACGGTCCGGGCCACCGCCTACACCGAGCTGGTCGACCTGATCCTCGGGCTGGAGAATGTGCTCTACGCCACGGAGGCGGCCGCCGAGGACGAGGACCCGGTGATCGACCCGGACGGTTGCGCCTGGGTCGCCGGCGGGGTGGAGAAGTTCGTCGTCCAGCACCGGCCGCACGGCGAGGCGGTGACCTTCGAGTCGGTCAGCGAGGTGCTCCGCTCGCTGCTGGCCGACGGCCGGCTGGCCGAGCAGCAGCTGCGCTGGTTGGACAGCCGGCTGGACCGGCTGCGCGACGAGGACGGCGACCCGCCGCAGTGGGACTTCACCTGCGCCGAGCTGGGCGTGCTCGCCGCCTTCTACCGGCGCTGCGCCGACCGCGGCTTCGCGGTCTACGCCGACGCCTGACCGGGTCGTCCCGGGCCCGGGCCCGCCGGCCGGATCAGGACGGTGCGCCCGGCCCGGGAGCCCCGGCCCGGTTGGTCGCGGCGATCACCTCGGTCAGCACGGTGTGCAGGCGCCGCAGATCCTCGATCGGCAGTCCGAGCCGTTCGACGATGGCCGGCGGGATCCGCTCCGCGCGGTCGCGTAGCGCCGCGCCGCCGGCGGTGAGCGTGACGGCCAGGCTCCGCTCGTCGGAGGGGTCGCGCTCCCGCCGTACGTGACCGGCGGCCTCCAGGCGCTTCAGCAGCGGCGACAGCGTGCCGGGGTCGAGCTGGAGCAGCCGGCTCAGCTCCCGCACGGAGAGCGGCGCGTGCTGCCACAGGGCGAGCATGACCAGGTACTGCGGATGGGTCAGGCCCATCGGCTCCAGCAGCGGCCGGTAGACGGAGACGACGCCGCGCGCGGCGACCGAGAGCGCGAAGCACACCTGCTGCTCCAAAGCCAGCGGATCCCCGTCGAGCTGGTCGGGCACGGTCGACCTCCTCATCGCCATTGTCATCGTAGCAACGTTTGGTGTACCAATTGTTGGGGCACAAAGTGTTCGCGGTGGCGACGGAGAGGTCGGGCAGGCATGAGCGAGGACGGGAAGGCCGCGAAGGCACCGGGTGAAGGCGGCCGGCTCTGGGCCTGGGCCTACAAGTACCTCGCCGGCCCCGCCGAGGGGGTGCAGGGCGCCGTGCAGGGCGGGTCGACGCAGGCCCGCGAGCTGTGGAAGCAGGACCTGGAGCGGCGCAAGCAGTGGAGCCGCGAGCAGCGGGAACGCAAGCGCGCCGCCCGCGAGGCCCGACGCGCCGGGCGCTGAGCCCCGCTCAGCCGTAGGTGTCCCGCGGCCCCCGGCCACGGACCCGGCGCGGGCCCCGCGACCACGACGGCGCCGCCGGCCCGTGGATGTGCAGCTTGCGCACCACGTTGTGGCCCACCTCGCCGGCGATCCGCTTGAGCAGCGACGCCGCGAGCAGCCGGAGCTGGGTCGCCCAGGCGGTGGAGCGCGCCTCCACCGTCAGCTCGCCGTCCTCCAGCTTCACCGGCCGGCTGTGCTGGGCGATCTCCGCGCCGACGACCTTCTCCCAGGCGCCGAAGACGGTCGCCTCGGCGGCCGGCTGCTGCCAGCCGCGCGCCTTCATCAACCGCTCCAGCACCACGCCGAGCGGCTGCGGGTCGCGCGGGTCGGGGCCCGGCCCGGAGTAGCCGCGCAACCGCCGCTCACCGCCGCCGTCCCCGCCGACCACGCTCCGGCGGCGGTTCTTCGCCGCCGACTCCCGGCGGGCCTTCGCCGCGTCCAGCACGGCCCGGGCCAGCTCCGGCCCGGCCACCGCGCCCGGGTCACCCGCCGCCGATCCGCCGTCGCCCGGCGCCTCCGCACCGGTCTGCCCGCCGCCGGTGGTGCCGGCTCGCCGGCCCCCGGCCCCGGCGTCCGCGCCGGTCTGCCCGCGTCCGGTGGCGCCGGCTCGCCGGCCCCCGTCCGCGTCGCCGCCGGCCGGGCGGGCGGCGTCCGCCTCCGACCCGGTTCCGGCACCCTTGGGAGTACGCGCACCGCGCGCCGCGCCCGAGGCGGTGCGGCGCGGTCCACCCGTCGCCTTCGTCGGCTCACCGGTCCCGCCGGCGCGCTCCGGATCAGTCGACACGTCGCACCGTTCCCTCACCGACCGCGTAGCGGGTGCCGCGCAGGGTCGCCGGCACGTCGTCGTCGACGGCGCAGGTGACCAGGAGCTGGCCGGCCCCGCCGACCAGCTCGGCCAGCCGCTCCCGCCGGCCCGCGTCCAGCTCGGCGAAGACGTCGTCCAGCACCAGCACCGGCTCGATGCCGTCGGCACGCAGCAGGTCGTAGCCGGCCAGCCGCAGGGCCAGCGCGTACGACCAGCACTCACCGTGGCTGGCGTACCCCTTGGCGGGTAGTGGGCCGAGGGTGAGGGTGAGCTCGTCGCGGTGCGGTCCGACCAGGGTGGTGCCCCGTTCGATCTCCGCCGACCGGGCTTCGGCCAGCGCGGCGGTCAACGCCTCGGCCAGCGCCGCCCGGTCGGTGGTCGGCTCGGTCAGCTCCACCGACGGCCGGTACGCGATGCCCGCCGCCCCCCGGCCCGCGGCCACCGCGTCGTACGCCTTCGCCACGTGCGGGGCGAGCGCGGCGACCAGCTCCAGCCGGCCGGCGAGCAGCTCCGCGCCGTGCTGCGCCAGGTGGGTGTCCCAGACCGCCAGGGTGGAGAGGTCCCCACCGCGCGTCCCGCCCGTCTTGCGGGCCAGGTACGCGGTGCGCAGCAGGGCGTTGCGCTGCTTGACCACCCGCTCGTAGTCGGCGCGCACCCCGGCGTACCGGGGCTGCCGGCTGACCAGCAGGTCGTCCAGGTAGCGGCGGCGCTCGGCGGGATCGCCCCGGACCAGCTCCAGGTCCTCCGGGGCGAAGAGCACCAGCCGCAGCGCGCCGAGCACGTCCCGGGCCCGCCGCGCCGGTGACCGGCCCAGCCGGGCCCGGTTGGCCTTGCCGGGGACGATCTCCAGCTCGACCAGGAGTTCCCGGCCGTCGTGGACCACCGCGCAGCGGATCACCGCCGAGGTGGCGTCCATCCGGACCAGGGGGGCGTCCGTGGCGACCCGGTGCGAGTCCAGGGTCGCCACGTAGCCCAACGCCTCGACCAGGTTCGTCTTGCCGACGCCGTTGGCGCCGATCAGGACGTTCGGCCCCGGCTCCAGGTCGACGCCGACCCGCTCGTACGAACGGAAGTCGACCAGTTCGAGCCGGCGGACGTACACAGGTTGTGGATACCGCTCAGCGCTTGCGGACGGCGTGCCCACCGAACTGCTGGCGCAGCGCGGCGACGGCCTTCATCGCGGGAGAGTCGTCCTGCCGGGAGGCGAACCGGGCGAAGAGCGACGCGGTGATGACGTTCAGCGGCACGGCGAGCCGGACCGCCTCGTCGACGGTCCAGCGCCCCTCGCCGGTGTCCTCGGTGTAGCCGCTCAGCTCGGCCAGCTCCGGGTCCTCGTCGAGGGCCCGGTCGAGCAGGTCGAGCAGCCAGGAGCGGACCACGGTGCCCTCGCGCCAGGACTTGAAGACGCCCGGCACGTTGGTCACGACCTCGGACTTGGCCAGCAGCTCGTAGCCCTCGGCGTAGGCGTGCATCAGGCCGTACTCGATGCCGTTGTGCACCATCTTGGCGTAGTGGCCGGCACCGACCGGGCCGGCGTGCACGAAGCCGAACTCGCCCTCCGGCTTGAGCGCCTGGAAGACCGGCATCAGCCGGTCGACGTGCTCCTGCGCGCCGCCGACCATCAGGCCGTAACCGTTCTGCTTGCCCCAGACGCCGCCGGAGACACCCACGTCGAGGTAGCCGATGCCGCGCTCGGCGAGCCGCTCGGCCCGGGGCGCGTCGTCGCTGAACCGCGAGTTGCCGCCGTCGATGATGATGTCGCCCTCGCCCAGCACGCCGGCGAGCTCGTCGATGGTCGCGTCGGTCACCCCGGCCGGGACCATCACCCACACGGCACGCGGCGACTCCAGCTTCTCGGCCAGCTCCGACAGGCTGGCGACGTCGCTCAGCTCCGCGTTGTGGTCGAAGCCGACCACCTCGTGGCCGGCCGCGCGCAACCGCTCGCGCATGTTGCCGCCCATCCGGCCGAGTCCTACCAGGCCGAGCTGCATTTGCTCCTACCTCCGTGCGTCTGGGTTGTGCTGGGCGCGATCAGCGGGACACGCGGATCGGCATGATGAGGTACCGGTACCCGGGGATGACGTCTCCATCCTCGCCGGCAGGGGAAATCACCGCCGGCTTGAAGGCGTCGACGAAGGCCAGCTGCGCGTGCTGGGCGCCCAGGTTGGCCAGGCCGTCGATCAGGTACTGCGGGTTGAAGCCGATGGTCAGCGGCTCGCCGGTGAAGGTGGCCTCCATCGCCTCGCTGGCCCGCGCCTCCTCGGTGCCGCCAGCCTCGACCACGAGCCCGTCGGAGCTGAAGCTGAGCAGCACCGGGGTGGTCCGCTCGGCCACCAGAGCGACCCGCTTGACCACCTCGATCAGCGTGCTGACCGCCACCCGGGCCTCGGCGTTGTGGCTGGCCGGGAAGAGCGAGCGCACCGGCGGGTAGTTCGCCCCGTCCAGCAGTCGGCTGGTGGTGCGGCGGGTGCCGCCGGCGAAGCCGATCATGCCCTCGCCGGCCGCGCCCTGCGAGAGCGCCATGGTGACCTGGCCGCCGAGCGGGCCGAGCGCCTTGGCGGTGTCGTTCAGGGTGCGCGCCGGCACCAGGGCGTTGATGCTGATCTCGGGGTCGTCCGGGTGCCACTCCATCTCGCGCAGCGCGAGCCGGTAGCGGTCGGTGGCGAGCATGGCCAGGGTGCCACCGGAGAGCTCGACGCGGACGCCGGTCATCATCGGCAGGGTCTCGTCCCGGCCGGCGGCCACGGCCACCTGGGCCACCGCGGCGGCGAAGGCGGCGGCGTCGACCGTGCCGGCGCTCTCCGGCATCTCCGGCAGGCTGGGGTAGTCCTCCACCGGCATGGTGGGCAGGGTGAACCGGGCGCTGCCGCAGACCAGCTCCAGGTGGGCGCCGACCGCGGCGATGTCCACCGGCTTGGCCGGCAGCGCCTTGGTGATCTCGGCGAGCAGGCGGCCGGAGACGAGGGCGGCGCCGTCGGCGTCCCCCTGCACCTCGACGGTCACCTGGCTGGAGACCTCGTAGTCGAAGCCGGAGACCTGCAGGTTGCCGTCGGTCACCCGGAGCATCACCCCGGCGAGGACCGGTACGGACGGCCGGTTGGGCAGGCTCTTCGCGGTCCAGGCCACCGCTTCGGCGAGCGCGTCGCGCTCTACTCGGAACTTCATCAATGCCTCCGCGTCGACGTCAGCGACAACTCTCTCATGCCGACCGCTGCCTGCCGTCCCGCCCGACCGTGCGGGTACCCATCGCACCTTAGGGCGCGTGGGCATCGGCTGTGCGCCCGACCCCGTGGATCCAGGTGCCCGGGCGACTGCCGACGGCAGGGTCCGGCCCGATCCACAGGAAGTCCAACGGTGGTGATTGGTTTTTGATTCTTTTAGAAGAGATAACTCATCGTCTTCTTCGCACCTGTGCAAACTGTGGAGAACCTGCGTTCGCCCAGCTCAGGAAGGTTATCCACCGGTGGGTTGGCTGTGGAGAACCGGGGGGTGAACCGACCCGCCGGTCCACAGGCCGGGTTCTCCCCAGAGTTGTCCACGGTTGTCCACCGGTTGTCCACGGGTAATCCACCGGGTTTCTCCCCAGTGCTGTGGACAGCGCCGACGACTGTGACCGACGTCGTCCCCAGAACCTTCAACAGGCCGTGCACAGGTAGACCGTCGCCGGTGGACAACTTCACCGTCGTCCCCAGGCGTCCACAGCCTCGTCCCCAGGGTTTGTCCACAGTCTGTGGGTAACCGGGCCCGGACACTGCGTGGTTATCCACCGCCTGTGGAACAGGGGATGTGGACAACGAGGCCGTGCTGTGGACAAACATGCCGCCGATCCTGGCCCCTCGACCCACTCGAGGGTCAACCGCTCGCCCTCGACCGCCGCCCGGCGGGCAGAGAAAACGCCCGGCCGATCCCGGCCGGGCGTCCGCGTGCCCCTGGTCCGGCGTCGCCGGAGTGGCGTACGACTCAGGTGTTCTGCTTGATCCGGTTGGTCAGCTCGGCGATCTGGTTGTAGAGCGAGCGCCGCTCGGCCATCTGCTGGCGGATCTTCCGGTCGGCGTGCATGACCGTGGTGTGGTCCCGGCCACCGAAGGCCTGCCCGATCCGGGGCAGCGAGAGGTCGGTCAGCTCCCGGCACAGGTACATGGCGACCTGACGGGCGTTGACCAGGACCCGCGAGCGGGAGTGCCCGCGCAGGTCCTCCAGGCTCACCCCGAAGTAGTCGGCCGTGGAGACCATGATCTGGTCCGCGGTGATCTCCGGCCCGCCCCCGTCGGGCATGAAGTCCCGCAGCACCTCCTCAGCCAGCGACAGCTCGACGTTCGACCGGGTCAGGCTGGCGAACGCGGTGACCCGGATCAACGCCCCCTCCAGCTCCCGGATCGAGTTCGACACCCGGGAGGCGATGAACTCCAGCACGTCCGGCGGGGCGTACATCCGCTCCTGCGCCGCCTTCTTCTGCAGGATCGCGATCCGGGTCTCCAGGTCCGGCGGCTGGATGTCGGCCAGCAGCCCCCACTCGAACCGGGTCCGCATCCGGTCCTCCAGCGTCGCGAGCTGGCGCGGCGACCGGTCGGAGGTGATCACGATCTGCTTGTTGGCGTTGTGCAGGGTGTTGAAGGTGTGGAAGAACTCCTCCTGGGTGCGCTCGCGGTTCTCCAGGAACTGGATGTCGTCGATCAGGAGGATGTCGACGTCGCGGTAGCGCCGCTGGAACGCCTGCGTCTTGTCGTCCCGCAGGGAGTTGATGAAGTCGTTGGTGAACTCCTCGGTCGAGACGTACCGGACCGAGCGGGCGTTGCCCAACGTCGTGGCGTAGTGCCCGATGGCGTGCAGCAGGTGGGTCTTGCCCAGCCCGGAGCTGCCGTAGATGAAGAGCGGGTTGTACGCCTTCGCCGGCGACTCGGCCACCGCGACGCTCGCCGCGTGCGCGAACCGGTTCGACGAGCCGATGACGAACGTCTCGAACATGTACTTCGGGTTGAGCCGGTTGCCGCCGCTCTCCGCGCCGCCGGGGCGGCGGTCGTCCCGCCCGCCCGGGCGGTGGTCGGCGTTGGTCCGTCCGGGACCGCTGTCCGTACCGCCGTCGCGGGCCAGCCCGCGCGGACCCTGCCCGTCCCGGGGTGGCCGGGCCTGGTCACGGTACGCGGGCTCGAAGCCGCGGGCGCCGGTGTCCGGCGGGTCGAGCCGTCCCCGCTCCTCGAAGCCCCGCCGCTCCGGTGTGGGGGGACTCACCCGCAGCGGTTCGGCGAAGGCCGCGCCGAAGAGGGTGTCCTGGCCGCCGGTGCGGCTGGCCGGGATGAGTCCGCGGTGTCCGTCGCGACCCGGCGGCATGGCC
Source organism: Micromonospora psammae (assembly GCF_036902725.1). Lineage (NCBI taxonomy): Bacteria > Bacillati > Actinomycetota > Actinomycetes > Micromonosporales > Micromonosporaceae > Micromonospora > Micromonospora psammae. The sequence goes on along the minus strand of NZ_JBAKHM010000020.1, from coordinate 31,414 downwards.
ACCTGCTCCGACTCGACCGGGCGCTCGGGATACACCGGCTCCGGCTCGTCGTAGGCCGGCCGTCCGGCGGGGAAGTCGTCCCGTCCGGCCGGAAAGTCGTCCCGGGCCGGGAAGTCGTCGCGGGGGACGTCGAACTCGGCCTGGGTGGGTTCGGGGCCGCTGCGGTAGACGGTGCCGGCGGGACGGCCGGCGGCGTCCTCGGCGACCCGCACGGTGACCGCCACCTGTATCGGCCGGCCCAGTCGGCGGGTGAGCGCCTCGGTGATGGCCGGCCGCAGCCGCGACTCGATCACGTCCCGGGTGAAGGCGTCCGGGACGGAGAGCAGAGCGGTGTCCTCGACGATCGCCCGCAGCCGGGTCAGCCGCAGGTACGCGCGCTGCTGCGCGGAGATGATCTCGTCGGCGAGTTCGTCCGTCGCCGCGGTCCACACCGCGGCCAGGTCGGTCGTACCGGCCACCGTCGTGCCACCCCCTCGCCTCTGCTCCCGGCCGCCGCTGTGATCCAGTCGACCGTTCCGGGCCCGCCACCGCGTTCGAGCGGGTGGTACCTCACCCACCGGGCGACTCGGCGACCGGCATCCACAAGTTATCCACAGCCTGTGTGTACCGACCGATTGTGCCGCCCGCTGGACGCGGGTCGGACCTGCCCCCCTGGTTGGGGGAGCGCTGAAGCGGGTTCACCGTGCCGAACGATTCACGGCCCTGTCCGGTCTTGCCCACCGGCGACAACCCGGACCGAAGACGCTGACCGCAATCGGGCACGGTAACAGCGACGACCCGACGCCATCAACCGCCGACCCTCCGCGCTTCTTGTCGGCATCAGTGAAAACCGCCGGTTCGGTCGGGGTCACGGTCCCGCGTGTACCGTCGATGACCTGTTTGACGGTCATTGCCCCCCTGCGTAGGCTGGAGCGGCTGCTCTGTGGCCCTCTGCTAGGGTGATGGGTGCTTGCTGTCCGCGGTCGCATCCCCGCCTCGCCGAGGATCCGCACCGTCGGGCAGCACCGATCGGAGGCCGCCGCCGAAGGTGGCCCGGACCACCACACGACCCCGGCGATCCCGCGCCGCGGGCGCACGAAAACGGAGAGCCTGACGTGAGCAAGCGCACCTACCAGCCGAACAACCGCCGGCGCGCGAAGACCCACGGCTTCCGGCTGCGCATGCGCACCCGTGCCGGCCGTGCCATCCTCGCGACCCGCCGCTCCAAGGGCCGCGCCCGCCTGTCGGCCTGAGGCCGACCGGTCCGGTCCGGGGACGTGGGCAGTCGTGCTGACGGCCGCACAGCGACTGCGGCGCAGTAACGACTTCGCCGCAGCGGTCCGGGGTGGTCGACGCGCCGGTCGTGGCGCGGTCGTCGTCCACCTGACCCTGCCGGCGAGCCCCGAGTCCACCGCGACAACCTCGCCGGAGCCGGCGCGGGTCAGCGGCACGGAGACGATCTCCACGCCGACCCGCGCCGGCTTCGTCGTGTCCAAGGCCGTCGGCCCCGCCGTGGTCCGTAACAAGGTCCGGCGGCGGCTGCGGCACCTGGTCCGTGAGCGCCTGGCCGAGCTGCCGGAGGGGAGCACCCTGGTGGTACGCGCCCTGCCCGCCGCGGCCGAGGCGGCGTACCCCCGGTTGGGGGCCGACCTGGACGCGGCCATCGCGGCCGCGCGGGCGCCCCGGGGGCGGCGGTCCCGGTGAGCGGCGGACCTGCCGCGCCACGGCCGACGAGCCCGGGTGCCCGGGTGCTGAGTGGCCCCATCATCGCGTACCGTCGTTGGATAAGCCCGGCGCTGCCGGCCCGCTGTCGGTTCTACCCGTCGTGCAGTGCGTACGCCCTGGAGGCGGTGGCCCGGCACGGCGCGCTCCGGGGAGCCGGCCTGACGGTCGGGCGGTTGTTGCGCTGCCACCCCTTCCACCCTGGTGGACATGACCCGGTGCCGGAGCCGGGCGGTCGCCGCCGTGCCGATGTGACTGGAGCCTGAGAGTGGATTTTAGTCTCGACTGGATCTACTACGCGATCTCGTGGATCCTGCTGACCTGGCACTCGGCCTGGGACGCCATCGGCGTGCCGGTCGACGCGGTCATCGGCACGAACTGGGCCTGGATCCTGGCCATCATCTTCCTGGTGGTCACCGTCCGGGTGATCCTGTTTCCGGTCTTCGTCAAGCAGATCAAGTCGCAGCGCGCGATGCAGGCGCTCCAGCCCAAGGTCAAGGAGCTGCAGGAGAAGCACAAGGGTGACCGGGAGACGCTCCAGAAGGAGATGATGGAGCTCTACCGGAAGGAAAAGGCCAACCCGCTGATGGGCTGCCTTCCGATGTTCCTCCAGATCCCCGTCTTCCTCGGCCTCTTCCACGTGCTCCGCCGGCTCGACCCGGCCAAGGAGAGCAAGACCCTCTACGGCTGGACCGCCGACCAGTTCGAGAGCGCCTCCGCCGCCAAGATCTTCACCGCGCCGATCGCCGGCAAGTTCGGCTCCACCGCCGACGAGTTGGCCCGCCTCGGCGCCAACGGCACCACGGTCAAGGTCATCGCCGGCATCCTGGTGCTGGTCATGATGGGCACCACCTACCTGACCAGCCGTCAGATGATCCTCAAGACCGGCTGGGCGGAGGACCCGCAGCAGCGGATGGTGCAGCGACTGATGCTCTACGGCATCCCCCTGTCGCTGCTGATCTCCGGCGCGATCTTCCCGATCGGTGTGATCATCTACTGGGTCGTCAACAACCTCTTCACCCTCGGCCAGCAGCAGTGGGTGCTGCGCAAGTTCCCGCCCCTGGTGACCAACACCAAGGCCGGCAGCGGCGCGCCCCGCAACCCGGTGCAGCCGGCGAAGACCGGCGGCTTCCTCAACCGCGCCAAGCCGGCCGCGCAGGTGCCGGCCAAGCCCGTCGCGCCGAAGGTCGCCGGGCCGAAGCCGGGTGCGAAGCCGGTCAACCCGAAGAAGGGCCGGCCCGCCAAGCGGCAGGGCTGACCACCGGGCCGCCGTCGGGACCCCCGGCGGCGGCCTTCCGGCACTGCGCAGCCGCCGTACGGTCGGCGCCGGGCCGGAACTGCCGCGCCAGGCGCGGTCACGGGCGAAACTGCCCGTACAGACGTGCCCGTGGGCACCGGCTTTCTCCCGCCGGCGCCCCGGGAAACCAGCGGACCCGACGGTCCGGCCGAGCGAGTACGGAGATGACACCGTGACCGAGACCAGCATCCCCAGCGCGGAACCGTCCCTCGACGAGGAGAACCTGCCGACCTCCGCCGTCGACGGCGAGGACGAGGCCGAGGAGAAGGACACCGAGTCGACCGGCAAGGAGAAGAAGGCCGCCGGCGAGGGCGAGCTCTTCGCGCAGAGCGAGATCGCCGCGGACTACATCGAGGGCCTGCTCGACATCCTCGATTACGACGGGGACATCGACGAGCTGGTCTCCGGCGGCCGTCCGGTCGTCGAGGTGGTCGGCGGTCGGTTGCAGAACCTCGTCGGTCAGCGGGGCGCCACCCTGGAGGCGCTCCAGGAGCTGGCCCGGCTGGCGGTGTTCCGCCAGACCGGCGCGCCGAGCCGGCTGCTGCTCGACGTCGGCGGCTACCGGGCCACCCGGCGCAAGGAGCTGGCCGCGGTGGCCAAGAACGCGGTGGAGAAGGTCAAGGAGCACGGCGAGCCGGTCCGGCTGGAGCCGATGTCCGCCTTCGAGCGCAAGTGCGTGCACGACGTGGTCAACGCCATGAGCGGCGTCGAGAGCGAGTCCGAGGGTGTCGAGCCGAACCGGCGCATCATCGTCCGGCCGGCGGACTGACCTGGTGACACACGACGACACCACGGCGGCTGCCGAATCCGGCCCGGGTGGCACGCCGCCCGGGCCGTCCCCTGTCCGCCTGCTTCCCTCACCCGAGGACGCCGCCCTGCCGCCCGCGCTGGCGCCGGCGGCGCAGGCGCTCTTCGGTGACCGGCTCGACCTCGCCGCCGCGTACGCGGAACTCCTCGCCACCGACGGCGTGGTCCGCGGCCTGATCGGTCCGCGGGAGGCGCCGCGGATCTGGGACCGGCACCTGCTCAACTGCGCGGCGGTCGCCGAGCGGATCCCGGAGGGCGCCACGGTCATCGACGTCGGGTCCGGTGCCGGCCTGCCCGGCCTGGTCCTGGCGATCGCCCGACCCGACCTCACGGTGACCCTGGTCGAGCCGCTCGCCCGGCGCACCTCGTTCCTGATCGAGGCGGTACAGCACCTCGGCCTGGCCAGGACGGTCCGGGTGTTCCGGGGCCGGGCCGACGAGGCGGCTTCCGGGGAGACCGGGACCGGCCCGTTCAGCGCGGACGTCGTCACCGCCCGGGCGGTCGCGCCGCTGGACCGGCTGGCCACCTGGTGCCTCCCCCTCGCGGTGCCCAGAGGTCGGCTCCTCGCGCTGAAGGGCTCCTCGGCCGCCGAGGAGATCGCCGAACACGCCGGGGTGGTCACCCGGCTCGGTGGCGGTGAGCCGAGCGTGCACCTCTGCGGCGAGGGGCTCATCGACCCGCCAGCGACCGTGGTGGAGGTCGTACGGGAGCGGGTGGTGCGACCGCCGTCGGTCAAGAAGGCGCCGAAGCGGTCGCGCGGCGGCCGGAAGCAGGCTCGCTGACCGCCTCCCACCGGCCACGCCGGGTGTCGGACGCGACGAGAACGGAGATGGACCCGCCGTGCCCGTCCCCCGTAGGCTGGCCGCGCGTCGATAGTGTGGGGCGGGCGGTTCCCGACCGCTCCCGCCGGGCCGTACGCCTCCGCGGTGTGAGCGCGCGTGCGACCAGTTGACGGGTGCGGACCGACCATCCGGAGCGGGCAGGGATGACAGGTGCATGACGACGACAGGTACGACGATCCACGATTGATCCGCCCCGAGGGCCTGACCCCCGGCGCGGACGGCGTTTCACGTGAAACCGAGCCCCGGTTCCGGGCGCCCGGCGACCAGTCGGAACCGACCACGACCCGTGCCCCGGACTGCGAGCCCGTCGTGCACCGTGACCCACCGGCGGTGGGTGCCGCGCGTCCCGGCCCCGAGTCGTACTCTCCGCTCCCGCCCCTCGACGCCGTCGCTCGACCAGCCAACCTGCCCGCGGACCGCTCGGGTCCCACCCGCCGCAACTCCGGGGCAGCCTCGCGATTCGAGCCGGGGGCCGGGGGCAACGTTCCGCCGCCCGTCCCGCAACAGCCGCAGCCGAACGCGGTGCCCGACGCTCTACCCCGGGAACCGGTGCGCGCCGACAAGCCGAGCCCCGCCCCAGGGGCCTCGGCCGTCGACCCGACCGGCCCCACGTACGTTTCACGTGAAACCCCGACGCGCGAAGAGGATGACCCACCGTTGGCTATGGAGGCGATGCGCGCCGTGCAGATCCTTAATCCGAGTGGCGAGGTGAGCATGCCCCGTCCGGAACGGACCCGGGTGATGTCCGTCGCCAACCAGAAGGGCGGCGTGGGCAAGACCACGACCACGGTGAACCTGGCAGTGGCGCTGGCCCTGCACGGCAACCGGGTGCTCGTGGTCGACCTAGACCCGCAGGGCAACGCCTCCACCGGGCTGAACGTCCCGCACCACACCGGGGTGCCGGACGTCTACGACTGCCTGATCAACAGCGTGCCGCTGGAGGAGGTGGCGCAGGAGGTCGAGGGCATCCCCAACCTCTGGTGCGTGCCCGCCACCATCGACCTGGCCGGCGCGGAGATCGAGTTGGTGTCAGTGGTCGCCCGCGAGTCCCGGCTGGCCCGGGCCATCGCCGCCTACCCGGGGCACTTCGACTACGTCTTCATCGACTGCCCGCCCTCGCTCGGCCTCCTGACGGTCAACGCGTTGGTGGCCGCGCAGGAGGTGCTGATCCCCATCCAGTGCGAGTACTACGCGCTGGAGGGGCTGAACCAGCTGATCAACAACATCAACCTGGTCCGCCAGCACCTGAATCCGGCGCTCGAGGTCTCCACGATCCTGCTCACCATGTACGACCGGCGCACCCGGCTCGCCGACGCGGTCGAGCAGGACGTCCGGAACCACTTCGGCGACAAGGTCCTCCAGGCGGTCATTCCGCGCAACGTCCGCGTCTCCGAGGCACCCAGCTACGGCCAGTCCGTGATGACCTACGATCCCGGATCACGAGGTGCCACGAGCTACTTCGAGGCTGCCCTGGAAATCGCCGAGCGCGGCGTCAAGGAGCCGGTGAGCCGGAATGCGTAGTGCGGACAAGTCGCTGGGAGGCGTCGCATGAAGAACCGTCCCCGTGGCGGTCTGGGTCGAGGGCTCGGGGCGCTCATCCCGACCGGCCCGGTGCCGGAGGCGCCGACGAGCGTTGTCTCGCCGGCCGAGGACGACCACGCGCATCCGACGGTGGAGACACCCGCCGTGGCCCCGCCGGTGACGGCGGTGTCGGTCGAGCCGGAGCCGGAGCTGAGCCCGGTACCGGGTGCCCGCTTCGCCGAGATCCCGGTCGACGCGATCCTGCCCAACCCGAAGCAGCCCCGGCAGGTCTTCGACGAGGAGGCCCTGGAGGAGCTGAAGACCTCCATCCAGGAGGTGGGCTTCCTCCAACCGATCGTCGTACGCCAGCTCGACGGCGAGAAGTACGAACTGGTGATGGGTGAGCGCCGGTGGCGGGCCGCCCAGGCGGTGGGTCGGGAGAACATCCCGGCGATCGTGCGGGACACCAAGGACGACGCGATGCTCCGGGACGCGCTCCTGGAGAACATCCATCGGGCCAACCTGAACCCGTTGGAAGAGGCCGCCGCGTACCAGCAGCTGCTGGAGGAGTTCGGGGCGACCCACGAGGAGTTGGCGCGACGCATCGGCCGGAGCCGGCCGCAGATCTCCAACACCATCCGACTGCTGAACCTGCCGGCTCAGGTGCAGCGCCGGGTGGCGGCCGGCGTGCTCTCCGCCGGGCACGCCCGGGCGCTGCTGAGCCTCGAAGAGCCGGAGGCGCAGGAACAGCTCGCCCTCCGCATCGTCGCCGAGGGGCTGTCGGTCCGGGCGACCGAGGAGATCGTGGCGCTGGCGCTCAGCGAGGGGCCGGCGAAGACTCCGGCCAAGCGCCGGACCAAGGCGCACGCCCCGGCGCTGACCGACCTGGCCGACCGCCTCTCCGACCGGTTCGACACCCGCGTGAAGGTGGACATCGGCCGGAGCAAGGGCAAGATCACCATCGAGTTCGCCACGGTCGACGACCTGGAACGGATCGTCGGCATCATCGGTGTCGAGCAGGAGGAGCCCGAGGGCTGAGCCTCCCTGTCCGTTGTCGGCACCGGCCGCGTCCCTTCAGGGGCGCGGCCGGTCTGCTTCTCGGAGCTTCCCTCCTGAACGAGGTCGTGAGCTCCCGCCCCGCCCCCGTCCCCGCCCCCGCGCCCGGGCATCCCGGCGGCCGGGCTGTTGCGGGGGCAGGGTCGCCGGGAGCGCGGCGGTTTCACGTGAAACGCACTGGCAGAGCCGGCGGGTAGCCCGAACAGCCTGGGCCCCCTGACGGCGGTTCGGGTGCCGTCACCTGTGGTGCCGGTTCCGCCGAGTGACTGCCGTCGCCGTGCCAGGGCCGCAGTCCGTGGGGGCGTCCTGGGTCGCCTTGTCGGTGGCGGGGCGGTCTCCGTCCACAGCTTGTGGCCCGGTGTTCGCTCAGCAGGCTTCTCAGCGGGCAGAAGCGGCACGCCACAGCGAGGACAGCTGGGCACGCCACGTCGCACGTACCGGCGAGGCGCTCTTCGCCCGGCTCGAACCCATCACCCTCCTGAAGTCGTTCCTGCGGTCCCGACCCGGGGAGTGTGGCTCTGTGCGGATGCCTGGCAGGCAGATGCGGGCGATTCGGCGTTGGAATGCTCGGAGTCGTTCCCTGGATCTCTTCGTTCACGTGGAACTGGGCCGAGCGAGCGATCCCTGGCGCGGGCGAGCGCAGGCGGAGAGAGGGGGCAAGCGGGCGGAGACGGCGGAGCCGCCTGTGGACACCGGCCCCCGCTCTTGCCCGATGGTGCCGCTGGCCACGCCCCAGGGACCCGGTCCTCGCTCACCTGGCCGTCGTGAGGTGGCGGCCAATTGGCTTCCCGCCCATTCCCGGTCGGCCAGGTCTGAGCCGCCCTGGGCCGTCCCGCGCCCCCGTGAGATGACCCAGGTGGTCCCCCTGTCATTCCCGCGCCTTCCAGGTGGCGTTGTCGTCCGTTCCGCTCCTGCGGGGAGCGGCGATGCGACCGTTTCCGACCCTGGTCCCGCGGTGACGTCACCACGGTTCCCTCCTGCTCCCGAGTGGCAATCTCGGTGGTTGCCGTGCCGCGCCCCTGTCCCAACTGCGGCCCGGAGGCCGGCGCGAACGGCGGCAGCGAGCCGCGCGACTTCGTGGTGCGGCGGCTGCCTGGGCCCGGACGACGGCTCCGTCGTTTCACGTGGAACCAGGCCAGTCGTGGATCCCTTCAACGCGCACCCTGGTTCCAGGCCGCGCTGGCCGCCGCCCCGGGTCAGGTCCCCGCCCCACTCGCCCCCGGCCCCCTGGCGACTGGCCCACTCGCCCTGCTCCGCCCCGCCGGTTCGGCCCCGCCCCGCCCCGCCGGCTCGGCCCGCCGGCTCGTCCCGCCGGCTCGTCCCAGCCCGCCCGCACGGCGGGCCCGCCTCGCCCGGCCCGCCCCCTCAGACGTGGCCGGCCGCCCTTCTCGCCTCCACCCGCCGGCTCACCCCTGGCCCGACTTCCCGACTCGGCGCACGCCGTCTCCGCCTCGTGGCAGAGCTTCCCCTCGACAGAACTGCCGCCAGAGGCAGCAGCGGACCGCCCTGCCGTTCGTTAGGAGAGACGGGCCTGGGACTCCTGTGACGGACGCTGTGGAGGAGCCACATAGTTATCCACAGGCCTTGTCCACAGGCACCCCCCGTTTCACGTGAAACCGCGCGTAAAACAGTGCCCTGACCTGTGGATGACGGGGTGTGTTGGTGATCTCATCAGCCTGTGGACAACCTCGCTCCGGCACCTGTCGCCCGCCCTCCGTGAGCCCTCTGAACCGCATGAGGCGACCTCATGATCGCCGCTCTTCAGGTAGGGACAGCGGTCGCTTACTCGGTTAGGGTCAGCGTCGTGCACGACACCCCTCCCTCAGTCCCGGACTTCACCCAGTGGCCCTCGTTCCCCTTCGAGGGCGACCTCCGCGTCAAGCACCTCGAGGATCCGGTCCCGGTCGAGCCTCCCCGCAAGGGTGAGGGGCACCGGGAATGCACCGCCTGCAACGCCCCGGACGACGCCTACATCTGGGTGGGCGAGCGGTGGCGGGTTCGCGCCATGGACCGGCCGACCGGCCTGCCGATGGTGCTGATCCTGGAATCCCGCTCCCACCTCGACCTGGGCGATCTGCCCAACCTGCTCGCCGCCGAGCTCGGCGTGATGACGGTACGACTGGAGCGCGCCATCCGGTCGCTGGACGGCGTCGCCCGGGTGCACGTGAACCGCTGGGGTGACGGCTCCGCCCATCTCCACATGTGGTTCCTGGCCCGCCCGTACGGCCGGCTCCAGTTGCGCGGGACCTTCCTCTCTCTCTGGGATTCGATCCTCCCGCCCATCTCGGAAGCTCAGTGGCGGGAGAACCTGGCCCTGGTCGCCGCCTGGCTGGCCGAGTTCGGCGGGCGTCCGCTGGCCGAACCACCCCGCATCCAGTGGCAGGCGCCGTCGAGCTTCTCCGCGCAGTCGTCCGCGCAGGCGGCCGCCGCCGAAGAGGAGCCCGTCTCGGTGATCGAGGCGGACGAGGAGATCCCGGTACCGGCGGACGAGGACGACGACACCCTGGACGCCCCCGACACCGGCAGCATCGAGACCGATCCCGAGGACGACGCCGAATCCGAGGACGCCGACGCGGCCGAGGAAGCCGACGCGGCCGAGGAAGCCGACGGCGAGCCCGGCGGGGACACCGGGGACGAGGCCGACGACGCCAGCAGCATCGAGGATGCCGGGAACGAGGAGCGGGCGCCGGTCCCGGACGGCGGTTCGAGCCGCTAGCCCCGACGGGCCGGCCCGGAGTCCTCGACGCCCGGGCCGGTCGCGTGGGTCGGCCGTGCGGCCACCGCCGGCGGGAGGCGCGTCAGGAGCGGCGGGCGGCGGCCCGACCGACCAGCGTCCCGAGCACCCGCCCGAAGTCCAGGCCGGCGGCCTGGATCGCCAGCGGCAGCAGTGACGTCTCCGTCATGCCCGGGGACACGTTGACCTCCAGCACGTGCGGCCTGCCGTCGGAGTCGACGATCAGGTCCACCCGGGAGAGGTCGCGCAACCCCAGCGCGTTGTGCGCGGCGAGGGCCACCTCGGCGACGCTGCCGGCGACGGCCGGGTCCAGCCGGGCCGGGGCGTGCCAGGTGGTCCGGCCGGCCGTGTAACGGGCCGCGTAGTCGTACACGCCGTTGCGCGGCACGATCTCCACCGGCGGCAGGGCCTGCGGCCCCTCGCCCAGGTCGACCACGGAGACCGCCACGTCCATGCCGGGCACGTACCGCTCGACCAGCGCGGTCGAGTCGTACGCGAAGCAGCCGACCATGGCGGCCGGGAGTGCCGCGGCGTCCCGGACCACGGCGGCGCCCAGGCCCGACCCGCCCTGCGTGGGCTTCACCATCAGTGGCAGGCCCAGCCGGTCGACGATCCGGTCCAGCACCGCCACCGCACCCAGCTCGGAGAAGCGGTCGTGCGGCAGGGCCACCCAGTCGGGGGTGGGGATGCCGTTTTCGCGGAGCACCGCCTTGGCCGACGGCTTGTCCCAGGCCAGCCGGGAGGCGCGGGCGTCGCAGCCGACATACGGAACTCCGCAGAGGTCGAGGACGCCGCGCAGCGAACCGTCCTCCCCGGTCGCGCCGTGCAGCGCGATCACCACCGCGTCCGGCGGATCGGCGGTCAGCGCGGGCAGCAGCGCCACGTCGGCGTCCCGCAGCTCCGCCTCCACCCCGACCGCGCGCAGCGCGTCGAGCACGCGGCGGCCGGAGCGCAGTGAGACGTCCCGTTCGTACGAGAGCCCACCGGCGAGCACCAGCACGTGCAGGTCGGTGATGGTGGCAGGGTCGGTCACGAGGGATCGCTCGGCGGAGGTGACAGCCATCCCGGAATCATGCCAAGTCGGGTCCCGGCGCGTCCGCGCCGCCCTGCCGGCGGCGGCCGGCCGGGCTGACCGCGCCGAAGACGCGCCGCATGGCGATGTCCTGCTCCATCACGCCGGCTAACCGGCGCACCCCCTCGCGGATCCGCTCCGGCGACGGGAAGGAGAAGTTGAGCCGCATGTTGCCGGTCCCGGAGCCGTCGGCGTAGAAGCCGGTGCCCGGCACGTACGCCACCCGGGCGGCGATGGCGCGCGGCATCATCGCCTTGGCGTCCAGCCCGTCGGGGAGGTTCGCCCAGACGAAGAGACCCCCGGCCGGGGTGGTCCAGGTGGTGCCGGCGGGCATCAGGTCCTCCAGCGCGGCGAGCATGGCGTCCCGCCGCTCCCGGTAGACCTCCCGGTAGACCTTCAGCTGCTCCCGCCACGGCATGGTGGAGAGGTACGTCGCCACCGCGGCCTGCGCGTAGCCGCTGGGGCAGAGGATCTGCGCCTCGCTGGCGATGACCAGCTTGTCGCGGACCGCGTGCGGGGCGAGGATCCAGCCGACCCGCAGGCCGGGGGCGAAGGTCTTGGAGAAGGTGCTCAGGTAGAAGACGCCGTCGCGGCGGCGGGCCCGCAGCGGCGCGGGCGCCTCACCCTCGAAACCGAGCTGGCCGTACGGGTCGTCCTCGACCACCAGCAGGCCGGCGCGCTCGCAGATGTCCAGCACCCGCTCGCGGCGCTCCTCGCTCAGCGTCACGCCGGTCGGGTTCTGGTAGGTCGGGATGGTGTAGAGGAACTTCACCCGCCGGCCGGCGCGGGCCAGGTCGGCGATGGCGACCTCCAGCGCCTCGGGGATCAGCCCCTCGTCGTCCATCGGGACGTGCGCGACCTGGGCCTGGGCGGCCTGGAACACCCCGAGCGCGCCGACATAGGTCGGGCCCTCGGCGAGCACCACGTCCCCCGGGTCCAGGAAGAGGCGGGCCACCAGGTCGAGCGCCTGCTGCCCGCCGACGGTGACCACCACGTCCTCGGGTGAGGCGCCGCAGGCCGCGTCGATCCCGGAGAGCGCCATCACCTCGCAGATCCGCTCGCGCAGCTCCAGGGTGCCCTGGCCGATGCCGTACTGGAGGGTGGTGACGCCGTGCTCCGAGCCCAGCCGGCCGAGCATCTCGCCGACCGCGTCGAGCGGCAGCGCGGCGATGTACGGGGCTCCACCGGCGAGCGAGACGACCTCCGGCCGGCTGGCCACCGCGAAGAGCGCCCGGATCTCCGAGGCGGTCATCCCGCGGACGCGTCGGGCGTACCGGTCGGTGTAGTCGTCGAGCGTCGTGCCGGTCATGACATCACCTCGATCGGGTGTCGGTCGGGTCCCGGCCGGTGTGGTACCCGCGCTGCCGCCGACCATGGCGGCGCGGGACGCCGGTTACCCGATCGTAGTCGGGATCGGCGCCGCCGGCCGTCACGACTTCGAGCGGGGTCCACATCCCGGACCGACCCCCCGAGCCGGGTGGCTGTTCGCGCGTCCCCTCCCGTACGGTCGGTTGGCGGCGTACGATCGCTCGTCGGGGGCAGGAAGCCGCGGTGGTTCCACCTCCGAGCCTATTGTGGGGATGCGCCAATGTCGCGACGTCTGGTCAGTCTGACCCTCGACACCTTGGAAGACCTACCCCGCCCGTGCCGGCAGTGTGTCTACTGGGAGCTGGACCCGGTCTCCGCCGACCGGGCCTGCGCGGCCGGTGATCCGGGGCTGGAGAAGGAGGCCTGGGTCTCCCAGACCCTGCTGGAGTGGGGCTCCTGCGGCAAGCTCGTCTACGTCGACGGCATGCCCGCCGGTTTCGTCATGTACGCCCCGCCGGCCTACGTGCCCCGCTCGATGGCCTTCCCCACCTCGCCGGTCTCCGCCGACGCGGCGCTGCTGATGACGGCCAACGTGGTGCCCTCCTTCGCCGGTGGCGGACTGGGCCGGATGCTCGTGCAGGGTGTCGCCCGGGATCTGACCAAGCGCGGCATCAAGGCGATCGAGGCGTTCGGTGACGCGAAGTTCGGCGACGGGGACGACGCCACCCGCGCCTGCGTCGCCCCGGCCGACTTCTTCCTCTCGGTGGGCTTCAAGACCGTCCGCCCCCACCCGCGCTACCCGCGCCTGCGGCTGGAGCTGCGCACCGCCCTGAGTTGGAAGTCCGACGTCGAGTACGCGCTGGAGAAGCTGCTCGGCTCGATGAGCCCCGAGACGCTGCTGCGCCCGGTACGCCCCGCCCCGGCCACCCGGTCCACCGCCGGCTGATCCGCCGGCGGGACGCGGCCCCGGCTCAGTCGACCACCGCGCCGGCGGCCACCACCGCCCGCAGCTCGCTCACGTCGATCGAGCCGGTCGGCACGTCCCGCTCGATCGGGAAGAACATCCGCTGCACGGCGGCCACGATCGCTTCCACCACCCGGTCCCGGAACCGGGGATCCACCAGCCGTTCCCGGTCCTTCGGCGAGGTCAGGTAGCCGACCTCCACCCGTACCGCCGGCATCCTGGTCAGCCGCAGCAGGTCCCACGCCTTGGCGTGGGTACGGCAGTCCCGCAGCCCCGTCCGGGCGACGATCTCCCGCTGCACCAGCCCGGCGAGTCGCTCCCCGGTCGCCGAGTTCACGCCGTTGTCGGTGCCGTAGTGGTAGGTGGCCACACCTTCCGCATCGGGATTGGCGTGCCCGTCGGTGTGCAGGGAGATGAACACGTCGGCGCCGAGCGAGTTGGCCAGCTGCGCCCGGTCGGTGTCCGGCAGGCAGCTCTCCGGCGTCGGACCCCGGGTGAGCTGCACGCGGACGCCGGCGGCGGCGAGTCGCCCCTCCAGCCGGCTGGCCAGGTCGTGCACGATCTCCGCCTCGATCCAGCGCAGCGGGCCCTCGGGCACCACCACCCCCGGGTCGGTGCCGCCGTGGCCGGGGTCGATGACCACCGTCCGCCCGACCAGGGTGGGCCCGGACTGCCGGATGGCGTCGGACTCGCGCAGCCACTGCGGTCGGCCGCCGACCACCTTGCGGCCGAGCCGGCGCAGCGCGCTCATGGTGTGCGGTCCGCAGGAGCCGTCGGGCTTGAGCCCCACCTCGCGCTGGAACTGGGCCACCGCCCGGGAGGTGCGGACGCCGTAGATGGCGTCGGCGCGGCCCACGTCGTACCCCATCTCCAGGAGGCGTTCCTGGAGCGACCGGACGTCCTCGCCGGTGAGGGGTTCGGGCACCGCGTGGTAGAGGGTGCGGGCGCCCAGCCGCCAGCGGGCGGCGTCCAGGGCGCGCCAGGTCTCGGCGCCGACCCGCCCGTCGACGCTGAGCCCCCGGGACTGCTGGAACGCGCGGACCGCGCGTTCGGTGGCGGCGTCGAACTCGTCGCCGGTCGACGACGGGAGCAGGTCGAGGCCGGTCAGGACGGTGCGGATCTCCGTCACGGCGGGTCCACGGTCACCGGGTCGGATCGGACGCACGCACGACCCCCTCTGCTGCTGCCTGGTCGGCGCCACGCTCTCCTCACGCCCACCGGGACTTGCGACGATGGCGCTCTCCGCCGAGCGGATGCCTACGGAGCGTACCGTGGCCGGTCGCCAGCCGGTCCGGGTTCGCGCAGGTCACCGCCGCTGGAAAGACGAAACCCCGCACCCGGTCGGGTGCGGGGTTCCGGTGTCGTGGTGGCTCAGAGCGCCGACTCGATCAGCCGGACCAACTCGCCCTTGGGCTTGGCGCCCGCGATCGACTGCACCGGCTCGCCGTTCTTGAAGATGGTCAGGGTCGGCACGGACATCACCCGGTAGGCGCGGGCGGTCTCCGGGTTCTCGTCGATGTTGAGCTTGACGATGGTGACCTGGTCACCCATCTCGCCCGCGATCTCCTCCAGCAGCGGCGACACCTTACGGCACGGCCCGCACCACTCGGCCCAGAAGTCCACCAGCACCGGCTTGTCGGACTTCAACACGTCGGTGTCGAAGTTCGCGTCGGTGACGACCTTCGTTGCTCCCACTATGACCCTCCTCAGACGTTCGGTTCGTGTCTCTCAGCCCTGGACCGTGGCGATGAAGCGCTCGGCGTCCAGCGCGGCGGCACAGCCCGTGCCGGCCGCCGTGATCGCCTGCCGGTAGGTGTGGTCCACCAGGTCACCGGCGGCGAAGACGCCGGGGATGCTGGTGCGGGTGCTGGGCGCCTGCACCTTCACGTACCCCTCGTCGTCGACCTCCACCTGGTCGCGGAAGAGTTCGCTGCGCGGGTCGTGGCCGATCGCGACGAAGACGCCGGTCACGTCCATCACCTTGGTCTCGCCGGTGTGCACGTTGCGGACCCGGACCCCGCTGACCTTGCCGTCCTCGCCGAGGATCTCCTCGACAGTGGTGTTCCACTCGACCTTGATCTTGTCGTTGCCCAGCGCCCGGTCGGCCATGATCTTGCTGGCCCGGAACGAGTCGCGCCGGTGGACGATGGTGACCGAGTCGGCGAAGCGGGTGAGGAAGCTGGCCTCCTCCATCGCGGAGTCGCCGCCACCGACCACCACGATGTTCTGGCCGCGGAAGAAGAAACCGTCACAGGTCGCGCAGGACGACACGCCGTGGCCGAGGTACTCCTGCTCGCCGGGGACACCCAGCGGCCGCCACGCCGAACCGGTGGAGAGGATGACGGCGCGGGCCCGGTAGGCGGTCTCGCCCACCCACACGGTGCTCACCGCGTCGGAACCGATCTGGCCGGTGTCCTTCAGCTCCACCCGGGTGACGTCGTCGGTGAGGAACTCCGCGCCGAACCGCTCGGCCTGCTTGCGCATGTTGTCCATCAGCTCGGGGCCGAGGATGCCGTCGGCGAAGCCGGGGAAGTTCTCCACCTCGGTCGTCGTCATCAGCGCGCCACCGGACTGCACGCCCTCGATGACGAGAGGCTTGAGGTTGGCGCGGGCGGCATAGACCGCCGCCGTGTAGCCGGCCGGCCCGGAGCCGATGATGATCAGGTTGCGGACCTCGTCCACTGCCGTCTCCCGATGTGTGTGTTCGCCATCCGTACCGGCTGAACTGCCGCCGGGACGATGCCGATCCGAGTGCCGACCGTTCAGCGACGGCGGCGACTGACTTGCAGAACGTCATCGTACGAACCGGGGATTCCCGAGCCGGTCGTCCGGTGGGTCACGTCACGCGGCGGCGGACGCCCGTGGCCGCGAACTCACCCTACCCGCGCCTGCCACCGGGTGTCCGCGCCGGAGCCCGGTACGCCGCACTCCGCCCCGGTCACCCAGGTCCAGTGTTCCCCGGACGGGTCGGCGAAGCGGACCACCAGCGCCGGCTCCCCCCGGAAGGAGGCGTAGTCGACCAGGTCCACGGTGACCGGCCCACGGCCGTGCTCGGCCGAGATCTCGGCGAGACAGACGTCCAACGCACCCCGGTCGCTGAGCCGGTCGAGCCCGCCGGCGAAGGCCGGACGCCTCCTGTCCGGCGCCCCCTCGACCGAGCCCACCCCCGGCTGCGGGCCGGGACCGGCGCTCGCGGCCTTCGGCAGCGCCGACCGGGACGCACCACCGACCAGCGTCTCCGGTGTCCAGTCGGTGCCGCTGCGCCCGGGCTCGGTGGTCAACCGGAACGGCGCGGCCGCGTCCTCGGCGGACGGTCCGGCCATCGTCGTGGCGGCGGTGTCCTCGGTGCCCGAGCGGTCGAGCAGCTGGCCGATGCCGATGCCGCCGGTCATCAGCGAGGCCGCGGCGAGCGCGACCGGGCCGGCGAGCCGGGACCAGCGCCGGCGTCGCCGCCCCGGACCGGCCGCGTCGGCGCGCCCGTCGTCCGGCCGGGACCCACCGGTACGTCGTGCCGCGCCGCCGGCCTGGGCCGGTACGCCGGGAGGGGTCGGCCGGGCGTCGTGCCCGACCCGGTCGGTGCTCGCGAGCGTGGCGTCGGCGGGAGCGGCCGGACCGGCGCCGGCGAGCGCCGCGGTGAGCCGGTCGAGAACAGCGAGCGGCATCTCGGGCGCCGGCTCGGCCCAGGCGGTGAGGTCGGCGCGGACCAGGGCGACCGCGGGGGCCAGTTCGGCGTACGCCTGGGCCCAGGCGGGGTCCTCGTCGACCAGGCGGGCGACGGTCACCTCGTCCGGGGTGCCGGCCAGGGCCCCGCCGACGTAGTCGGCGAGCAGGTCGTGGTCGACCTCCCTGAATTCCCGGGCCGTCACGTCTCCTCCTGGTGGGCATCCTGCCGGGAGCGCCCCGACCCCGATCCGACGCCTTCCGGGGCCCGTCGGTTCCCGACGGTGACGTCCGGCACGTTCCGAGCGGGGCCGGCGACCGCCGGGCCATCGGTCGAGCCGGTGCGCAGATGCCCGAGCAGGACCGCCAGCCGGGCCCGGCCACGGGCGCAGCGGCTCTTGACCGTCCCCTCCACCACCCCGAGGATCCGGGCCACCTCCGCGACCGGATAGCCCTGCACGTCGACCAGCACGAGCGCGGCCCGCTGCTCGACCGGCAGCGCCGCGAGGGCCTGCCGGACCACCAGGGCGGTGTCGTGGTCGGTGGCCGGGGCGGCGGGTTCGACCCCGCCGGTGAGCCGGCCGTCCTGGTCGGTGCGCGTACCGTCGGGCAGCGGGACGGTCGGATGGGCCTGGCGCCGCCGGATCCGGTCCAGGCAGGCGTTCACCACGATCCGGTGCAGCCAGGTCGTGACGGCGGAGTCGCCGCGGAACCGGCCGGCGGCGCGGTGGGCGGAGAGCAGCGCGTCCTGGAGCGCGTCCGCCGCCTCCTCGCGGTCGCCCAGCGTACGCAGCGCCACCGCCCAGAGGCGGTCCCGGTGCCGGTGGAGCAGCTCGGTGAAGGCGTCCCGGTCACCGGCGACGTGCGCCCGGAGCAGCTCGATGTCGCTCGCCTCGGCGGGCGGCACCGGGCGCGGGATCGTCGCCGGCACCGGGTCACCGGGCGCCGGGTCGGGCGTCCCCCCGCCGCGACCCGTCATCACCACGTCCGGGGGAGGCGGTGCCGGGGTCGCGGCAGCCGGATCACGAGCCCTGGACCGTGATTTCCTGCACGCCGAGCTTCCAGCCGTCCCCGCTGTCCTTCTCCGGCAGTTCGGTGATCCAGAAGAGCAGGTAGCGGTACGTCTTGTCGGCGTCGAAGCCGTTGAAGGTCATCTTGGTGCCGTCGTGCTCCTCGAACGGCTGCCCGATCCGGGTCGTGTAGGCCGCCTTGAGCTGCTTGTCGCCGGTGGAGCTGGACGGGAAGTCGCTCTCACCGGCGAGCAGTTCGGCGGAGGCTCCGGTCGAGGAGAGGACCGCCTGCAACGACTTGACCGTGCGCGGCTGGCCCAGGTCGATCCAGATGCCCATGCCCTTCTTCAAGCCGCCGAACTTGCCGTTGTTCCGGTAGCTCTGGGTCTCCCAGCCCTCGTCCTCGTCGCCGTCGATCACCTTCTCGGCGTCGCGCACCTCTGCGCGGTCCCCGCTGTCCGGGTCGATGATCCGGACGTCCTCGATGTTGAGCTTGCGCACGGCGGGCGCGGGGGCGCTGGCCGCGCTGGACGGGGCGCTGTTGGACGGCCGGGCCACCGGCTCGGTGTCGGGCGACTTGTCGTCGCCGCCGAGGGCGCTGATGCCGATGAGCAGGCCGACCAGGGCGACGGCCAGCAGGCCGGCGATGCCGATCGCGACCTTGCGGCCACCCGCGGCGGCCAGCGGTGAGGGGTCTTCGCCGGGGTCGGCGGTGAAGCGGATCGTGCCGGTCTGGTCGAGGAAGTGGTCCTCGGCCGGGATGTCGAGCCGGCCCAGCTCGGCGGCGAGCACGTCCGACGACGGCGGGGCGATCTCGGCGTCGAGCAGGTCCATGGTCAGGTCGTCGAGGTAGGCCGGTACGCCGGCCCGGACCTGCCGCGGGGCGGCGATCGCGCCGCTGGCGTCGCGGACCGCGTCCGGGATGGCGGCACGGCCGTGGCCGGCGGTCGCGCCGTGCAGCGGGGCCTCGGCGTGCGGCCAGTGCCCGGTCAGCGCGAAGTACAGGATGCCGCCGACCGCCCGGATGTCGTTCTCCTGGCTGTCCGCGCCGTCGGTCCGCGCGTCGGCCAGCACCACCCGGGAGTCGTCGCTGATCATCACGGTGCCGGGGTGCACGTTGCCGTGCACCATCCCGGTCGCGTGCACGGAGGCGAGCGCGCTGGCCACCGCGTTGCCCACGGCCGTGGCGCGGGCCGGGTCCAGCGGACCGTCGGCCACCAGCTCCCGCAGGGACCGACCGTCGACCCACTCGCGCACCACGTACGCGCGGTCGTCCTCGTCGATCGCGTCGTAGACGCCGACCAGGTTGGGGTGGATGACGCGGCTGGCGGCGACCGCCGCCTGGAGCATCTCGGTGGCCGAGTCGCCGCCCGGGTAGCGCAGCACGACCGCCACCGGCCGGCGCAGGACGACGTCGACCCCGCGCCACACCAGTCGCCCGGCGCTGTCGTTGTTGATGTGCTCGACCAGTTCGTACCGCTCGGCGAGGATCTCACCGGCCGTGGGAGCACCGAAGGTCATGACGGGCGGAGCAGTCTCCTCCGCCTCCTGACCCTCGCCGACCTGGGTCACCAGTCCTCCCTCGGTGATCGTGTCGATCGATGGACCCGCGCTGCTGGGCATGTGGCTTCCCGCTCCGCCTTGAAGGAACCGGCCGACGGCGTCGACGCGAGCGTCGGCCACCTGCCGCATCCGTCGAGTGCGACCTTACCCGGACTGGCCGTCATACCGACATGTCATCTTCCCGCCGGTGCCGACCAGGTGCCGGTTAAGAAGCACCTTGTCCGGTTACTACCCTTGTCGGCCACGTTGCTGGCACATGTACTGGCCAATCTAGAGGCTGACCGCAAGTAGTCGCCGGAGGGGCCCACCCGGGAGTGGCGATCCGACAACCCTGTGCCGAGTTCCCTCCGAACGGCCCATCAAGCTCAGCCGTACGGTTGGTTGTCCACAGGCCGATCCGGTGCCTGACCGGGAAATCGCCCGGTTATCCACAGGCGTATCCCCAGGCTGGTGATCCTCGTTCACACTCCGTGCCGGAGGGCCCCGGAGCCCGGGGCCGTGCCACCGTCGCGCAGCGTCAGCGCCCCAGCCGCCGACGCACCATCCCGACCACCTCGGTGATCTCGCCGATCCGCAGCACCATGGCCAGTCCCAGGTAGGTCCCCCCGATGACCGCGCCGCCGACCACCAGCTGGACGGCCGCCGCGAGCCAGCCCAGGTCGCCCGGGTCACCGGGCAGCAGGTTGACCACCAGCAGGCCGACCAGCGCCGCCCCCAGCGCGGCGACGACCACCTTGCCCATGGTCCGCATGATGGCGCCCAGCCCGATCCGGCCGACCCGCGGCCGGAGCAGCAGCGCGGAGACCACCGCCGCCGCGACGTACGAGAGCGCGTTGCCGAGCATCATGCCCGCCGCCGCGAAGGCCGGCGAAAAGACGACGAAGAGCCCCACCTGGAGCAGCACCCGCAGCGCCACCACCGGGATGTTGACCAGCGCCGGGGTGCGGGTGTCCGGCAGCGCGTAGAACGCGAAGGTGAAGAGCTGGCTGACCGCGAAGGGCACCAGCCCCACCGCGGCGACCAGCAGCACGGTGGAGGTGGCGCGGGCGTTCTCGGCGTCGAAGGCGCCGTACTGGAAGACCACCCGGGAGATCGGGCTGGCCAGCACCGCGTAGCAGACCGCCACGGGGGCGAGCACCGCGGTGACCATCCGGGTGCCCCGGGACAGGTCGGCCGTCACGTCGCGGAACCGGCCGTCGGCGGCGGCGGCGCTCATCCGGGGCATCAGCGCGGTGATGATCGAGACGGCGATGATGCCGTGCGCCATCATCAGCAGCAGGAAGACGTTGTTGTAGATCAGGATGCCCGCGCTGTCCTCGCCGGCCGCCCGGGTCAGCAGGTTGACCACCACGAAGAGGCCGAGCTGGTTGACCGCCACGTAGCAGAACATCCAGGCGCCGAGCCGCGCCAGCTCGCTCAGCCCCAGCTCGCGGAAGTCGAAGCGCCACTTCCAGCGGAAGCCCACCTTGCGCAGGGCCGGCAGCAGGCCGGCGGCCTGCACCGCCACGCCGAGCAGGGTGCCGCCGCCGACCAGCAGGATCTGCCCGGCGTCCAGCTCGCCCGGCTTCAGCGCCCTGGCCCCGTAGATGAGGATGTAGAGGCCGAAGACGCCGATGACCACCAGGTTGTTCAGGATCGGCGCCCACATCGGCGCGGCGAAGTGACCCCGGGTGTTCAGCACCGCGGCGATCAACGCGCTGACGCCGGTGAAGAAGAGCATCGGCAGCATCAGGTACGACAGGCTGGTGACGAGGTCGGTGTAGTGCTCGTCCTTGCCGCTGGCGTAGAGGGCGGTCAGCACCGGCGCGAGCGCGACCGCGATCAGCGCGGCGGCGGCCAGCGTGATCACCGCCAGGCTGAGCAGCCGCTGGGCGTACGCCTCACCGCGGTCCGGGTCGGCCTTGCTCCGACGGACCAGCACCGGGATCAGCACACTGGTCAGCACGCCGCCGAGCAGGAACTCGTACACCTGGTTCGGCAGGAACTGGGCCGTCGTGTAGGCGTTGCCGATCAGGTTGCCCAGCGCGGCACCGATCATCAGGTTCCGGATGAAGCCCGTACCCCGGCTGACCAGGCTGCCGATCGCCATCACCGCGCTGTTCGCCGCGGCGCTGGTCTCCCCGACCACCTCCGGCGGGGGCGCGGTGGCCTCCACCCCCGGCTGGTTCAGCGGTTCGGCGGAGATGAAGGTCGCCCCGTCGGTCGGCGGCATGGCGCCGTCCGGCGTGGCGTTCGCGCTGCGGTAGAGCCCGCCGCCCATCTCCAGCCTCCAAGGGGTACGTCGGAGCCGGACGCCGGCTCGCACGTGGAAGACCTTAGTCAACCTCGACCTCTTACCCGCGCCCGGCGGATCAGTTGCCACACCCGCCCGATAGGCTGGCGATCCCATGTCCGAAGCTGCCTCCGCATCCCACGCCGGCGACCGCCGCGAGCTCACCGTCGTGCAGCGCAACGCCGTCGCCGAACTGCTCCGTGTCTCCCCGGTCGCCGACGAGTTGGGCCGCCGGTTCGCCGCCGCCGGACACGAGCTGCACCTGGTGGGCGGTTCCGTGCGCGACGCCCTGCTCGGCCGGCTCGGCGACGACCTGGACTTCTGCACCGACGCCCACCCCGACCAGACCTTGAAGATCATCAAGGGTTGGGCCGAGTCGATCTGGGAGACCGGCCGGGAGTTCGGCACCATCGGCTGCCAGCGCGACGGGCTGCGCCTGGAGATCACCACCTACCGCGCCGAGGCGTACGACCAGGTCAGCCGGAACCCGATCGTCGAGTACGGGACCGACCTCGACGAGGACCTGAAGCGGCGGGACTTCACCATCAACGCGATGGCGGTCAGCCTGCCCGACCACCGGTTCACCGACCCGCACGGCGGTCTGGACGATCTCGCTGCCAAGGTCATCCGTACCCCCGGCACGCCGGGGGAGTCCTTCGGCGACGACCCGCTGCGGATGCTGCGGGCGGCCCGCTTCGCCGCGCAGCTGCGCTTCACCGTCCACCCGGACGTGCGCGCCGCGATGACCCGGATGGCCGCCGACCTGGACCGGATCACCGCCGAGCGGATCCGCGACGAGTTCACCAAGCTGCTCTCCGGCGCCGACCCCATCACCGGGCTGCGGCTGCTCGTCGACACCGGCCTCGCCGAGCGGTTCCTGCCCGAGCTGACCGGCCTCAAGCTGGAGATCGACGAGCACGCCCAGCACAAGGACGTCTACGAGCACACCCTGACCGTGGTCAGCAACGCCGTCTCCTTCGAGGAGGACGGCCCGGACTTCGTCCTGCGGATGGCCGCGCTCATGCACGACGTGGGCAAGCCGGCGACCAAGGCGGTCGGGTCGGACGGTCGGGTCAGCTTCCACCACCACGAGGTGGTCGGTGCCCGGTTGACCAAGGCCCGGATGAAGGCGATGCGCTACCCCAAGGACGTCACCGCGCAGGTGGTCGCCCTGGTCGCGCTGCACCTGCGCTTCTACGGGTACGGCCGGGGCGAGTGGACCGACTCGGCGGTGCGCCGGTACGTCACCGACGCCGGCGACCTGCTGACCCGGCTGCACAAGCTGACCCGGTCGGACTGCACCACCCGCAACCGGCGCAAGGCGGCCCAGCTGGCGGCCGACTACGACGCGCTGGAGGAGCGGATCGCCCGGATCGCGGCCGAGGAGGACCTGGCCCGGGTCCGCCCCGACCTGGACGGCAACGCGATCATGGAGCTGCTCGGCGTACCGCCCGGACCGGTGGTGGGGCGGGCCTGGCAGCACCTCAAGGAGCTGCGCCTGGAGCGGGGCCCGCTGGACCGGGACTCCGCCGAGGCGGAGCTGCTGCGCTGGGCCCGCGAGCAGGGCATCGTCGACTGAGGCAACCCCTCGCCGACGGCCCTCACCTGGGTCCGTCGCCCCGTAACGACGAAACGCCGGCGTTTCGACCGAACGGTTGAGGCGTCCGCTGTCGATCGTCGTCCATGATGTCGTTGGCGCCCTCGCCCCTGGATGTTCCTTTTCGGGGCCGCGCATCCTGTCCGGCCGTCGGACGAAGACGGCCGTCCTATCTCTACGGGGAGACCATCTACATGAGACGTGGCGTCATACGCCGCACCGCGGTCGCCGGCCTGGCCCTCGCCACGGTGAGCACCCTGACGGCGTTCACCGGTGGTGGCGCACTGGCCGCTCCGACCACCCCGGTCAGCCCGGACCCGAGCAACCCGGTCCGGCCGACCCTGATCGCTCCGGAACGCCCACAGGCGCGCGGCACCTCCGCCAAGCCTGTGCCGGGCCGCTACATCGTGAAGCTCAAGGACGGCAAGGCCGCCCCGAGCGTCACCCGCAGCACCGTGAAGGCCCTGACGAAGACCAACGGCGGTAAGGTCC
The DNA here is from genome assembly GCF_036902725.1 of Micromonospora psammae. Taxonomy (NCBI): domain Bacteria; kingdom Bacillati; phylum Actinomycetota; class Actinomycetes; order Micromonosporales; family Micromonosporaceae; genus Micromonospora; species Micromonospora psammae. Next base: position 7,518 of record NZ_JBAKHM010000020.1, on the reverse strand, counting down.
GGAAGGTCTTCACCAGCGCCATGCGGGGCTACTCCGCGCAGCTCACCCCGGCCCAGGCGAAGAGACTGGCGGCGGATCCGGACGTCGCGTACGTCGAGCCGGTCCGCCGGTACTCGGCGAGCGACACCCAGACCAGCCCGCCCTCGTGGGGTCTGGACCGGATCGACCAGACCACTCCGGCGCTGAACCGCTCCTACACGTACCCGGCGACGTCGGCCAGCGACGTCACCGCGTACATCATCGACACCGGAATCAACATCGACCACCAGGACTTCGGTGGCCGGGCGAGCCACGGGTTCAACGCGGTCCCCGACGGCAACGTCGCCGACTGCAACGGTCACGGCACCCACGTGGCGGGCACGGTGGGTGGCAAGGCCTACGGCGTGGCCAAGGACGTCAACCTGGTCGCCGTGCGGGTGCTCAACTGCGAAGGCTCCGGCACGACCGAAGAGGTCATCGCCGGGGTCGACTGGGTGACCGCCAACGCCCAGAAGCCGGCAGTGGCGAACATGAGCCTGGGCGGTTGGGCGGACGTGGCGCTGGACGACGCGGTCGCCGCCTCCATCGCCTCCGGGATCAGCTACTCCCTCGCCGCCGGTAACGACACGGACGACGCCTGCTCGTACTCCCCGGCACGGGTCCCGGCCGGGATCACCGTGGGCGCCACCGACCGGGTGGACATGATGGCCGGCTTCTCGAACTACGGCCGCTGCCTCGACACCTTCGCCCCTGGCGTCGGCATCACCTCCGCCTTCATCGGCGGCACCAGCACGACCCGGACGCTGAACGGGACGTCGATGGCCGCGCCGCACGTGGCCGGCGCGGCGGCGCTGCTGCTCGCCCAGAACCCGACCTGGTCCCCGCAGCAGGTGCGGAACGCCGTCGTCACCAACGGCATCTCCGGCGCCGTGCTCGGCCCCGCGGGCAGCATCGATCGGCTGCTGCACGTCGGTGCCGTTCCGGTGAGCCGCAGCTCCGTTGGCCTGCGGGCCCGGGTCAACGACAGCCTCACCGTGGCCGACGGCGCCGGCACCAAGCCGCTGATCGCCCGTAGCTGGCAGCTCGGCGCCTGGGAGAAGTTCGACGTCGTCTCCGCCGGCAACGGGCTGGTCGCCCTCAAGGCGAAGGTCAACGGCAAGTTCGTCGTGGCGGAGAGCGGCGGCAGCAAGCCGCTGATCGCTCGCAGCTCCGCGATCGGCACCTGGGAGAAGTTCCAGCTGATCCACAACACTGACGGCAGCATCAGCCTCAAGTCGCAGGCCAACGGCAAGTACGTGACCGCCGACGGCGCGGGTTCGAAGCCGCTGATCGCCAAGGGCGCCACCATCAGCGCCTGGGAGAAGTTCGACCTGGAAGCTCCGAACCCGATCGTCAGCGTGAAGGCCAAGGCGAACGGCAAGTTCGTCGTGGCGGAGAGCGCGGGCAGCAAGCCGCTGATCGCCCGGAGCAGCTCGGTCGGGGCGTGGGAGAAGTACGAGCTGGTCGATCTCGGATACGGCTGGGTCGCCTTCCGCGCGCTGGTCAACAACCGGTACGTGACCGCGCAGAGCGGCGGTTCCCTGCCGCTGCTGGCAAAGGGCACCGCGATCAACAGCTGGGAGGCGTTCTACGTCGGCTGGCACCACGCGGACGGCACCGTCCACCTCTACGCCGACGCCAACGAAAAGATCGTCAAGGCCGACAGTGGTGGTAGCAAGCCGCTGATCGCCAAGAGCCTCTCGGTCGGCTCCTGGGAGCAGTTCACCATCGCTCTCGCCTAAGCAGGGCCCCGCACCATCCGGCGCCCGTCGGCACCGTCCCGCACGCGGGGTGGTCCGGCGGGCGCCGTTCCTTTCTCGCCGTACCGCGGGTTGCCCCGCCGACCGGGTGCGGCCGCCCGAAGACGATGCCGGCCGGACCCGTGACGGGACCGGCCGGCATCGTGATGGCTCAGTGGCCGACGGGCTTGCCGTCCACCACGGGGCGGTCGGAAGTCGCCGTGGCGGCGCTCCGCTGCGCGCCGAGCTTGGCGAGCAGGCCGGGCAGGTCGATGCCGGTGAGGTCGGAGCCGAGCTGGAGGCCCTGCGCGACGTTGCCGGCCACCGACCTCGTCAGCGACGAGGCCCCGTCGGTGGAGATCACCGTCATCTTGTCGATCGCGCCGATCGGGGCGCTGGCCGCCTCGACCACCTGCGGCAGCACCTTGACCAGCAGGTCCAGCACCGCCGCCTCGCCGTACGCGGCGAACGCCTCGGCCTTGCGGGCCATCGCGTCCGCCTCGGCCTGACCGCGGGCCAGGATGGCCGCGGCCTCGGCCTGGCCCTCCCGCTCGACCGCCTCGGCGATCGCGGAGCGCCGCCGCTGCTCGGCCTCACCCTCCTTGGCGCCCTCGACGGCGTTCGCCTCGGCCAGCGCCGCCCGGCGGGCCCGCTCGCCCTCACCGGTGAGCCGGGCCTGCTCGGCGGCGGCCTGGGCGGCGGCGATGACGGACTGCCGCTGCGCGTCGGCGTTGAGCACGGCCGCGTTGCGGGCCGCCTCGGCCTCCTGCTCCACCTTGTAGCGGGCCGCGTCGGCCGGCTTGCGCACCTCGGTGTCGAGCTGGCGCTGCTTCAGCTCGGCGTTGCGCTCGGCCACCTTCTGCTGCTCGGAGAGGATCGCCTGGTCCCGTTCGGCCTGGGCGAGCGGTCCGGCCGCCGCTGACCGGGCCTTCGCGGCGTCGATCTCGGCCTGGATGGCGGCCTGCTTGAGCGACAGGTTCCGGTTCGCCTCGGCGATCGCCTCCTCGGCGAGCAGCCGCTCCTGCTCGGCCTGCTGCCGGGCCCGGGCCTCGGCGATGGCCGCGTCCTTGAGCACCCGGGCCGCCTCCGGACGGCCCAGGTCCTGCAGGTACGAGCCCTCGGCCAGGATGTCCTGGAGCTGGAAGGTGTCCAGCACCAGCCCCTGGTTGGTCATCGAGTGTTCGGCCTCCTCGGCGACCGCGCTGGCGAACGCGGCCCGGTCCCGGATGACCTCCTCCACGGTGAGCCGGCCGACGATCGAGCGGAGCGCGCCGGCGAGCACCTCCCGGGTGAAGTTGTCGATCTCGTCCTGCTGGTGCAGGAAGCGCTGGGCGGCGGCGCGGATCGCGTCCTCGGTGCCACCGACCTTGACGATCGCCACGCCGTGCAGGTCGGTGCGGATGCCCTGCTTGCTGACCGCGCCCCGGATGCCCACGTCGATGCGGCGGCTGGAGAGGTCGAGCGACTGGAGCTTCTGCACCACCGGCAGCACGAAGACGGAGGCGCCGAGGACCACCTTCTGGCCGGACATGTCGGTGGAGCGGCCACCGTCGGCGGTCTGCGTGGTGCGGCCCTTGCGCCCGGTGACGATGAACGCCTCGTTCGGGCCGGCGACCTTGATCCGGGAGAGCACGAAGAGCACGAGGACGACGACCAGCAGGACCGCGCCGCCGACGGCGATGACAAGGGGCATGGGCGAATTCCGTCTCTGCGAGGAGGTGGAGTTGGAGGTCAGTAGGTCTCGACGTGGACGCTGGTCTCGCTCAGCGCCTGCACGACGAAGATCTGCGCGCCGACCGGGATGGGATGGTCGGCGCGGGCGTTGAGCTTCACCGGCTGGCCTGCCACGCGTACCCGGACCTCGCCGTAGCCGGTGGCGGGCACCGGGGTGACCACCAGGCCGAGCGCGCCGACCAGGTGGTCGCGGGTGGGCGTCGGGTCGGTGGGCATGTCCCGCGCCGCCCGGCCCAGCCGGGACGCCAGCCACGCGGCCGGCACCGCGGCGACCGCGCCGCCGGCCACCGCCGCCGCCACCATGCCGGGGGTACGCCCACCGAGCAGCTCGTTGACGATGGCGGCGCCGAAGCCGAAGGCTCCGAGGAAGCCGGCGACCGCCTCGACGGAGACGGGACCGTCGACGTCCAGGTGACCGAGGTGGAGGAGTTCGGTGCCGAGCAGGGCGAGGGCCATCACGGCGACGCCCGCCCCGCCGATGATCAGAAAGATGAGAGTCCCCGTGGCCACGACCTGCACGGTATCGACGTGGCGCAACGTCCGGACCGGTCCGACCGGGGCGACGGTGAGCGGAACGCGTCGGTCCTCCCGAAGGCGGGCGGCCGGTCGAAGCGGCGCGGCCGAGCCGGTTCCGCCCTGGTGGCGCGGTGGACGGCACAGGTGACGGGCCGGTCGTACCGGTGACCTGTGGCCGGGGGAAGAATGGGCGGATGCGCTGGACCGTGCTCGACACCCCGATCGGCGAGTTCTCGGTGGCCACCGAGGCCGGCAGCGTCCGTGGGGCGCACTTCGGGCGGGTGGCGTCGGCGGCCGAGGAGCCGTCGGACGAGCTGACCCGACGGGTGGTGGCGGAGCTGCGGGCGTACTTCGCCGGGGAGGCGACCGACTTCGGTGTCCCGGTCGAGATGCCACGCGGGTCCGACTTCGAGCGGGCGGTGTGGCGGGAGATGACCCGCATCCCGTACGGGGAGACGCTCACCTACGGCGAGGTGGCCCGCCGGGTGGGGGACGCCGGGGCGGCCCGGGCGGTCGGGGTGGCCTGCAACCGAAACCCGGTCCCGGTGATCGTGCCCTGTCACCGGATCGTCGGGGCGGGCGGGAAGCTGGTCGGCTTCGGCGGCGGCCTGGACCGCAAGGTGAAGCTGCTGGAGCTGGAGGCCGGGGTGGCCCTGCGCCGCGCCTGGTCCTGACGGAGGCCCCCGGAACGGGTCCGGGCCCGACCGAATGGCCGGGCCCGGGTGTTGCTGGTGTTCAGCGCGTCAGCGCTCGACCTCGCCGGCGATGAAGGCCTCGACGGCGGCGTGCGCGTCGTGGTCGGCGTACTGCACCGGCGGGGACTTCATGAAGTACGACGAGGCCGACATGATCGGGCCACCGATCTTGCGGTCCAGGGCGATCTTCGCGGCCCGGACGGCGTCGATGATGACGCCGGCCGAGTTCGGCGAGTCCCACACCTCGAGCTTGAGCTCGGCGTTGAGCGGGGTGTCACCGAAGGAGCGACCCTCCAGGCGGATGTACGCCCACTTGCGGTCGTCCAGCCACGGCACGTGGTCCGACGGGCCGATGTGCACGTCGCTCTTGCTCATCTCGTGCGGGATCTGCGAGGTGACCGACTGGGTCTTCGAGATCTTCTTCGAGACCAGGCGGTTGCGCTCCAGCATGTTCATGAAGTCCATGTTGCCGCCGAAGTTGAGCTGGTACGTGCGCAGCAGCTCGACACCGCGGTCCTCGAAGAGCTTCGCCAGCGCGCGGTGCACGATGGTGGCACCGACCTGGCTCTTGATGTCGTCACCGACGATCGGCAGGCCCGCGTCCTCGAACTTCTTCGCCCACTCGGGGTCGGAGGCGATGAAGACCGGCAGGGCGTTGACGAACGCGCAGCCGGCGTCGATCGCGGCCTGGGCGTAGAACTTGTCGGCCTGCTCGGAGCCGACCGGCAGGTAGGAGACGACCACGTCGACCTGCGCGTCGCGCAGCGCCTTGGCCACGTCGACCGGCTCGGCGTCCGACTCCTCGACGATCTCACGGTAGTACTGGCCCAGGCCGTCGAAGGTCGGACCGCGCTGCACGCTGACGCCGGTCGGCGGCACGTCGCAGAGCTTGATGGTGTTGTTCTCGCTGGCGACGATCGCCTCCGCGAGGTCCATGCCCACCTTCTTGGCGTCCACGTCGAACGCCGCGACAAACTCCACGTCCGAAACGTGGTAGTCGCCGAAGGTGACGTGCATGAGACCCGGGACGCGGTCGTTCGGGTCGGCGTTCCGGTAGTACTCCACGCCCTGAACGAGGGACGAGGCGCAGTTACCCACACCGACGATGGCGACGCGGACGGAGCCCATAGCGTCTGCCTCCTTCTTCTTCATCACGGCCGCTCTTTCCTGGACTCTCCAGGCGGAGGCGGGCTGTTGTTGTCTCGTCGGCCGCCGGCCGTCCCGGGTTGCGGGACCGTCGGGGCACGGCCGGAGCGCTCGTTGGCGATGAGCTCCTCCAGCCAGCGGACCTCGCGCTCACAGGCGTCGAGCCCGTGGCGTTGCAGTTCCAGGGTGTACGCGTCGAGGCGCTCGGCCGCCCGGCCCAGCACGTCACGAAGACCTTCGCGACGCTCCTCGATCGTGCGGCGGCGACCCTCCAGGATGCGCAGTCGGGTCGCCTGGTCGGTCCGGGCGAAGAACGCGAAGTGCACCCCGAAGCCCGTGTCGTCGTACGTCTCGGGCCCGGCCTGCGCGATCAGTTGGGCGAAGCGTTCCTTGCCCTCCGCGGTGATTTTGTAGACCACCCGACCTCGTCGGCTGGTCAGCGCGGGTACCTCCTCGGCGGTCGCGGGTGTCTCGGCGGCCTCGGTGATCCATCCCGCCGCCTGCAGCCGGCGCAGGGTCGGGTAGAGCGAGCCGTAGCTGATCGCCGCCCGGATGGCGCCGAGCTTGGCGGTGAGCTCCTTGCGGAGTTCGTAGCCGTGCATCGGTGACTCCTGCAGGAGGCCGAGGATGGCTAGCTCGAGCACGGGCCATCCCTTCCCACCTCCGGCAGCGGAGTCAACCGCCGCGATGTATCGGACCGATACATCGCACGTTAGTACCTCAGCCACGATCAGGGCAAACCTTCGTTCCGGGAGCTGTTGGTGACGGATCGTGACGGTGGTCGCCTCGTCCGGCCGGACCGCGTACCCTTCTCCGCATGCGTACGCAGCGCCAGGTGGTGGACTACTCGCTCCAGAAGCGGGCAGTGCTGCGTGAGCTCCTGGCCGGCCGGGTCGGCACGTACGACGTCTGCGACGCCTCGCCGTACCTGAAGAACGCCGCCCGGTTCCACGGTGAGCCGACGGAGCAGCGCTGCCCGATCTGCCGGAGCGAGAACCTGACCCACGTCCACTACATTTACGGGGACGAGCTCAAGCAGTCCGCCGGCCAGGCGCGCACGCTGGCCGAGTTGCCCGTGCTGGCGATGACGCTGCGTGAGTTCCAGGTCTTCGTGGTGGAGGTGTGTCTCGGCTGTGACTGGAACCATCTCGTCGAGCAGTTCCTGCTCGGCCGGGACGGGCTGGCCGAGGGAGGACCGGAGCAGGGTGCGGTGGGCGGCGTGAGCGCGCCGGGCACCGGACCGGCCCAGGGGCGAAGGCGAGAGGCGCAACGGTGAACTTGGCTGGACCGGTCGATCCCGGTGCCGTCGACGACGGGCACCACGACCGGCAGCTGAACGGCCTGATTGGTCCGATTGATACGGATATGATGACGCGCCCCGGCTCCCGCCGGGGCTTCGCGTCGCGTGTGTCAACTCACGGCAACCCGGTGGTGGCGCCCCCGCGTCCCACCGCGACCGGCAGGGTGTGAGGAATGAACTCGTACGGCGATCCCAGTTCCCCGCGTGCGCGGGCCCAGGTACCGGGTTCGAACGGTGGCCCCGGGCCGCGGTCCGACGACGCGTACCCCGGCTCCGGCGGCGAGGCCCGCGGCGCGGCACCGGCCGGCCGGGCCTCGGTCGGCGGCGCGGCCGCCGGGCGGGGCTCCGCGGCGGTGGAGGCGGGTCGGAG
>NZ_JBAKHM010000019.1:0-128741 GCF_036902725.1 Micromonospora psammae | reverse complement strand
GTCGAGGGCGGCGTATGCCAGGACGCCTTGCAGCCTGCCCAGCAGGAGGTAGAGATCTTTGAGTTCGTGTGGGGCGTAGTGGCGGTCGCGCAGCCGTTGCAGGATCTCGCCACGCAGCTCGACGGCGTCTTGCAGCATCGGGCCGGGTGGCACTCCGAGGTAGGCGATCGCCAATCCCTCCACGCCGTCGCTGATCTGGGCTAGGTCGTGGCGCTCCTCGGCGGCGGTGAGCAGCCGGAGTGAGTCCTTGACGGAGGCCGTCAGCAGCCTGCCCATCCGCTCGGCGTCGTGCCGCTGGTTGGCCTCATCCTCCCAAGCTGCGATGAGGGCGCCGCGCGTGCCGAAAGCCTGGTCGGCTCGCTCTGCGAACTGTCGGTCCGGGAACTTCTCGCCCTGCTCGACCTTGCCGATGTAGCCGCGGTTGTAGGTGATGCGCTCCGCGAGATCGCGCAGCGACCAGGCGCGCTCGGCCCGCATGCGCCGTAGTTGAGCGCCGAATGACGGCTGTTCGGCGCTGGGTGCAGCTGCCACGGATGGCCTCCCCTGCTGTCGCCTACTCGCCTCAGTTGATGTTGGGCGACACCCAAAGTATCGACGTTGCGGCATGTCCTCGGGAGCCTGGAAGCATGAAGCGGACCCTTACTCCGGAGGAAGCCAACGGCATTCTTGCCCGACTCGACATCTTGGCGGCACGTCTCGCGAACCTGGCGCAACGAGTAGACGCGCTGGACGCTACCTCGTCGGCCGGCCCTCAAGACGACGCAGCCGCTCGTCCAGTCGCGCAAGCTCGTCGTGCATCGAGTCGAGACGCTTCATGATCTCGTCGTGGACCGTCCCGGACGCGGCCTCGGACTCACCGCTGCGGCTGCGGACGAACGTGCCACGCCCCTGCCACGAGACGATGAGGTCTTCGCCGCGCAGATCCGTGAGCGCCCGCTGCACGGTCATCTTGGCTACGCCGTACTGCTCGGCCAACTCGGCGACGGTGGGCAACCGGTCCCCTGCTGAGTACACGCCATCCCGGATTGCTGCGCGAAGAGCATCGGCAACCTGCTGGTACGGCGGTCGCCGGTTATCCATGTCCAGACCCACGACTCCAAACCTAGCCTTCCTAGCTCGCCTGAACGAGATAGCAGATCCAAGGATCTTGGCCGCGTCCATTGTGGTTACTAATTGAACTAGGTAACCTAGGCGTCACGTCTAACGCTGGAGAACCGGCGGACTTACCAGGAGGCAAGGGCATGGTCCCGAACACGATCAAGGTTCCGGTTCCGTTCGACTACGTCTTCCCGCAGGGCGCGCTGTGCCTTGGTGTGGAGCCGGTGACGGACTTCGACAAGCGCGGCCAGGGCGATGACCAGGCGCGTGACAAGGACACCGGTGAGCGGCTGTGGGTGGTCAAGGTCTTGGACCTGGACCCGGAGGCCGGGAAGTTCGGCGGCACCAAGGAGGTCAAGGTGAAGATCGCCGCCCCGGTGCAGCCGGTGCCGCCGGCGTCGAAGATCCCCGGCTATCCGCCGGCGGTCACCTTCACCGACGTGACCCTCACTCCGTACGTCGACAGCCAGCGGTGCAAGGGCTCGGGGAAGTGCCGGGCGCGTCAGGCGTGGTCGATCCGCGCCGGGGCGATGACCGAAGCCGCCGCCGTGAAGCAGGCGGCCTGACCAGATCTGGACGCGCGGGGCGGGCTTCCTCCGCCAAGACGACTCCCGCCCCGCGCCTCACCCGCAACCTCTTGGAAGGAATTGGGCTGATGCCCACGCTAGCTGACGCTGCCCGCATCGCCGGGAACCCGCGCCCCGGCCCCGCCCGCCGCACGCACCGCCGCACCGTCATGCGTCTCGCCGGCCCCGGTATCCGGGCCGCCCGCGAGGTCTACACCACCATTCCGGCCGACGCCGTCCGCGTCGCCGCCCTGGTGGAGATCTCTGCCGCCGCCGCAGCTTTGGCCCGGACGGTGGTGAAGCTGCGCCATCTCGACCCGGACCTGATCGCCCCGCACGTGGCCGACCGCGTCGACCTGCGCGCGGTCCTCGGCCGGGGCCGGTGGTTGCCGACCATGACCCGCCACGTCCCCGCTCCGGAGTCCGGGCCGGTCGACCTGACCGCCCTCGCCCCTGCCCGGCCGGCCCTGCGTCGTCGGATCGTCCGCCGTCGTCCCGGCACGCCGGGGCAGGGCTCCCTGTTCACCGCCTCAGCGACGGTTGGGGAGGGCTGAGTCGTGCCGCTGGTGAACGTGATCCGGGGTGACCGGATTGAGGGCGCTCCGATCAATGTGCGTACGCCGTTCGTGCGTATCCCGATGTGGCTGGCGCTGTCCTGGTGGACGCTCAAGGCGCTCGGCCGCCTAGCCGTGGTCCTGGTCCGCTTCTGGTACGTCACCGCCCCGGCCGTGTTCTTCGCCTGGCTCTACCTGCGGTACGGCTGGACCGGCCCCGCTGTCGTGGTGGGCGCCGTCGCCGCCGGCTCGACCGGGTGGGCGTTCGGTCATCGGCCGTCGTGGCTGCGGTTCGGGTGGTGGCCGGTCCTGTCCCGCTACCGGCGGATGGTCTACCGCCGCAACTGGCACGCCGCGATGGTCACCGCCAAGCTCGCCGTGTCCTTCGACTCCCACACGGTACTTCCCGTCCTGCGGAAGGTTCGCTGCGCGGCCGGGGTGGATGTGGTCACGGTGCGGATGGTCACCGGCCAGATCCCCGACGACTTCGCCAAGGTGGCCGAACGCCTCGCCCACACCTTCGGGGTCCGGCAGGTCAAGGCCGCACCGGGTCCGCGCCCCGAGCTGGTGGTGCTGCACCTGTTCCGCGGTGACCCCCTCGCCAAGCTGGTCCGCCCCCTGCCGGTACCGGCCGTTCCGGAGTTCACCGCCCTGCCAGTCGGGCGGCAGGAAGACGGCGACGGCTACGAGCTACGGCTGTTCGGCACTCAGGTTCTCGTGGTCGGGGCGACGGGTTCGGGGAAGGGCTCGGTCATCTGGTCCGTGGTCCGGTCCCTCGCCGCTGGGGTCACCTCCGGGCTAGTGCAGATCTGGGGCCTGGACCCGAAGGGCGGCATGGAGTTGGGGATGGGTGCGCCGATGTTCACCCGCTTCGCCCGCAAGGACTACGCCGCGATGTGCGAGCTGATCGAGGAAGCCGCCGCCGTCGCCAAGGACCGCGCCGGCAAGCTCTACGGCCGCACCCGCCAGCACACCCCAACCCCGGACGAGCCGCTGATCGTCCTGGTGATCGATGAACTGGCAAACCTCACCGCCTACCTCACCGACCGGCAACTCAAGGACCGCATCAAGGCCGCCCTGTCCATCCTGCTCAGCCAAGGCCGGGCGGTCGGCGTGCACGTGGTCGCCGCGATCCAAGACCCTCGCAAGGAAGTCCTGCCGTTCCGCGACCTGTTCCCCACCCGCATCGGCCTCCGACTGGCCGAAGCCGCTCAAGTCGACCTCGTGCTCGGTGAAGGAATGCGCGACCGAGGCGCGCTGTGCGACCGCATCCCGCAATCCCTGCCCGGCGTCGGCTTCGTCGTCATCGACGGTGACCCGACCCCGATGCGGGTCCGCTTCTCCTACCTGACCGATGACGAGATCCGCGACATGGCCCAGACCTACGGCCGGCTGCGCGTCATCGACGGCGAGATCCTGGACGGTGCCGCATGAAACCCCACCCCACCAACACCCGCGCCGACCGCGCCGAGGGCCTGGTCCTCGTCGTCATCCTGCTCCTAGTGGCCGGCTTCGCGGGTGCCGCGTCGTTCACCCACGTCAAGGACTGGACCCTCGACAACAGCCCGGCCGGCACCGGCGAGTGGTTCGGCTGGGCCAACGCCGTCATCTCCGAACTTGTCCCCGTCGCCGCGCTGCTGACTATTCGCCGCCGCAAGCGGGCCGGCGGGCCGATCGGCTACCCGATGTTCCTGCTCGTCGCCGCTGTTGCGCTCTCCCTGGCCGCGCAGCTCGCCGTGGCCAAGCCGGGCCTGTCCGGGTGGCTGCTGTCCGCCGTGCCCGCGCTGGCGTTCATCGGCCTGTCCAAGCTCGTACTCACCACCGCCCCCACCCCGACCCCCGCCACCGACCCCGCGCCGGCCCGCCCCGTCGAGCAACCCGCCCCGCCGGCTCCCGCCCCCGTCGCCGCCCCGGCCGTGCCTGAGCCCGTCACCCTGGTCGACGTCGAGCCGACCCGACCGGTCCCCGTCGAACCGACCCGACCGGTCCCCGTCGAGCCGACCCGCCCCGGCCCGGTCGCCCCGGTGTCGCCGGCCGCGTTCACCCGCCGCAACGGCACCCCGCTGATCGGAGAGGTGACCCGATGACCAACGCCCTGCTCTCCGGCCTCCTCCTCGTCGGCACCCTGGTGCTGATCTGCTGGGACCGCTACTGCCTCTACGTCGCCCGCTACGAACTGGCCGCCCTGCAACGCGCCGCCGTCCGCGACCCACTGACCGGCCTCGCCAACCGCGCCGGCCTCACCGCCGGCTGGGAACAACTCGCCCCCACCCGGCCGTGGGTCGCGGTGGTCGACCTCGACGGCTTCAAGCCCGTCAACGACACCCACGGCCACGCCGCCGGAGACGTGGTGCTCACCGCTGTCGCCGCCCGGCTCGCCACCGTCCACGGCATCGCCGCTCGGCTCGGCGGGGACGAGTTCGCCGCACTGCTCCTCGACCTCGACCCGCACACCGCCGCCCGCCAGCTGGCCGCCGCGATCGCCGCACCCGTTCGGTTGCCCTCCGGCGTGACGGTGTCGGTGACCGCCAGCATCGGTCTCGCCCCCGCCTCCGGGGACCTGGCCGCCGCCCTGGCCGCCGCCGACGCCGCGATGTACCGGGCCAAGACCACCCGCGCCGGGGTGGTGGCTTTCGACCCGCTACGCGACGACCACGCCAGTGCCGACCCCCGCCCCGCCCTCCGGGTCCGTGACCTGACTCCGTCGCTGGGGGTGAGCCGATGAGCCTCACCCCGACGCTGCCCGGCCTCGCCCCCGCCACCCCGGTGGAGCCGCGGCCGGGCTCGCGGGCCGCCCGCATGTTGATGCCCCGCTCCGTCGACGTGGTCAAGGACCTGGCCGCCGACTACGGCGTCTGCACCCGCCCCGTCTCGCTGCGCCGCACGGACCTCGACAGCGGGCAGACCGAGGTCATCGACATGCCCTGCGGGGCCACTCAGGAGGCCAAGTGCCCGGCCTGCGCCACCCGCGCCCGCCGGCTACGCCAGCAGCAGATCCGCGAGGGCTGGCACCGCGACGACGAACCCGACCCCGGCCCGCACCCGGCCACCGACGCGCAACGCGGCCTGATCGTCGCCCGCGCGCACCTGGAATTCGCCCGCGACGAAGCCGCCCGCACCTCGCAATGGGATCAGGTCGCGGACCTGGATGACGCCATCGCGGAACTGGAAGCCCAGATCACCATCGAAGGGCTCCGCGGTCGCCCGGCTCCACCGCACGCCACCGACGATCAGGACGACGGCGACGGCAAGCGCCGGGTCCGCTCCACCAGGCGCCGGCAGGACGCCCCCGACCTGCCCCGCCTCCCGGTCGAGAACCGCACTGTTGGCCGGACCTTCGAGGGTCACGGGGGGCAGGTGTTCCGGCCGTCGATGTTCCTAACCCTCACCCTCGGCTCCTATGGCCGGGTGCACTCCGATGGGACGCCGGTCGACCCGGACAGCTACGACTACCGGCGCGCCGCCTGGGATGCGGTGCACTTCCCCCGGCTCCTCGATCGGTTCTGGCAGAACCTGCGCCGGGCGGTCGGCTGGAACGTCCAGTACGCGGGCGCGGTCGAACCGCAACGCCGGCTAGCTCCGCACGCGCACTTCGCCATCCGCGGCACCATCCCCCGCGCCCTCGTACGGCAGGTCGCCGCCGCCACCTACCACCAAGTGTGGTGGCCCTCGGTCGATCAACGGGTCTACGAACCGGGGAGGGTGCCGCAGTGGGACGCCGACGCCGCCGGCTACATCGACCCGGACTCGGGTGAGCTGCTGCCGTCGTGGGATGACGCCCTGGACCTGCTCGACGCCGACCCCGACGCCCAACCCGTGCACGTCGTCCGCTTCGGCGTCCAGGTCGACGCCAAGGGCGTGCTCGCCGGCACCAAGGACGCCGACCGCTGCGTCGGCTACATCACCAAGTACCTCACCAAACAGGCCGCCGACTGCCACGACGTGACCACCGGCCGGCAACGCGCGCACCTCGAACGGCTCTGGCAGGAACTGCGGCACACGCCTTGCTCGGAGCGGTGCGCCAACTGGCTGCTCCACGGCATCCAACCCAAAAAAGCCCGACCCGGTCTGCGGCCCGGCAACTGCAAGAACAAGGTCCACAAGCGGGACACCCTCGGCATCGGCGGCCGACGCGTCCTCATCTCCCGGCAGTGGTCCGGCAAAACCCTCACCGACCACCGGGCCGACCGCCGCGACTGGGTCAACGCACTCCTCGGCGTCACCACCGACGCCGACACCGCCCCGCCCGGCGGCGAACAACGCCACGCCTGGGAACTCGCCAAACCCACTGACCCCGACGTTGCGCCCCTCGGCCACCGGGTCCTGCGCGCCATCTCCGAACGCATCCAATGGCGCGCCCAACTCGACGCCGCCAGACGCAACCAGGCACCACCCGATGTTTCGGCAACTCTGCTCGACGCTGACGACAAGGAGGAACGACGGTGACTGTCTCCGACGTCCGGCCGGTGCCGGCGAGGCTGTGGGAGCTGCCGGCGGATGACCTGCCGCCGCTGTTACTTCGGCCGGAGCAGGTTGCTCGGGTGCTGAACATCGGGCGGTCCAAGGTCTTCGATCTGATCCGCTCCGGGCAGCTCCGGTCGGTCAAGGCCGGCGGCTCGCGCCGGATCTCGGCAACTGCTCTGCGCGAATACGTGGCGCGGCTGGAAGCCGGGGAGGACGACTGATGCCACGGTCAGACAGCGCCGGGGAGCAGCCGCCGGCGGAACGGAAGCCACGGCGGTCCAAGCGGGGTAACGGTGAGGGCTCGATCTACCTTCGCAAGGACGGCCGGTGGACGGCGGCGTACTTCGTGCCCAAGCCTGGCGGCGGGGAGTCGCGTCGCTACGTTTACGGCCGCTCGCCGGAGGAGGTCGAGACGAAGCTTGTCGAGATGCGCAAGCAGGTCCAGGCGGGCGCGCCCCTGGCTCCTGCCGGCCTGACGGTGGCCCGGTACCTGGAAGAGTGGATGGAGCAGGTGGCGGCCCCTCGGGTCCGTCCGAACACCGCCCGGTCGTACCGGGACCTGATCGCCAAGCACCTCGTACCAAAGCTTGGGCGGAAGCGTCTGGGCCAGCTGGGCGCCCGCGACGTTCGGCAGTTCCTCGCTGCGCTCGCGGGTGACGGAGTGGGGGAACGGACGGCGCAGTTGGCACACGCGGTGCTGCGGGCGGCGCTGGAAGACGCCATGCGGGAGGAGATCATCCCGCGCAACGTGGCGAAGCTGGTTCGGGCACCTCGGCCGGTCAAGCAGGAGCGGGAGCCGTTGACGGTTCAGCAGGTGCGGACGCTGCTGAACTCGACGCGGGGTCACCGCCTGCACGCGCTGTTCGTGGTTTTCGCGGTGCTCGGTCTTCGGCGCAGTGAAGTGCTGGGCCTGCGGTGGGATGACGTGGACCTGGAGGCGGGCGTCCTGCGGGTTCGGCGCAGCTTGCACCGCGTCGAGGGGCAGTTGGCGATTTTCCCGACGAAGACGCAGCGGTCGGCCCGGGCGGTGCCGCTGCCGGGGATGGTCGTGCGGGCGCTGCGGGATCATCAGCGGGGCCAGGAGGCGGAACGCCTGGCGCTCGGGGCGAAGTGGCCGAGCCTGGGCTATGTCTTCACCACGCCGATCGGCACGCCGCTGGATCCGCGCAACTGCACCCGACTGGTTCAGGCTGAGTGCGAGGCGGCCGGGCTGCCGGCGATCCGGCTGCATGACCTGCGGCACGGCTGCGTCTCGGTGCTGCTGGCCCTGGGAGTGCCCCCGCGGACGGTGATGGACATCGTGGGGCACAGCACGTTGGAGATGACCATGACGGTTTACGGTCATGTGAGCCTGGATGACAAGCGGGCGGCGCTGGATCAGCTGGGCGGCCTTCTCGATGAAGGCACTCCGGAATGACGTTGCTGTCACCGGTTGCTGTCAGGGCCGGTCGCAAGCGACCGGCCCTGTGCGTTTCACCTGTTCAACTGTGTGCGCCCGAAGGGACTCGAACCCCTAACCTTCTGATCCGTAGTCAGATGCTCTATCCATTGAGCTACGGGCGCTCGTGCTCAGCCAGTCTACACAACCAACTTTCGCGCGGAGACTCCGGGATTCGAACCCGGGAGGGGCTTTAAGACCCCAACCGCATTAGCAGTGCGGCGCCATAGACCAGACTAGGCGAAGTCTCCCCGGTGATCCTGCGGACCACCGCGGACGAGGATACAGGTCCGCCCCCACCCGGGGCAAAGCGGCTACCTCGGACGCCGAGAACCGGTCCCCGGGCCGACGTGTTTCCACCGTGTGCGATGTCACGTTCGCGACTACGCTCCATCGACATGCAGGAGCAGCCGCCGAGCGATCCGCCCCGCCGCGATCCCCGCGGGCAGGCGCGTAGCCGCTCCCCGAAGGCCACCTTCACTCCGCCGCCCACCCCGGCGAAGGCCTCCCCACCCGCTGCGGAGGAGAAGCCGTCGCCGCCGAGGAAGACGCGGTCGAAGGCCGCTCCCACGGTGCTGTTCCAGCCACCGGCCGCCGACCCCCCACTGCCCCGCCAGCCGGCCCCCGACGACGACATCTCCGGCCCCTCCTCCGACGACCCCGCCGCCACCGGTCAGACCGACACAGGACCGAGCGGAAGCGGTCAGACCGGCAGCGGACCGACCGGAAGCGGTCAGACCGGCGGACCGATCGGAACGGGACCGACCGCGCCGGAAACGACCACGCAGAGAAGGACGGCGGAGGCGACGACCGCGCAGGGAACGCCCGCACAGACCAGGACCGCGAAGGAGACGCCGGCGACGCGGGAGACCACCGGCCGGGCCACCCGGACCGGCACGCCGGGATCGGGGCGGGCGGCCGGAACGGACCAGCCCGCTCCGGCCGCCAGGAAGGCGACGCCGAAGAAGGCCGCCACCCCGAAGAAGGCACCGTCGGCACCGGCCGGTGATCCGCCGCACACCGACGCGGCAGCGGCCGGGCCGACCCCGGCGACGGGCTCCAACGCCCCGGCCACGCTCACCGGTGTCACTTCCGCCCCAGCTGACGCATCCGAACCACAGGCGCCGGCCACGGCGGAGCCGGCACCGGCGGGGCCGAGCAGGGCGGACGCCGAGGGCCCGGAACGGGCCGGCGCCAGCGCGACCGCGCCGGCGAGGCGGAAGGCCACCCCGGCGAAGCGGACCGCCGCCCGGCAGCACACCGACCCCGACGCCGGGCCGCAGGAGATGATCCGGCCGGAGATCACGCCGCCGCGGGCCGCACCACCGAAGAAGGCGGCGCGGCGAAAGGCCGCCCCGGCCAAGCAGGCCATTGCGCCAACCACGCCTCCGGTGGAGCCGCCGCCTCCCGCCGCGAACGGACCGGACCCACTGCCCGTCCGCAGCGCGGCACCGGGGCTGGCCGCGCTGCGGGTACGGCTGCTGAACCACCCCGGGTTCGCGCCGGAGCTGTTGGCGATGGCGGCCGTCGAGGGGATCGGGCCGGGGGCCCGCGACTGGGCCCAGCGGTTGCGCGGGACGTACCCGGAAGCGGGTCCGGACGGCCTGGCGCGGCTGGCGACCCGGCGCTTCGTGCGCGGGGCCGGCGTCGGTGGCGCGGCCGCGGCGCTGGCCGGACTCTTCGCGCCGGTGGCGGAGCTGGCGGCGGTGCTGTGGACGCAGGCCGGCCTGGTGCTGCACGTGGCCGCCGCGTACGGGCGGGACCCGCTGGACCCGGAGCGGGCGGTGGAGCTGCTGGTGCTGACCCAGGTGCACCCGGACGAGGAGAGCGCCCGGTCCGCGTTGGCGGCGGCGCGGGCGGCGGACGGTCCGGGGGAGCGGCCGTGGGCGCGCGCGGCGGAGGCCGCCTGGCGGTTGGCGGCGCCGCTGGCCGTGCAGGCCGGTGGCTGGGCGGCGCTGCGGCTGGCGTCCCGGCTGCTGCCGGGGGCGGCGGCGTTGGCGGCGGCGGCCGGTGACGCGGCGGCGGCGGAGCGGTTGGCCGCCCGGGCGGTGGCCGCCTACCGCCCGATCAGGACCGGGTGAGCGGGCCGGTGGTCAGAGCCAGGTGAACCACTTCTCCGGCAGCAGCGCGTATCCGACGAAGGCGACCACGTCGAGCAGGGTGTGCGCGACGATCAGCGGCATCACCCGCCGGGTGCGCAGGTAGAAGAGGCTGAACACGACCCCCATCACGGCGTTGCCGAGGAACGCGCCGAAGCCCTGGTAGAGGTGGTAGGAGCCGCGCAGCAGCGCGCTCGCCGCGACGATCGCGCCGAGCCGCCACTGGAGCTGGCGCAGCCGGGTGACCAGGTAGCCGACCACGATCACCTCTTCCAGCACCGCGTTCTGCACGGCGGCGAGGATGAGCACCGGCACCGCCCACCAAAGATCGGGGAGGGCGGCGGGGACCAGGGTGGCGTTGACGCCGAGCTGCGCCGCGGCCCAGAACAGGACCAGGCCGGGCAGGCCGATCAGCGCGGCCAGGCCGGCGCCCCGGGCCAGGTCGGGGCCGGGCCGCGAGAGGTCGACCCCGAGCGTCCGCGCCGGGTCGCCGGGGTCCCGCGCCAGCAGGTGTACGGCGAGCAGCACCGGCAGCAGCGCGAAGGCGATGCCGAGCAGCTGGTACGTGAGGTCCAGCCAGGGCCGGGGCGAGGCGGACCGGTTCAGGGCGGCGGTCTGCGCGGAGAGCGGCCCGGCGGCGCTCAGCGCGGCGACGATGGACACCATCGCATAGACGGCCGACTTGCCGAGCGACAGGCCGAGGACCAGCACGGTCTCGGCGCCGAGGACCCGGCGGGACACCGGGCGGGTGAGCTCCTCAACGGTCACCGCACCACTCTGCCCGACGGCGGGGGCCGACGGCACCGGTCGGCCGGCCAGGTGAGGCGATCGCACATTGTGTGCGACCGGTGCACACGCTCCGTGGACATTCTATGCGGGCCCGATCCGCCGTCAGGAGGAGAAGCGCCCCGTGGACGACATCGCGCGACTGTTGAAGGAGAGCTGGACCCTGGTCGAGGAGGACCGGGACCGGCTGATCGGTCACTTCTACGCCCGGTTGTTCCTCCTCGACCCCGCCCTGCGTCAGCTCTTCCCGGTGGAGATGTCCGCCCAGCGCGACCGCCTCCTGGAGGCCATCGTCACCGCCATCCAGGTGGTGGACGACCCGGAGAGCTTCGACGAGTACCTGCGCGCGTTGGGCCGGGACCACCGCAAGTACCACGCGGACACCACGCACTACGAGACGATGGGCGTCGCGCTGCTGGACGCGCTGCGCAGCACCGCCGGCGACGGCTGGAACCTGGAGTACGACCAGGCCTGGCGGGAGGCGTACGCGGCGATCATCGAGAAGATGCAGGCCGGGGCGGCGGCGGACGACGACCCGCCGTTCTGGCACGCCGAGGTGCTCACCCACGAGCGGTACGGCGCGGACACCGCGGTGCTGACCGTGCGGGCTCTCCAGCATCCGCTCACGTGGCGGGCCGGGCAGTACGTCAGCGTTGAGGCGCCCCGGCACCTGCCCCGGGTCTGGCGGACGTACTCGGTGGCGAACGCCCCGAACGACGACAACGTGCTGGAGTTCCACGTCCGTACGCCGGCCGGGGCGGGTTGGCTCTCCGGCGCGCTGGTGCGGCGGACGAAGCCGGGCGACCTGCTCCGGATCGCCGCGCCGATGGGGTCGATGACGCTGGACCGGGAGTCGACCCGGGACATCCTCTGCGTCGCCGGCGGGGTGGGTCTGGCGCCGGTCAAGGCGCTGGTGGAGGAGCTGACCGGCTGGAACCGGACCCGCTGGGTGCATGTCTTCTACGGTGCCCGGCACCGCGACGACCTGTACGGCCTGGCCGGTCTGGAGGAGTTGGTAGCCGCGCACCCCTGGCTGTCGGTGACCGCGGCGTGCAGCGACGACCCGGACTTCGACGGCGAGCACGGGGACATCTCCGAGGTGATCACCCGGTACGGGCCGTGGACGACGCACGACTGTTACGTCTCCGGTTCGGCGCCGATGGTCCGGGCGACCCTGCGGGCGTTGGCCGAGGACGAGGTCCCGGCCCCCCGGATCCGGTACGACACCTTCGGCAACCTGTAGCGACTTTCCTCCCCCCGTGACCGGGTCGCGTGCCCCCGCCCCCTGGGGCACGCGACCCGGTCACCCCCTTTGTTCGTCGCCGTCGGCGGTTCAGACGGTGGGGTACTCCTCGACGGGGACCAGCGGCACGCCGGGTGCCATCCGGTCGGTCCAGAGCCGCCCCTCCAGGTGGTCGATCTCGTGCGCGACCAGCCGGGCCATCCCGTACGAGTACGAGGTGATGATCCGGCTGCCGTCGAAGCGGGCGTGTTCGACGTCGATCCGCAGCGGCCGGGGCACCAGGCCCCGATGGTCGGCGAAGGAGAGGCAGCCCTCGTACTGCTCGTCGGTGTCCGGGCTGGCGTCGACCACCCGGGGGTTGAGCAGCACGACCGGCTCGGCGGCGCGGTCGGCGGGGCGGATCACCGCCACCGCGGCGTCGACTCCGAGCTGCGGCGCGGCGAGCCCCAGGCCGGCGCTGAACGGGTGCAGCTCGTCGACCCGGGCCAGCACGGCGGTCAACCTCTCCGCCACCTCCCGGGCCCGCGGCTCGTCGGTGGGCAGGTCGAGGGGGCGGGCCGGGCGGCGGGGCTGGTCGGCGTCGCGGGGCAGCAGGCCGAGGGCGTGCAGCCGGTCGGTGGCCCGCCCGGTCGGCGTGCTGCGTTCCGCCTCGGCCGGTTCGCCCCGGAACCGCCACTGGAGGCGGTAGCGGGTGTTCAGCGGCGGGTCGTCGATCGCCCAGTCGAAGACCGCCCGGTCGCCCCGGTCGTGCCGGCGGACGGGGGTGCGCAGGGGGCCCTCGTCGGCGGAGAGGGAGGTCTCGACGCCCCAGACCCGGGGGTCGAGCGCGGCCGGCAGGTCCAGCCGCACGGCGAGGTGGCGGGTGGGCAGCCGGACGGCCCGCTGGAACCAGGGGCCCCACTTCTCCCGGCCGACCCGGTACGCGTACTCGATCTCGGCCCGCTCGCCGGGGTGCAGCGGGAAGGGGCCGTCGGCGTTCTCGAAGAGCAGCCAGATCTCCTTGTACGCGTCCCGGTCGTGCCGGACCCGCCAGTGCATCGGTTCCCGGCTGCGGCCGTCGTCGCGGAACACCCGCAGGCCGAGTTCGGCGAAGGTGAGCGGGTGTTCCCGGTGGTGCCGGTTGGAGCGTCCCGGGTCGTCGGGCCAACGGTCGACGGCCACCCGGACCAGGTAGCGGGTGACGGGTTCGGCGCCGGCGTTGTGCAGCTGCCGGCGGATCACGCAGCGGTAGCCGTGGTCGGTGAGGGTGAGGGTGGCCGTCTCCCGTTCGACGAGCAGGCCGGTGCCGGGTGGCAGCCACCGGCCGGTGGGTGCGGGTTCCCGGGGGGCCGGCGCGGCGCGGGCCTGGCGCAGTTGGTCGTACTCCCGGAAGCGCTGCCAGATCGCGCCGTCGGCGTCGAGGACGGCCTCGGCGCGGCGGGCGAAGTCCTCGGTGGGCCGGTGCCGGCACCCTTCGACGTGGCTGACGTACGACGGGTCGAAGCCCATCATGGTGGCGAGTTGCTTCTTGGAGAGCCCGCGCCCCGTCCGGTGCCGGGCGAGCTCCGCCGCGAAGGACTCGGCGGCCCGCTCCAGGGGGGAGGTCGTCATCAGCTTCCTCAGGGCCGGGACGACAAGTCTTCATGTTCCACCGGTCCGGCCGCAGCTGAACTGGCGCTAAGCCGACATATGGCTTGACACGCCCGCGTTTCCGCTCCCATCGGCCGGGTAGTACGCGGAGCCAGGGCCGCTCCGTCGCCGTCGGCGGCGTGATCCGGGCCTCCCCGATCCGTCCCTGGCGAGGGTTCCCTGGGGCCGACGACTGTGGTTAGGCTAGCCTTAGCTCAACGGACGGTACTTCGGACAAGGGGATGACCAGGTGACAGCGGTGATGCCGAGGCGGGACCTCGCCCTTCCGCTCGCCCCCGTCACCGACACCCTGCGGGCCATGTTCGGCACCCTCGACCTGCCCGGCCTCGCGCCGGGCCTGGTGGTCACCGACGAGACCGGCTGGAGCCCGGCGACCACGCTCGTCGACGGCACCCGGCTCCCCGACTTCCTGCGCGCGGCGGCTCGGCGCTGGGGCGGCACCCCGCACGCCTGCGCCGCGCTGGCCTGGAAGTCCTACAGCTACTGGACGGCGCTGCCGGTGGTGCTCGGCTGGGCGTCCGCCCGCCGGGTGCCGCTGCTCGACCCCGCCGACGTCCTGATCCACTTCGAGGACCGCCACCAGTTGCTCACCATGGGGCTGCGCCGCTCGACCGCCGTCGCGGTCCTCCCCGGCGACCCGCTGGCGCTCTCCGGCCTGCCCGAGGTGCGGGTGGTCGCCGACGAGGCGGAGCTGCTCCGGGTGCTGCGCGCCTCGCTGCTGGACGCGCATCTCGCTCCGATGATCGCCGCCATCCAGGCGGAGGTCCGGGTCGGCGCCCGTACGCTGCTCGGCTCGGTGGCCTCCGGCATCGCGCACGGCATCCTGCGCGCGACGGACGTGCTGCCCGGCTCCTCGGTGCGCAGCATCGCCACCCTGCTCG
Source organism: Micromonospora psammae (assembly GCF_036902725.1). Classification (NCBI taxonomy): domain Bacteria; kingdom Bacillati; phylum Actinomycetota; class Actinomycetes; order Micromonosporales; family Micromonosporaceae; genus Micromonospora; species Micromonospora psammae. Next base: position 113,983 of record NZ_JBAKHM010000019.1, on the reverse strand, counting down.
ACGCCCTCGACCTGGCCGACCTGGTCGAGATCGTGCCGAACGCGGCGGGCGAGCCGACCGTCCAGCGCCGCACCTGCTGCCTGGCCTTCACGCTGCCCCGGCCGAAGATCTGCCAGGGCTGCTGCGTCCGCTCCTCCTGAGGCCGGTCCGGCCTCAGTCCGTCAGCGGCCGGACGTCCCAGACCCACACCCCGCCGGCCCACGTCGGCCGGATCCCGGTCAGCTCGGTCATCGCCGTGCCCAGCGCCCCGGCGTGGCGGTGCGGCCCGAGGACCACCACGCCGGCCCGCCAGTACCGCAGGTCGTCCACGGCTGCGGCCCGGTCCTGCGGAGTGATCGGCGGGACGGCGCCCGTCCGGGCGATCCGGCCGAGGAGGGTGCTGGTCCGGCGGAACGGGGCGCCGAAGAGCGCGACCTCCGGCTCCGGCGCCCGCGGCCGGGTGTCCGGATAGAGGAAGTAGCCGCGGGCCAGCGGCATCTCCAGTCGGGTCCGGGCGCTCCAGCGCAGCGGGTCGGGGTAGGTGTTGTCCGGCAGCGGCAGGGTGACGACACTGCGCCCACCGGCGACGTACGGGCGCCAGGCGCCGGAGGTGACGAAGGCCGGGACGGGGTCGGGGCGGGTGGTGGGCAGCGGGGTGGGCAGCAGTGGCAGCAGGGCCATCAGCAGGACGGTGACCCCGACGAACCGGATCTGGGACCGGGCGGCCGGGTGGCGCACCGCCAGCCGCCGGGCCTGCTCGGCACTGAGGGCGAGGAACACCCCGATGATCGGGCCGAGCGCCAGGGACCAGCGGGTGGGCACCACCGAGTGCAGCAGCGGCAGGCCCTCCAGCACCGCCCAGGGCGCGGGCACTCCGGTCTCCCGGCCGTTGAGCTGCACCTCCCGGCCGAGGGAGAGCACCGCGAAGAGCAGGCCGAGGGCGGCCAGGCCGAGCACCACCGCGCTGCGCCGCAGCCACCAGACCAGAGCGACCACGAGTACGACCAGCGGCCACCCGAAGAAGGCGTTCTCCTCGGTGGCGTTCTTCGCCAGCGGGGCGGCGGACCGGGCGTCGCCGGCGAGCGACTCCCGGGAGTACCCGACGAAGGCGGCCAGGTCGGTGCGGTAGCCCCGGATCAGCCGGGAGAGCCCGTGGTAGGAGCCGGGCCCGAAGAGCTGCACGTGAAGCGGGTACGCCAGCAGCGCGCCGGAGAGCAGGGCGGCGACACCCAGCCCGGCGAGGAACGGCCTGGCGTCCCGGCGCCGGGAGGGCCGGCGCAGGGCCAGCGCGCCGACCACCACGGCGAGGCCGATCGCGGTCATCAGCAGGATTTCCAGGTTGATGAAGGCCTGCCAGACGATGAGCAGGCCGAGCAGCACGCCGTTGCGGAGCCAGCGGCCCGGCTCGGCCAGCCGCAGGGTGCGCCAGGCGATCAGCGGTACGACGAACTGCGACACGATGTTCGGGTGCCCGTTGGCGTGCGACACCATCGCCGGGGCGAACGCGCAGAACGCCGCGCCCAGCCAGGCCGGTCCCCGGGAGCGGGTGACCACCCGGGAGAGGAAGAAGTACCAGGCGGTCCCGGTAGCGGCCAGTCCGGCGGTGAGGAAGATCAGGAAGGACCAGTGCGGGCCGAACAGGACGGTGACGGGCGTCATTGGTAATGAAATGGATAATACGGACGTGTTGGCCATCAGGTTCACGCCGTCCGGCACGTTCATCCGGTTCGAGGCGAATGGATAGGCAAATTCGGTCACCACGCGCGCGCCGTGCGCCATCATCCACTCGAACTGCCACTGGTCGGTCCGGTTGTCCCGGAGCGCGGCGCCTGGGCGCGACCAGAGGCGCGCGGTCACCCAGCAGGCCAGCAGGACGTAGCTGAGCACGGCGGCGGCGTCCCGCCACCGCCCCTCCCGAAGTGGTTCGCCGGGCTCGGCGTCCCCGGCCCTGGGGCGCGCGCCCGCGGGGACCGGTTCGGGAGTAGTCATGACAATTCGAGCGTAGTCACGGCATCGAGCTGACGTGACATGTTTCGGGGGACTGGCGTACTATGTGCCGGGTTCGCCGACCGCCGATCACGTGCCCACCCCCGACCGCATTTCGGCCACCACGGTGCCCCGATTCCTCCGCCGCTGAAGCGGATGGTTCACTCTGTCGGTCAGGCGCAGGTCGAGTCATATCGTGAGGAATCGACGCATGGCAGAAATCACTGGGGATCAGCGCGTCCAGTCCGAGGTACTGGAGGGCCTGGCGACCGCGGTCAACCATCGCAGATGGTTCGTCGAACTGGCGGTGCCCCACCTCGGTGACAACCCCATCGAGATCGGCAGCGGGCTCGGCGACTACGCGCTGGAGTGGTCGGCGCACGTCCCCCGGTTCACCGCGACCGAGGCCGATCCGGACCGGCTGGTGTCGCTCAAGGAGCGCCTCGCCGACCAGCCCGGCATCGAGGTACGCCAGATGCTGCTGCCGCACCCGGAGCGCGGCGACTACAGCGCGGCGGTCTCCTACAACGTGCTGGAGCACATCGAGGACCACGTGGGGGCGCTGCGCAGCATGCGCGACCTGGTCCGCCCGGGCGGCAAGGTGATCATCATCGTGCCGGCCTTCCAGTTCGCGATGAGCCCGGCGGACATCGCCACCGGACACGTCCGCCGTTACACGAAGAAGACGCTGGGCGCGGCGATGACCGAGGCCGGCCTGCACGTCGAGACCATGCACTACGCCAACGCGCTGGGCCTCATCGGCTACTTCATGGCGACCAAGGTCTTCCGGCTGATGCCGAAGGAGGGCCCCATGGTCAAGGTCTACGACACCCTGGTGCTCCCCGCCACCAAGGCCGCCGAGCAGCGGATCCGTCCCCCGTTCGGCCAGTCCGTCTTCGCGGTGGCCCGGGTTCCCGCCTGACCCACGCCGACGAGACCGGGCCCCCGCCGACGGCGGGGGCCCGGTCTGCTTCCGCACGGAGCGGCGTCACTCCTTGATCTGGTACGTCGGGCGGATGACCGCCCGGGCCAGGGTGTGGGAGGCGAGGTTGAAGCCGACGTAGGCCGGGGTGGCGCTCCGGTCGACGCCGAGGCGCTCCACGTCCAGGGCGTGCACGGCGAAGACGTAGCGGTGCGGGCGGTCGCCGGGGGGCGGGGCGGCACCGCCGTACCCGGTGTCGCCGTAGTCGTTGCGGACGCTGAACGCGCCGCCGAGGTCGGCCTCCCGCACCCCGGTCGGCAGCTCGGTCACCGACGACGGCAGGTCGACCAGCACCCAGTGCCAGAAGCCGCTCCCGGTGGGGGCGTCCGGGTCGAAGCAGGTCACCACGAAGCTCTTCGTTTCGGCCGGGAAGTCCGACCAGGCCAGGTGCGGGGAGACGTTCTCGCCGCCGTGCGCGTACCGCGCGTCCATCGGCTCGCCGTTGTGCACGTCGTCACTGGTCAGGTTGAACGACGGAACGGTCGGCAGCAGCTCGTACGGGTCCGGGGCGATCGGTCGTTCCAGGGTCATCGGGGGTCCTTCCGGTGCGCATGATGTACTGCGCCCTTCTTACCCCGCGATCGGGTTCGAACGAACCGAAAGCGCCACACAGGCGGGTCGCCGCTCGACGAGATGTACCCGCCAGCGCTCGCGCGGCAGCTCCGGGAACCTGCGTCCGCCCCCGGTGGGACCCGAAAGCTAGGGCCCGACGACGACGTTCGCGAGCGGCTCGCCCGCCGCGTACCGCCGCACCTGGTCGACCAGCAGCCGGCGAGCCCGGGGCGCCAACGCCGCGGTGAGGCCGCCGACGTGCGGGCTGATCACGACGTTCGGTGCGGACCACAGCGGGTGGTCGGCGGGGAGCGGCTCGGGTTCGGTGACGTCCAGGGCAGCGTGCAGCCGGCTCGTGCTCAGCTCGGCGAGCAGCGCCTCGGTGTCCACCACCCGCCCGCGCGAGACGTTCACCAGCAGGGCGCCGTCGGCCATCCTGCCGAGGAAATCCTTGTTCACCAGACCCTCGGTCTCCGGGGTCAGCGGCGTGGCCAGGATGACGACATCCGCCTGCGGCAGCATCTCCAGAACTTCGGAGACCGGGCGTACGCCGGGGCGGGCGCTCCGTGCCACCCGGCTGATCTCCACCTCGAACCCGGCGAGCCGGCGCTCGATCGCGGCCCCGATCGAGCCGTACCCGACGATCAGCACCCGGGCGTCAGCCAGCCCGGTCGACCAACCCGGGGCCCAACGGCCCTCGGCCCCCGCCCGGACGAATTCCGGCAGCCGGCGCCGGGCGGCAAGGGTGAGCGCCACGGCCAGCTCGGCGGTGGCCGTGTCGTGCACGCCCCGGCCGTTGGCCAGCGTCAAGCCGGGCCGCAGGTACGGCAGGACATGGTCGTAGCCGGCGGTCACGGTCTGCACCACTTTGAGCCGGGGCATCCGCGCCATCGGCTCGCAGAAGCGCGGATCGATGACGCCGTACGGGAGCGCATAGAACTCGACATCGTCGAGGTTCTCCGGCGTGGGTCGGTTGCCGTCGTACAGCGCGACGTCCAGCTCGCCAAGGTCGGCCACTGCGTCGGGGTGAGGGATCAGGTAGCGCATGGCGCCAATCTTGCTGAATCAGGCAGGTCCGGTCAGGCCCGCACGCGGTCGCCCAGTGCGCGAGCAGAGCGGGGACGTGCTGTTGAAGGTCTACGCCTCGTGCACAAGCGGCCAGGATGAGGTCTCGCCGTTCAGAGACACGCACCTGACCGCATTCGTTCGCGCTGGTCAGGGACTGCTTCTGCTGCGGAGGGTGTGGGATTCGAACCCACGAAGACATCGCTGCCTTACCGGTTTTCAAGACCAGCGCCATCGGCCACTAGGCGAACCCTCCCGGACCGCCACCCGCAGGTGCGCGACCGCTGCCTAGTCTGCCACGGGCGTGCCGCGGGCGAGCAGACCTCCCCGACCCGGCCACCGCGCCGGCTCGGCGTGGGTCACCCCGGACACCAGGCCAGGCCCCACTCAGGCGTCCACTGTGGCCCGGTGGCACGCACGGTGGACGAAATCCGCGCCCCGGCGTGGTCGAAAGGGCGGATCGGGTAAGACTGGGCCATGCGCGCGATCACGATCCCGAAACCCGGTGGACCCGAGGCACTCGTCTGGGCCGAGGTGCCCGACCCCGAGCCCGGCCCGGGCGAGGTGCTCGTCGACGTGCGGGCCAGCGCGGTGAACCGGGCCGACCTGCTGCAACGACAGGGGCACTACCCGCCGCCGCCGGGCGCGCCCGCGTACCCCGGTCTGGAGTGCTCGGGGGTGATCGCCGCGATCGGCCCCGACGTGACCGGGTGGGAGGTCGGCCAGCAGGTCTGCGCGCTGCTCGCGGGCGGCGGGTACGCCGAGCGGGTGGCCGCGCCCGCCGGGCAGCTGCTGCCGGTGCCGGCCGGCGTGGACCTGGTCGACGCCGCGGCGCTGCCGGAGGTGGCCTGCACGGTCTGGTCGAATGTCACCCGGCAGGCCGGGCTGGCCGCCGGCGAGACGCTGCTGGTGCACGGCGGCGGCAGCGGGATCGGCACCTTCGCCATCCAGTTCGGGGCGGCGCTCGGCGCGACGGTGGTGGCGACGGCCCGAGCGGCCAAGCACGAGCGGCTGCGCGAGCTGGGCGCGGCGCACACCGTCGACTACCGCGAGCAGGACTTCGTCGAGGAGGTCCGCCGGGTCACCGACGGCCGGGGCGCGGACGTCATCCTCGACATCATGGGCGCCTCCTACCTGGGCCGGAACGTGGCGGCGCTGGCCGACGGCGGTCGGCTGGTGGTGATCGGCATGCAGGGCGGGCGCAAGGGCGAGCTGGACCTGGGCGAGCTGCTGGCCAAACGGGCCACGGTGGCGGCCACCGCGCTGCGGTCCCGTCCGCTGGAGGACAAGGCGTCGATCGTGCGGGGCGTCCGGGAGCAGGTCTGGCCGCTGGTGGAGTCGGGCGCGATCCGGCCGGTGGTGGACCGGCGGGTGCCGATGACGGCGGCGGCCGAGGCGCACCGGCTGGTCGAGTCGAGCGACCACCTGGGCAAGGTGCTGCTCACGACGCCGTGACGTGGCCGTCCGACTCGGCGGGCCGGGGCAGCACCAGCCGGGCACCGGGCCCCTCGCCGGAGAGCGAGTCGCCCGGGTTGTTGAGGTGGCAGCGCTGCAACGAGAGGCAGCCGCAGCCGATGCAGCCGTCCAGGTCGTCGCGGAGCTTGCCGAGCAGCCGGATCTTCTCGTCCAGCCGCTCCCGCCAGGTGCGGGAGACGGCGGCCCAGTCGTCCGGGGTGGGGGTACGCGAGGCAGGCAGCGAGTCCAGCGCCTCGCGGATCTCGTCGAGCGAGATGCCGACCTGCTGGGAGATCCGGATGAAGGCCACCCGGCGCAGCTCGGTGCGGGCGTAGCGGCGCTGGTTGCCGCCGGTGCGCTCGGCGCGGATGAGACCGAGCCGTTCGTAGTAGCGCAGCGCCGACTGGGCCACGCCGCTGCGGGCGGAGAGTTGCCCGATGGTGAGGGCCTCGTGCATCACGGTCACCTTGAGTTGAAGTGAACTTCAACTTTCAGGCTAGCCGGGCGACCACCCCGGCCGCCACCGCCGTCAGCGCCGGGTCGAGCCCAGGGGGCGGCGGCGGGTGCGCTCCCGGCCGAGGATCCAGAGCGCCTCGACGCCGTCCTTCCAGGTGATCTTCTTGCCCTCCTCGCGGCCGCGCGCCCGGTAGCTGATCGGCACCTCGTACGGGCGGATCCGCTGGCGCAGCAGCTTGCCGGTGACCTCGGCCTCCATGCCGAAGCCCCGGGAGCGGATGTCGAGGGAGCGGTAGAGCGCGACCGGCATCAGCTTGAAGCAGGTCTCCAGGTCGCCGATGTAGGAGTTGAACAGCACGTTCGCCGCCATCGTGACGCCCTTGTTGCCCATCACGTACCAGAAGCTGTAGGCGCTGTGGCTGCCGAAGGTCCGGTTGCCGTAGACCACCGTGGCCCGGCCGTCGAGCACCGGGTCGAGCAGGCGCGGGATGTCCTGCGGGTCGTACTCCAGGTCGGCGTCGAGGATGACCATGTACTCGCCGTCGGCACTGTCGACCGCCGTCTTGATCGCGGCGCCCTTGCCGGCGTTGCGCTGGTGGGTGATCACCCGCAGCCGGGCGTCGTCCGCGCGCCCGAGGATCTCCCCGGTGCCGTCCCGGCTGCCGTCGTCGACCACGACCAGCTCGATCTCGCACGGATAGTCGACAGCCAATGCCTGCTTGAGGGCATCCGCGATGCGTTCTTCCTCGTTGTAGACCGGCATGAGGATCGAGAGCTTCACGGGAATCTCCACGGTGGCGACAGCAAGTCGCCCCTAGCCTAGCCTGGCTGCTGAGCAGCGCGGAGTCCGCCACGACCCCCGGCGGGCACCCGGGCGTCAGGAACATGGTGTTTACTTCCGCCCATGTCGGCAGCCGGCTGGATGCTCGTGGCGGCGCCGGTCGCCGCGCTCGTCGTACTCACCCGGGTTCTCCGTCCGCGCCGCGACCGGATCGCGCCGCTGCGGTTGGCCGTGGTCCGGGCCGCGCTGACCACCGGCGTCTTCGCCGTACTGGCCGTGGAGGTGCTCGGGGCGGCGCGCGCGCTGACCCTTCCGGCGCTCGCCGCGGCGTGGCTGCTCTTCCTGGTCGCCGTCGCGGCCGGCGCCCGGCTGGGACGCGGCCGGGCGGCCGTCCACCGGAGCGCCGCCGTCCCCACCGCGCGCCGGGAGGCGCTGGTGGGCGCGGGGGCGTCCACCACCGACCCGCCCGGCCACACCGGCCCGGTCCCGGCGTCCCTGCCGGACTCCGACGCCGCCGGGGCGGCGGTCCCGGCCTCCGCGCGCGGCGGCGTCGCGTCGGCGCTGGCCGGATGGACCGCCCGGCTGGCCGACTTCCGGCGTACGGCGGGCCGGGGCGAGCGGCTGCTCGCCGGCACCGTGCTCGGGGTGGTGCTGGTGGAGCTGCTCGTGGCGCTCCTCGCCGAGCCCAACAACTTCGACTCGCAGACCTACCACCTGCCCAAGGTGGAGCACTGGGTCGCCCAGCACAGCCTGGAGTTCTGGCCGACCGCCATCCACCGCCAGGTGACCATCCCGCCCGGCGCGGAGTACCTGCTCCTGCACCTGCGCCTGTTCACCGGCGGGGACGCGCTGCACAACCTGGTGCAATGGGCCGCGGGGATCGGCTGCCTGCTGGTGGCCACCCGGATCACCGCCCAGCTCGGCGGCGGGCGGCGGGCCCAGCTGCTCACCGCGTTCCTGGTCGCCACCACGCCGATGGTGGCGCTCCAGGCGACCAGCACCCAGACCGACCTGGTGGCCGCCGCCTGGGCGGGCTGCGCCGCCACCCTGGCCCTGGGCGGGCTGCGCCACCGCGCCGGCCTCGGCGCCGTGCTGGCGCTCGGCGCGGCCACCGGGCTCACCGCGCTGACCAAGACCAGCGGGCTGATCGCGGTCGGACCAATGCTGGTGCTCTGGGGCGTCGCGCAGCTCCGGCTGGCGTTCCGGCCGACCCCGACCGACGGCGGACCTGCCGACGACGACCGCGTACCCGGTGTCCGGCGGTCCCCCCGACCGGCGGGTGGGGTGCTCCGCACGGTGGCCGGCTCACTGCTGGTGCTGCTGGTCGCGGCGCTGGTGGTGGGTCCGTTCCTGGCCCGGGTGACCGCCGAGTTCGGCCACCCGCTCGGCCCGCCCCGGCTACGTGAGTCCATCCCGATGGAACGGCACGACCCGTTGTCCATCCTGGTCAACGCGCTGCGGATCGGGCACACCGCGTTCGACACGCCGCTGGCGCCGCTGCGCGCCGGCACCGCCGAAGCGATCATGGACGGTTCCCGGGCGGTCGGTGTCGACCCGCAGGACCGGGCGATCACGTTCGGCCGGGAGGTCTTCCCGGTGCCGGCCTGGTATCCGGACGAGGACCGGGTGGCGTTTCCCCTCGCCGGGTCACTGGCGCTGCTCGGGGCGGTGTTCGCGCTGGCCCGCCCGGCCCGGATCAGCCCCGGGGGCCCGGGGCCGCTGCGGGCCTACGCGGTGACGATGGTGGTGGCCGTCGGGCTGCACACCGCGATGATCAAGTGGCAGCCGTGGGGCAACCGCCTGCTGCTCTACGCGCTGGTGCTGGCCGTACCGCTGGCCGGTCTCTGGCTGGACGCGCTGTTCCGGCGCCGGCCCGCCCCGGGTCGGCGCCCGGTGGCGGCCGGGCTCGCGGTGGCGGTGCTGGCCACCGCCGCGCTCTCCGGCGTGCTGGCCCTGTCGTACGGCTTCCCGCGCCGGCTGGTCGGCGCCGGATCGGTCTTCACCACCGCGGAGTGGGACACCCGCTTCCTGCGCCGCCCGCAGTGGGCGGAGGAGTTCCGCTGGGCGGCCGAGGCGGTACGGGCCAGCGATGCCCGCCGGATCGGCCTGGCGCAGCAGAACGACAACTGGGAGTACCCCTGGTGGCTGCTGCTGCGCGACGCCGACGGCCGGTCGCCGGAGCTGGTGGCGTTGCAGTCGGTGCTGCCCGACCGGCCGCCCGCCGCTCCGGCCTCGGTCGACGCGATCGTCTGCACCGGCCCGCGCGCCGCCTGCCTCAAGCTGGTGCCGACGGGTTGGCGCCTGGAATATCGCGGTTACGTCGGCTACGCCCTCCCCCCGGCCTCCTGAACCACCCGCCGCCAGCGCTCGGAGCGGGGTCCGGCGCGCAGATGGCGGAAACCCTTCCGAGAGACATTCACATACCTCACTGTCACGCGTTACCTTCCGGTAACTCGATCGACGTCCCGCGATCGAACCGGAAAGGAGTGCGTCGATGCTTGGCACCCCCACCAGGCGCGCACCGGCGGTCCGACGGCACACCCTGGCCGTCGTCTCCGCCGCCGCCCTCGTCCTGCCGATGCTCCTCGGCCCGGCGTCCCCGGCCACCGCCGACGACCGTCCGACCGTCCAGCCGCTCCCGTCCCACCTCGAAGCCGTCCGGGCCTCCGAGGCCACCGCGCTCTACGGCTCGCCGGAGATCCGGCCGCTGGAGCAGCGGCGCACCGCCCTGGTCACCATGGGCGACAGCGAGATCTCCGGTGAGGGCGTGGGCAACTACGTCCCCGGCACCCACCAGCCCGGCAACTGGTGCGACCGCTCGTACGACCAGGCGGTGTTCCGCACCGGCATCCCGTCGGACACCCAGTACAACATCGCCTGCTCCGGGGCCACCCCGTGGCACCTGATCGCCGGCGGACCCACCCAGCACAACGAGCTCAACCAGGGCGACCACCTGGCGATCAAGGCCCGCAACACGCACGTCAAGCTGATCTGGGTGGTGGTCGGCGCCAACGGCGACGGCACGATCCAGTTCGGACCGGTCGCCACCGACTGCACCATCCGCCGGGTCTTCTTCCAGGGCCCCTGCTACCCGACCTACACCGACCAGTGGACCATCCGCACCGACGGCAGCCGTCGCGCGGTCACCGAGGCGCTCACCTCGATCCGGCAGACCATGACCGGGGCCGGCTACCGGAGCGCCGACTACGAGCTGGTGCTCATGTCGTACCCGAGCCCGGGCAGCCCGGACGTGGAGGACAACCCGAACTTCCCCGGCTGGTACAGCGGCGGCTGCCTGCTCTACCTGGCCGACGCGGCGTTCGCCCGGAACAAGGCGGTGCCGCTCTTCGAGTCGGCGCTGCGGGCGGCGGCGACCGAGACCGGCACCCGCTACCTGGACGCCAGCCGACTCTTCCACGGCCACGAGGTGTGCACCGACAACACCTCGGTGCGCGGCCTCTACATCGAGGTGGGCATCTGGGACGAGAACGCCGCACGGCAGTCGTTCCACCCCAACGCCCGGGGGCACGGCATGTTCGCCCAGTGCATCACCCAGTTCTGGAACTCCGGCCAGGCGCGGGCCACCTGCGTCGACCCGGCCAGCACCGGCAGCGGGGTGCTCTACGGCGGGCTGTTCGAGTTCAAGCAGCTCCGCAACGCCGCCACCGGCACCTGCGTGGACGGCAAGGGCTACGACTCACGCAACGGCACCGCGCAACAGTCGTACGGCTGCCACGGCGGCCGCAACCAGGGCTTCTGGTACGACCCGACCCGCCGGTCGCTGCACTCCGAGCTCTCCCACGACCGCTGCCTCGACGTGGCGGGCGGGTCGTTGACCGCCGGTACCGCGGTCAACATCTACGACTGCAACGGCAGCGCCGCCCAGCAGTTCGTCTTCGCCGGCAACCAGCTCAAGCCGGCCGGCGCGACGAACCTCTGCGTGGCGTTCGACAACCCGTGGTTCGGCACCCCGCGGCTGCGGCTGGCGGGCTGCTCCACCAGCACCCGGCAGCAGTGGTCGTTCGAGTCCCGGTCGTTCGCGAACCCGGTCGGGTACGGCCACGACGACTTCATCGGCTCCCGCGTCTACTGACCCGACGACGAGCGGAGCGGCCGTCCGGCGAGGGACGGCCGCTCCGCCCCCTCACCGCTGCTTGGCGGGGACCACGATCAGCCGGGCGACGGTGGCGTCGCCGTCCCGGGCACCGGCGACGCCGACCGTCGTACCGACCTCGATGTCCTTCGAGGCAATGGTGGTGCGCCGCTCGACCACCCGGAGCTTGTCGCCGAAGGTCCAGGTGAGGGTGAAGCCGTCGGCGGACTTCACGGTGACGGAGTCGCCGTCGATCGCGGTGACCTCGCCGCGCTGCACGACCACGGTCTTCGTGCCGCCGTCCCGGGTCTTCACCACCACCTCGCCGTGCAGGGTGTTCTGCCGCAGCAGCACCCGGGCCGGCCGCCGCTTGCGCCACTCGTCGCCGCGCTCGCCCGCCCTGTCCCGCGGGCCGGTGGACGCCTCCGGCGCGGCGGACGACGGCGCGGGAGCGGCCGCCAGGTCCAGCTCCCCGGGCTCGAAGCCCATGGCGGTGAGCGCCTGTCCCTCCGCGCCCAGCGCCGCGGCCACCTCGACGGCCGCCTCCTTCGCCGCGCCCGGCGACCGGTCGGCGGGCCCGCAGCCGGCGACGCCCAGCGCGAGCGCCGCGAGCAGCGACGTGGTGGCGATGGCGATTCCCTGACGTGCCATTGGTCTTCCTCTCGTCCGTGGTGTACCCAGCGTCGCCCGGCGGGATGGGCGGAAGGTCAGGTCGATGTTCGGGTCGGGTAAGGATCCGGGGGCAGCACGACGGTGAAGGCCGCCCCACCCTCGGCGGCGTGCCCGGCGGTGATCCGCCCGCCGAGCCGGCGGACCAGGCCGGCGGCGAGCGCCAGCCCCAGCCCGCTGCCCACCTTGCGCACCCCCCGGTAGCGCTGGTGCAGCGCGCCGCGTTCGAAGGCCACCGCCAGGTCGTCGTCGGTGAAGCCGGGCCCGCCGTCACGGACCTCCACCACCCCGCCGGCCGCCGGGCCGGCACCGGCGGGCCGGACCGCGAGCACCACCGGCGCACCCGGCGGTACGACCCGCAGCGCGTTCTCCAGCAGCCCGTCCACCACCTGCCGGATCCGCCCCGGATCGGTGTACGCCGGCACCGGCGCGTCCGGCAACTCGGCGCGGAACGGCACCCCGACCGCCGCGCACCGGTCGGACCAGGTGCGCGCCGCGTCGGCGGCGAGTCGGGTCAGGTCGACCGGCACGGGCTCCAGCGGGAAGTCCGCCGCCTCCAGCCGGGCCAACGCCAGCAGGTCGCTGACCAGCCGGTCCAGGTGTTCGGCCTCGGCCAGCATGGTGCGGCCGGTGCCCGACGTCTCGTCCCCGCCGATCACCCCGTCGGCGAGCGCCTCGGCCCAGCCCCGGATCGCGGTCAACGGGGTGCGCAGCTCGTGCGAGACGGAGAGCAGGAACTCCCGCTGCCGCCCCTCGCTGGTGGCCAGCGCGGCGGCCAGCCCGTTCAGCGCGTACGCCAGGTCGGCCACCTCGTCGGGCGGCTCCACCGGTACCCGTACCGCGCGGTCACCGGCGCGCAGCCGGGCGGCGGCGGTCGCCGCGACGCGGATCGGGCGGGCCAGCCGCCGGGCGAGCAGCAGCCCGGCCACCACCCCGGCGGCGAGCCCGGCCAGCAGCGGCAGCCAGAGGCTGCGCAGCACCTGACGCCAGGGGCCCTCGGTGGCGGCCCGGGTCAGCACCACGCCGTCCCCGCCGGGCAGCGGCCGTCCCTCCACCAGGGTCCGCTTCCCGGCGACGAGCCGCCGGCCGGAGACCTCCCTGCCGGCGGAGATCCGGTTCACCACCTGCCGGGGCAGCCCGGGCCGGTCCACCGTGCCGCCGCGGACGACGTACACCTCGATCTTCTGTTGGCGTAGTTGGCGGATGAGCCGGTCACCGGCGGCGTCGCGCTGCCGGGGACGGAGCCGCAGCACGTCCGCGGCGAGCCGGGCCTGGGCGGCCAGCGCGTCCTGGTCGCGCCGCTCCACACCACGTACCGCGAGGGGAACCGCGACCAGCGCGGTGACCAGGACGGAGACCAGCGCGACCGCGCAGGTGACCAGCACCGCGCGGGCGGTCAGCGTGCGGCCGAACCGGCGGCGCGGGGCGGTCGGCGCCGGGCCGGGACCGATCACCGGCAGCGCAACGGTGGGCTCGTGCGGCTGCGGCGGGCCGGGGTCAGCCATCGGCGGCGTACCCGACGCCACGGTGGGTGCGGATGACGCTGGCCGGGCCGAGCTTCGCGCGGACCTGCGCGACGTGCACGTCGACGGTGCGGGTGCCGGCGTGGGCGGCGTACCCCCAGACGCCGGCGAGCAGCTCCTCCCGGGTGAAGACCCGGCCGGGCCGGGCCATCAGGTGCGCCAGCAGGTCGAACTCGGTGGAGGTGAGCTGGACGGGGGTGCCGGCCGCGGTGACGGTGCGGCGGGCCGGGTCGAGGGTGACCGGGCCGACCACCCGGGGTCGGTGCGCGCCCTCGGGCGCACCGGCGGTGCGGCGCAGCACGGCGCGGACCCGGGCCACCAGCTCGCGGGGGCTGAACGGCTTGGTGACGTAGTCGTCGGCGCCCAGCTCCAGTCCGACGATCCGGTCGACCTCGTCGTCGCGGGCGGTGAGGAAGATGACCGGGGTCCAGTCACCCGCCTCCCGCAGGCGCCGGCAGATCTCGGTGCCGGCCAGCCCGGGCAGGGTGATGTCCAGTACGCAGGCGACCGGGCGCAGCCGGCGGGCGGCGGCCAGGCCGGCGTCGCCGTCCCGTTCCAGGTGTACGCCGAAGCCCTCCCGGCTCAGGTAGAGCCGGACCAGGTCGGCGATCGCCGGCTCGTCCTCCACCACGAGGACGAGCCCGCGCTGCGGAGCGTCGACGGTCACCGGGCCATGATGACCGACCGACGGTCACCAGGGATGCGCGGTCGTGTTCGGGTCAGGTAAGGATGGGGTCAGCGGGCCGGTACGGGGCGCAGCGTGGTGCCGGGCGCGACGGCCGGTGGCTCACCGATGGTGGCGACGACCCGCTCCCGGGGCGTGCGCAGCCGGGTGCGGAACGCGTGGTGGAGCAGCGTGTCGAGCTGCCACACCTGCTTCGGGTGCTGGGTACGGATGACGAACCGTTCGCGGGCCCCGTCGATCGCGGTGGCCGACAGCTCGACGGTCTGGGCCCGCGGGTCGGGGCTCCAGGTGACGTTGCTGAGTTCGCGCAGCTCGGCGTTGAGGTGCAGACGGAGCCGGTGCAGCACCCGGGTCTGCTGGGTGACGACCATCCGGCGGTGGGTGAGCAGGAGGAGGTACTCGCCACCCACCGGGTGGTCCGGTCGGCTGCACCGGGTGACCAGGATGGTCGCGTCGCCGGAGCCGACGCACTGCCGGAAGACCGGCATGTGCCGGCTCACCGTCTGGACCGCCAGTCCGGTCTCGGCGGCGGCCGGGAGGAACGTTCGCGAGAACACGTCCATGCCCTGGTAAACGAGTCGTGACCAGGGGTGACGTGGGTCACTGCCGCATTTTGGAAGTTCCACGGGCGTTCGTCGCACCGGGTGTGCGACGAACGCCGCCCCGGCGTCGGTCGCCGCGCGGGCGCTACCCGGCGGCCCGTGGGGGTTCCACGGTGGCCGGTCCGCCGGGGGTCACCGGGGGCGGGGCGAGCAGCTCCTCCAGCCAGCCGGGGACGGCGGCGGCGTACCCGGCGCGGGCCGGATCGGGCGTGTCGAGGGCCCGCCGCCAGGACAGCGCCCGGCTCACCGTGGTCACGGGCAGCGCCAGGTCGACGGCCTCCCGCAGGGTGGCCCGGTCGTGGCGGTCGGACCAGGCTTCCAGGTACGCGTCCCGCAGCCGGGTCAGCGCCGGGTCACCGACCGGCAGCGCGAAGGTGTGGGCGACCGAGCGGAGCGTCACCAGCAGGGTGCCGAAGGGGTGGGCGACCGAGGCGTCCCCCCAGTCGAAGAAGCGGTGGCCGCCGGCGGCGGCGAAGACGTTGCCGTCGTGCAGGTCGTCGTGCTGGACGGTGGCGGGAACGCCGATCTCGGCGAGCCGCCGGCACCGCTCGGCGTACGTGGCGCGCTGGGCGCGCAGCCGGTCGTGCGCCTGCGGGGTGAGTCCGTCCTCCGTGCCGAGCAGCAGGGACTCCTCGTCGTCCAGCAGCGCCTCGAACAGCCGCGGCAGGGTCTCGGGCCGGTGGTCGGGCACCCCGAGGGCGAGCAGCTCGTCGGCGTACGGGGTCATGGTGAGCTGGAGGTCGGCGTACTCCGGCAGGACCCGTTCCCAGCGGGCCGGGTCGCGGTCCCGCCCCAGCACGTCGCGCAGCGACTCGCCGCCGTCGGGCAGCAGCGACCAGCCCCGCTCGGCGTCGACCGCGATCGGGTCGAGCACCCGGCCGGGGGCGCGGCGGGCCAGCGCGGCCAGGAGCGCCGCCTCGTGCCGGGTGCCCGGGTTGTTGGCCTTGAACCAGACGTCCCCGGCGTCGGTCGGCACCCGCCAGACCAGTGACCAGGGACGTACCCGGGGCTCGACCGGGCCGGTGACGCGGCGGCCCTGCCGGCCGAGCTGCCCGGTCACCCAGTCGAGGGCGGCGCGCTGAAGGTCGGGGTCGGCCCAGCCGGGGTGCGAGGTCTCCAGGGTCACTCCGGCAATCTAGGGCCCCCGGCGACCCGCGGGCCAGCCGGTTTCCGGGCGACCGTCACCGCCCGGCGATGGTCAGAGCAGCATCACCGCCCGGCGATGGTCAGAGCAGCTCGACGATGGTGGCGTTGGCCATGCCGCCGCCCTCGCACATGGTCTGCAGGCCGTACCGGATGCCGTTGTCGCGCATGTGCTGGAGCATCGTGGTCATGATCCGGGCGCCGCTGGCGCCGAGCGGGTGGCCGAGGGCGATCGCCCCGCCGCGCGGGTTGAGCCGCTCCGGGTCCGCCTCCGTCTCCGCCAGCCAGGCCAGCGGGACCGGGGCGAACGCCTCGTTCACCTCGTACACCCCGATCTCCTCGATGCCCAGCCCCGCGCGGCGCAGCGCCTTCGCGGTGGCCGGGATGGGGGCGGTGAGCATGGTGACCGGGTCGTCGGCGGCGACCACGGCGGTGTGGATGCGGGCCAACGGGCGCAGGCCGTGCCGGCTGGCCCACTCGCTGGTGGTGACGGCGAGCGCGGCGGCCCCGTCGGAGATCTGCGACGCGGAGCCGGCGGTGACCACGCCGTCGGACCGGAACGGGGTCTTCAGCTCGCCGAGCTTCTCCAGCGAGGTGTCCCGGCGGATGCCCTCGTCGGCGGCGAACTTGCCGCCGTCGGCCAGCGCCACCGGGGCCAGCTCCGGGTCGAACGCGCCGGCGTCCTGGGCGGCGGCCGCCTTCTCGTGGCTGGCCAGCGCGAACTCGTCGAGCTGGGTACGGGAGAAGTGCCAGCGGGCGGCGATCAGCTCGGCGCCGACGCCCTGGTTGAACGGGAGCGGCTGGTCGTCGGCGAAGCCCTCGACGCCCCGGTAGCGGTCGCGCAGCTGGTCACTGAAGGGCATGCCCCCGCCCACGCTGGAGCCCATCGGCACCCGGGTCATCGACTCCACGCCGCCGGCGACCACCAGCTCGGCCTGGCCGGAGGCGACGGTGGCGGCGGCGAAGTGCAGCGCCTGCTGGCTGGAGCCGCACTGCCGGTCGAGGGTGGTGCCGGGGACCGACTCGGGCCAGCCGGCGGCGAGCACGCCGTTGCGGGCGATGTTCCAGGACTGCTCACCGACCTGGGAGACGCAGCCCCAGACCACGTCGTCGACCTGGCCGGGCTCGATCCCGGTGCGCTCGGCGAGGGCGCGCAGCACGTGCGCCGAGAGGTCGACCGGGTGGACGGCGGCGAGGCTGCCCTTGCGCCGCCCGACGGGGGTGCGTACCGCGCCGACGATGACTGCGTCACTCATGACTACTCCCCGGTAACTTGGGCTGCGTCGATCCTACGTCCTCCGGCGGCCGGTCGTCCGCCCCCGGGTCGCGCCGCCACCGCCCTGGCATGCTGGACCCGTGCACACCCCATCGTCCCCGGCCCGCCAGTGGCGGGTGCCGGCGGCCCTGCCGGTGGCGAAGCTGGTCGGCGCGGTCGCCCTGGTCCTGCTGGGCCTGCTCTTCGCCGACGGCGACCCGGTCCAGGTGGTGCTCGCCGTGGCGGCCGCGGTCGGACTCGCCGGGTGGGCGCTGCGCGACCTGCTCGCCCCGGTACGCCTCGCCGTCGACCCGGACGGCCTCACCGTGATCCACGGATACGCCGGCCGGCGGCGGCTGCCCTGGGCGGCGGTGGAGTCGATCACGGTGGAGCGGCGTACCCGGATGGGCCTCGCCGCCGAGACGTTGGAGATCGACGCCGGGGAGTCGCTGCACCTCTTCGGCCGGTATGACCTGGACGCTCCGCCGGCCGACGTGGCGGAGGAGCTGCGGGCCGCCCGCCCCTGACCGCCCGCTCAGGCGATCAGCGCGGCGGTGCGTACGAGCACCAGACCCAGCAGCGCGACCACGATGATCGCCGTGCCGGCGGCCTGGAAGACCGACCGCCGCATCCGCGGCGCGTACGCCAGCACCCAGCCCATCGCCGCGCCGGTGACCAGGCCACCGATGTGCCCGGGGATGGAGATGCCCGGCACGGTGAACGTGAAGATCAGGTTGATCACCAGGATCGGCACGATCGAGGAGGTGTCCCGGCCCAGCCGGCGCATCAGCACGAAGACGGCGGCGAAGAGACCGAAGATGGCGGTCGACGCGCCGGCCGAGGCGGCGTTCGGGTGGCTGAAGAGATAGGCCGCGACGTTGCCGCCGAGACCGGCGACCAGATAGAGCGCCAGGAAGCGCAGCGGCCCGAGCAGGGCCTCCAGGTCCCGGCCCAGCACCCAGAGCGCCCACATGTTCAGCAGCAGGTGCACCAGGCCGTAGTGCAGGAACATCGCGGTGACCAGGCGGTACCACTCACCGGTGGCGACACCCTCGATCGGGAACTGCGGCGGCCACTGCGCGAGCACCGCGCCCCACTGGGTCAGCGGCGTGCCGCCACCGAGCAGGCCACCCAGGCCGGAGCCGCCGACCATCGAGTCGCCGCCCCGGTCGCTGAGGATCGACAGCACCATGGCCAGCAGGTTCAACGCGATCAGGGTGCGGGTGACCAGGCCGCGGCGGCCGGCGGCACCGCCACCGAAGGCGGTACGCGCCGGCCGCACGCTGCGGCGTCCCTCGTTCACGCACTCCGGGCACTGGTGGCCGACGGAGGCTTCCCGCATGCAGTCCGGGCAGATCGGCCGGTCGCACCGGGTGCACCGGACGTACGTCTCCCGGCCGGGGTGGCGGTAGCAGACCGGAGTGGTCGGCACGGACCCACCGGTGGCGTCGCCGGCCGGACCGGGGCGTTCAGTCATGCGTGCAAAGGTACCTCGCGGGGGCGATCAGGCCGCGCGCTCGATCTCGACCCGCTCGATCACGACGTCCTGCAGCGGCCGGTCGTTCGGACCGGTCGGGGTGTTCGCGATCGCGTCGACCACCTTCGCCGACTGCTCGTCGGCCACCTGGCCGAAGATGGTGTGCCGGTTGTTCAGGTGCGGCGTCGGCGAGACGGTGATGAAGAACTGCGAGCCGTTGGTGCCCGGCCCGGCGTTCGCCATCGCCAGCAGGTACGGGCGGTCGAAGCGCAGCTCCGGGTGGAACTCGTCGGCGAACTTGTAGCCCGGGCCACCCCGGCCGGTGCCGGTCGGGTCGCCCATCTGGACCATGAAGCCGCTGATCACCCGGTGCGAGATGGTGCCGTCGTAGTACGGCCCGCTGCCCGGCTGACCCGTACGCGGGTCGGTGTATTCCTTGTTGCCCTCGGCCAGGTCGACGAAGTTGCGGACCGTCTTCGGCGCGTGGTTGCCGAAGAGCTCCAGCCGGATCGGGCCAGCGTTGGTGTGCAAGGTGGCGTAGACAGCCTCGGCCACGGGTACTCCTCACTCGTTGGTCAGTTCCATGCGGATCCTCCCATGTGCCCGATCTGGCAGTGCGGAGGCATCCGAAGGTGGAGGATGACGAAGGAACAACTCCCAGGAGGTGGGACCGTGTTTGGAATCGGGCGGCGCAAGACCCAGGGGCAGCTCGCGAGGGTGGAGCTCAACCAGGGCATCGGTCACCTGAGGCAGGCCGCGACGTACGCGGCGAAGGGCGCCGGCGCCACGGTCGGCCCGCGGGTCCAGGCAGCCCGGGTCGCCGTCGCGCCGACCGCCGTCGTCGTGCGGGACCGGGCGTCCACCGGCTTCGCGTCGACGGTCGCGGCCCTCGCGCCGCTGGCCCTCGCGGTCCGCAACGCCCAAGCCGAGGCGGCGGGCAAGGTGGTGACGGGCCGGAAGGCCGCAGCCGCCAAGCAGGCCGCGGTCAACAAGAAGGTCAAGGCCAGGAACATGAAGAAGAAGAAGCAGAAGAGGTCCGGCGGGATGTTGACCGGCCTGCTCGCCGCCGGTGCGGTCGCCGGGGTCGCCGGGGCGATGGCCATGCGCCGCCGCCGCGAGCAGCAGGAGTGGGCCGAGTACGACCCGACCCGCGGCGTCGACCCGGTGAGCGACGAGGTCGACACCCTGGTGGTGCAGACGCCCTCGGCGAACGGTGGCAAGGTGACCGACTCCTCCACCATGTCCAGCGGCGCCGGCACGGCCGGCGGCCCGACCGGCGCGGGCAGCTCCGCGGTGGCCGGCGGCGACAGCGCCTCGACCACCACCCCCGGCGCGCAGCCGGTGATCCACCGCAACGACAAGGTCCCGTCGGTCGCCGAGGGCGCCACGGACGTCTCCGGCCGTCCGGCGGACGACGTGAGCAAGGCGCTCGGCAAGGGCACGGCGAAGTCCAACAGCCGACCCTGACCAGGGACATCGCCGGCGGCGCGGGAGGCGACTCCCGCGCCGCCGGCGTGTCCGGGGGTCGGTGCGACGGTCAGAGCCAGCCGTTGCGGCGGAACCAGCGGTAGAGCGCCAGCGAGATGGTGAGCATCAGGGCCAGCACGCCCGGATAGCCGTACGTCCACTTCAGCTCGGGCATGTTCTCGAAGTTCATCCCGTAGACCCCGGCGAACGCGGTCCAGACCGCGGCGATGGCGGCCCACGCGGCGATCTTGCGCATGTCGTTGTTCTGGTCGACGGTGACCTGGGCCAGCCGTGCCTGGAGGATCGAGTTGAGCAGGTCGTCGTAGGAGTTGACCTGCTCGACGGTGCGGCTGAGGTGGTCCTGCACGTCCCGGAAGTAGCGCCGCACCTCCTCCGGCACCTCCCGGTTGGCCTGCGCGGTGAGGGTCATCAGCGGCCGCTGCAACGGGATCACCGCCCGCTTGAACTCCACCAGCTCCCGCTTCATCTGGTAGATCCGCTGGATCCGCCCGGTGCTCTGCCGGTCGAAGACGTCGGCCTCCAGCACGTCGAGGTCGTCCTCCAGCCGGTCGGCCACCTCCAGGTAGAGGTCGACCACCCGGTCGGTCACCGCGTACGCGACCGCCCACGGGCCGTGCACCAGCAGGTCGTGCCGGGTCTCCAGGTCGGCGCGGACGGCGGCGAGCCGGCAGGCGTCGCCGTGCCGGACGCTGATCAGGAAGTTCGGGCCGATGAAGAGCATCACCTGGCCGGTCTCCACCACCTCGGAGTACTCGGTCAGCTCGGTGTGCTCGCAGTAGCGGGCGGTCCGCAGGACCAGGAAGGCGACCTCGCCGAAGCGCTCCAGCTTCGGGCGCTGCTGGGCCTTGACCGCGTCCTCGACCGCCAGCTCGTGCAGGCCGTACGTCTCGGCGATGGCGGACATCTCGGTCAGCTCCGGCTCGTGCAGGCCGATCCAGACGAACGCGTCGCGCTCCTTGCGGGCGGCCTCCAGCGCGTCGGCGTAGTGCCACCGCCCGGGCTGGCGCCGGCCGTCGACGTAGAGGGCGCAGTCGACCACGCCGCTGCGTCCCGGGCCGGTCGGGGTGGGGGTGCGCGGGGAGCCGTCGGCGTTGAGGATCCGGGACATCGCGCGGACCGGCGCCGCCCAGGCCCGGGGGCGGGGCGGCCGTCCGGCGTGCGCTGTGGTCGGCCGTTCCTGGTCCGTCCGGTCGATCATGGCGTCCCCCTCCCCACGTCCCGCTGCGGCTTGCAGGTTACGCCGTGGCAGGTGCTCCGGTCGGCCGCCGGACCTGCCGAGGCGCGCCCGGGGAGCGGGCGTCCGGTGATGCTCGTCACCGGCGAGGCGTCGGGGCGGTCGGATCCGGCCGGACCGGGTGCCACGCCGCGGCCGATGGTGGGGCGGGGGCAGTGGGTGGCGCCGGGCGGGCCGGGCCGCCGCCAGGGGGGTGGGGGGCGACCCGGCCCACCCGGCGCCGTGGGGGCGGGGGTGAGGCCGCGGGGCGCCGCCGGCCGTCCCGTGGCGGCACCGACCCCCTGGTCAGGCGCTCGTCGGGACGCGAGCGACGCTCGCAGCATTGTGGGCCGCCGGCCGGCCCGAGGCGAGCCCCGGACCGGCCGCGATCGCGCTACTGTCGGAAACCCGACAGAAAATCAGCCCCGGACGGCCGCCACGGCCTCCGCGAGCCGACGGACGCCCTCGTCGATCCGGTCCGCGGTCACCGCGCTGAAGGCCAGCCGGAGCGCGTGCCGACCGCCGTCGATGACGAAGTCGGTCCCCTTGACCACGGCGACGCCGCGTTCGGCGGCCGCCGGAGCCACCCTGTCCACCAGCACGTCCTCCGGGAACTCCACCCAGAGGAAGTAGCCGCCGTCCGGCTCCACGAAGCGGACGTCCGGCAGGTGCCGGCGCAGCGACTCGGCGAGCACCCAGGCCCGCTCACCGAGCGCCGTGCTGACCTTCTCGATCGAGCGCTGGATGTCACCGGAGACGCAGAACTGGTGCACGATCGCCTCGGACACCATGCCCGGCGAGATGTAGAGGCTGGTGGCCTTCTTGGCGATGTCGGCGATCAGGTCCGCCGGTCCGACCAGGTAGCCGACCCGGACGCCCGGGCAGACCGTCTTGGTGAAGCTGGAGGCGTGCACCACGACGCCACGGTTGTCCATCGAGAGCATCGACGGCAGCGGCTCGCCCCGGAACCGGATGTCGGCGTACGGGTCGTCCTCGAAGATCGTGAACTCGTACTCGGCGGCGAGGTCGAGCAGCTCACGCCGCTTCTCCAGGGAGAGGGTCACGCCGGCCGGGTTCTGGTAGTTCGGAATGACGTGCGCCAGCCGGGGCCGCACCCCGGACTCCAGCAGCTTGCGCAGCTCGGCGGTGTCCAGGCCGTCCGGCTGGATCGACACCCCGTGGATCTCGCCACCCATCCGCTGGAGGTTGAGCAGGGTCCGGTCGTACGTCGGGCGCTCCACCACCACGGCGTCGCCACGCCGCACCAGGTGGTCGAAGAGGAACGCGTCCGCCTGGAGCGAGCCGTTGGTGATCAGCACCTGGTCGGCTTCGACGCCGTGCTTCTCGGCGATCCACTTCCGCAGGGGTGGGTAGCCGACGGAGGTGCCGTACGCCGTGATCCCGGCGGGGTCGGCGTCGAAGGCACGGACGGCGGCGGCCTTGAGACCCTCGACATCCACGATGTCCAACGAGGGAGCGCCACGGGCGAACGAGATCAGCTGCTCGGCGGTCATGCGCACGAGCCTAGGGCCTGGTCGGGTCGGTCCGACCGGCATACACGCCAAGTTCAACATGCGGGCAGAAGATCCACCAGCGGACGCGAGCAGAGCTCTCGTCCGCGCTGGTCAGGGGCCGCCTCGGCAGCACGTCGGCGGCCCCGGACCGGCGCGGTCAGCCGACCGCGAGCCGCTGCTGCGACCAGACCCGCATCAGGTCACGGACCGAGATCACCCCGGCCACCTCCCGCCCGTCGAGCACCACGAGGTGCCGGAAGCCACCCCGCGCCATCGCCGCGGCCGCCTCCTCCACCGTCCACTGAGGACCGGCGTAGACGACGTCCCAGCTCACATGGGCACCGGTGCGCTCGACGTCGCAGTCCAACCCGGCCCCGATCGCGTTCAGCACGTCACGTTCGGTCATGATGCCGACCCCTTCGGACTCCGGGTCGATCACCACCGCCGAGCCGACCCGGCGGGCCGACATCATCTGGGCCGCCTGGCGGAGCGTGTGCTCCGGACCCACGACGAGCACCTGGCTGGACATAGCTTCCCGAACCTGCATCACGCATCACCCCTTTGGGACGGCGGCACCCGGTCACCCCACATGGTGGGCCTCGGGCCAGACCGGGACAAGACCGGGCATCGGCGTGGCCCGGCTCCTCCTCGCTACTGTCGTGACGTGCCCACCGAGCCTCTCCGCTGCGCCGGCGCGCTGATCGTGCACGACGACGGCCGCCTCTTCTTCCAGCGCCGGTCCCCAGAGCGGCGACTTTTTCCCAATGCCTGGGACGTCGTCGGCGGCCATCTGGAACCGGGCGAGGAGATCGAGGACGCGCTGAGCCGGGAGGTCGCCGAGGAGACCGGCTGGTCGCTGTCGCACGTGCTAGGGCGGATCGGCGAGTTCCGCTGGACCGGCGACGACGGCGTGCCCCGGGTCGAGACCGACTTCCTGGTCCGGGTCGACGGCGACCTGACCCGGCCGCGCCTGGAGGCGGGAAAGCACACCGAGTTCCGCTGGCTGGCCGAGCGGGACCTGGCCGTGCTGGACGAGAACCGGAACGCCGGCGACGGACAGATCCGGCGGATCGCCGAGGACGCGTTCGCCGCGCTCCGGTCGATCGGTCTGTGAACTCCGCGGTCGAGCTGGCGCCGCACCGGTTCGCCGGGCTGGTCGCCCCGGCGGTCGACCGGACCTTCGTCGCCGGCATGCTCGCCGGCCGCGACGGCGGCGGCGCCGAGCTCAGCCAACGGTACGGCGGGCCGGCGGCCACCGGCTTCCTGGTCGAGTTCCGCACCCGGCTGGCCGCCCCGGGCGGCATGGTCGACGGGCCCGGCTTCGCCGCGGTCACCCGGTACCGGGATCCGGCCACCTGCCAGCGTGCCCTGGACAAGCAGGTCGCGCACGGGATGATCGCCCGGCGGGCGGACGGCGGCTTCACCGCCACCGAACGCGGCGCCGGCTTCCTCGCCGAGATCTACCAGGTCCACGGCGAGGTCACCGAGGAGCTGTGGGCGGGCCACGACGACCGGGTGCTGCGGCTGGTCGAGGCGTTCGGGCGGGTGCTCGGGTACGCGCTGCTGCTGGCCGAGGAGCCGGACGCCGAGCCGGGGGCGGCCTTCGCCACCATGGCCCCGCCGTACGAGCCGGAGGGCACCCCGCCCGGGGTGCTGCTGCTGAACCGGCTCGGCACGCTGCGTTACCACCGGGCGGACGCGCACGCCGCCGCGTGGACCGCCGCCGGGCACACCGCGGCCAGCGTCGTCGAACTGCCCGACGGGCCGGAACGGCACGCCATCGAGCTGGAGACGGACCGGCGGGCGGCCGGACCGTACGCCGCCCTGACCGCCGAGGAGCGGCTGACGGTCCTCGCCGACCTGGCAGCCCTGCCCGGCTGAGGCCCGGTTGACGCCAGGGCCGCCGTCACCCGGCGCTATCCTCCACGGTGACCTGGAGTCGTACGAGGGAGGACCCCGCATGATCGGGATGGTGCTCGCAGCCGGTGCGGGGCGCCGACTGCGCCCGTACACCGACACCCTGCCCAAGGCGCTGGTGCCGGTGGACGGTGAGACCACCATCCTGGACATCGCGCTGCGCAACCTCGCCGAGGTGGGGCTCACCGAGGTGGTGATCGTGGTCGGCTACGCGGCCGACGCGGTGGTTGCGCGCAAGGCGGCGCTGGAGAAGCGCTACGGCGTCCGGCTCACCCTGGTGCACAACGACAAGGCCGAGGAGTGGAACAACGCCTACTCGCTCTGGCTGGCCCGGGAGCACTTCAGCCGGGGCGTGCTGCTGGTCAACGGTGACACCGTGCACCCGGTGAGCGTGGAGAAGACCCTGCTGGCCGAGCGCGGCCCGGGGATCCTGCTGGCCGTCGACACCATCAAGGTGCTGGCCGAGGAGGAGATGAAGACCACCTTCGACGCCGCCGGCCAGCTCACCCGGATCACCAAGATCATGGACCCGGGCGAGGCGTACGGCGAGTACATCGGCGCCACGCTGATCGAGCCGCAGGTCGCCGAGGCGCTCGCCGACGCGCTGGAGACGACCTGGCGGCGCGACCCGAACCTCTACTACGAGGACGGCTACCAGGAGTTCGCCGACCGGGGCGGCGAGGTGCGGGCCGCGCCGATCGGCGACGTCTCCTGGGTCGAGGTCGACAACCACGCCGACCTGGCCCGGGCGCGGGAGATCGCGTGCCGCTACTAGCCCGCACGGTGCTGACCCCCCTGCACATCGACGTACGCCGGGGGGCCGTGGCGGACCTCGCGGCGATCCTCGCCGACGGGCGGATCTCCTCCGGCGGCGACGTCGCCGTGGTGGTCGGCCCCGGACAGGGCGAACGGATCGCCGAACTGGTCCGGCCGTCGTTGCGCTCGGCGGACGTGTTCACCGTCGCCGGGGGCACCCTGGACGCCGCCGACGACCTGGGCAGCAAGCTCCGGGCCCGCTCGTACGACGCGGTCGTCGGCATCGGCGGCGGCAAGACCATAGACGTCGCGAAGTACGCCGCCACCCGGCGCGGGCTGCCGATGGTCTCGGTGGCCACCAGCCTGGCCAACGACGGCATCGCCTCCCCGGTGGCCAGTCTGATCACCGATGGGATCAAGGGCTCCTACGGGGTGCACATCCCGATCGCGGTGATCGTCGACCTGGACTTCGTGGAGAGCGGCCCCGAGCGGCACAACCGGGCCGGCATCGGCGACGTGGTGAGCAACATCAGCGCGCTGGCCGACTGGGAGCTGGCCCGGCGGGTACGCGGTGAGCCGTTCGACGGACTGGCCGCCTCGCTCTCCCGGGCGGGCGCCGAAGCGGTGATCAACCACCCGGGCGACATGAGCGACGACTCGTTCGTCGCCGTCCTCGCCGAGGCACTGATCTCCAGCGGCCTCGCGATGGCGATCGAGGGCACCAGCCGCCCGTGCAGCGGCGGCTGTCACGAGATCATGCACGCGGTGGACGCGCTCTTCCCGGGCACCGCGTCGCACGGCGAGCTGGCCGGTCTGGGTGCCCTCTTCTGCACCTGGCTCCGCGGCGACCTGACCCGCTTCGCGCAGATGACGTCCTGCCTGGTGCGGCACAACCTGCCGGTCGTCCCGAACGACGTGGGGCTGACCGAGGACCAGTTCGTCGACGCGGTGCAGTTCGCGCCGCGTACCCGACCGGACCGCTACACCATCCTCGAGCACCTGGCGATGTCGCCTACCGAGACTCGGGAGCGGCTGGCAGACTACGCCGATGCAATCCGCGACCACTGTGGCTGATCCCCGTCCCACCGTCGCCGACTTCCACCGGGTCAACCGGGGCGGCGGCCTGTTCAGCGAATCGGTCAGCCAGTGGCTGGGCGCGGCGTTCGCGCTGGTCGCCCAGCGCCTCGGGCTGCGTCCCACCGCGCTGACCATCACCAACCTGGTGCTCGGGCTGGCCACCTCGGTGACCGTGGTGGCGCTCGCCGGTCGGGTCGCCGCCGGGGACGTGCCGGCCTGGGTGGTCGGGCTGGTCGCGCTGGTCGGCTGGCAGGTCGCGTACGCCCTGGACTGCGCCGACGGGCAGCTGGCCCGGGTGACCGGGCAGGGCAGCGCGGCGGGCGCCCGGATCGACGTGCTCTGCGACGTGGCCGCCCAGATCGCGCTGGTCGCGGCGCTCGGGGCGACCGCGGTGGCGCAACGGCCGGCGACGCCGACCTGGCTGGTGGCGCTCTTCGCGGGCAGCTGGATGGTCAACCTGGTGACCTCGGTGATGCAGTCCGGCCCGAACGCCGCCAGCATGGTCACCTCGACCTCGCTGCCGGTGCGCCTGGTGAAGCTGGTCCGCGACTACGGCGCGGTGATCTTCGTGGCCGCGCTGGTGCTGATGGTCGCCCCGGCGCTGACCTTCTGGGTCGTGGTCGCCTTCACGATCGTCAACGGCGGCTTCCTGCTGGCCAGCATCGCCTTCACCGCCCGCACCGCGCTGCGCTGACATCCACCTCGCCCCGCACGGCGCGGCGCGCAAGATCGTGCTCGATCCTGGAAGTAGTGGCCTCGACGCGAGTCGGACCGCACTGTTTCCAGGATCGAGCGTGACCTTGCACGGCACGGCGCGGCGCGGCGATCAGCCGGCGGGCCTCTCCTGCCCGGCGCGGACCGACGGCGGGCGTCTCCGTGCCTCTGATACCTCACAGGCATTTTGATACCTCTGAGGCATCACGCTCACCGGGACGCGCGTCTCCGTCGGGCGCCGGGCCCGGCAACGACATCGCGCCCGGCTACCTCCCCCGCCGTCAACCAGCGCGTCCCGCGTGGCGGCATCCCGACCTTCCAGGACGACCGGGGCCCAGCCCCGCCCGGCGAGCGGCCCAACCCGCCCGCACAAGGCGTCCCATCCGCCAGGCGCGAGCCTCCGAGCGCGCCCCGCGGGGGCGCGCCGGACGTCGCGGGGGCCCGCCGGCGTGCAGGCCCGGCCCGCGTGCAGGCCCGGCCCACGTGCGGTGGCCGGGTGGACGTCGGGTCAGGCGGGGTGGGCCGTGCGGGCCACGCCGGCGTAGATGTCGAGGAGGCGCTTGGTGACCACGTCCGGGTGGAAGGTCTGCTCGTAGCGGAGGCGGGCCGGCGGGGAGAGCGCGGCGGCGCCGGCCCGGGCGACCGGGAAGGCGGCGGCCATCGCGGCCGGGTCCGGCGGCACCACCCAACCGGCGGTCCCGGTGACCACGCCGGCCGGCGGCGGCGGCACGGAAATGCCCGTGGAGGCACCGGCGGAGGCGACGGCGGGCTCCCGGCTGCCGTCCGCCCCGACCAGGTACGGGATGCCACCGAGCGCGGTGCCGAGCACCGGCCGACCGCTGGCCATCGCCTCGATGATCACGGTGGGCAGCACGTCGTGCCACATCGAGGCGGCGATCACCACCGCGCTCGCCTCGACCGCCGCGCGCACCCCGGCCCGGTCGAGCTGACCGAGGTAGACCACGTCGGAGCGCTCGGCGGCGGCGGCCTCCACCAGCGGGCGCAGCTCGCCGTCGCCGGCGACGCGCAGCGTGCCGAGGGAACCCACCGGGTGCCGGCGCCAGGCCTCCAGCAGCAGGCCGAGCCCCTTCTCCGGCGTCAGCCGGGCCATGTAGAGGAACCCGTCGCCCAGCGGCGCCGGTGCGCCCGGGTCGGGCACGGCGTTGGGCTTGACCACGATCCGGTCGTCCGGGATGCCGTAGTCGCGCAGATGGTCGGCGATCGCCGAGGTGAGCGCGATGAACCGGTCCACCGACCGCCAGGTGCCCCGGTGCACCGCCAGGGTGGTGGCCATCAGCGCGCTCTGCGCCGCCGAGTCGCGGTAGCAGCGGTGCACGATCGCCGGCACACCCAGCGCCCGGCCCTTGCAGTCCTGGCAGATCGCGCCGTCCCGGAAGTAGATCCCCGACGAGCAGACCTGCCGGTAGTTGTGCACCGTCTGCACCACCGGCACGCCGTGCCGGTGCGCGGTCCGCACCACCCACGGCGAGATCAGGGGGTACGGGTTGTGCAGGTGCAGCACGTCGGGCCGGTGCTCGGTGAGCAGGCGGCTCAGGTCCTGCTGGGCGCGGGGCGCCCAGATCGGCGAGATGGGCAGCAGGGCCTTCGCCGCCTTCGACATCGACGGGATCTCGTCCGAGCTGCGGATGAACGGCAACACCTCGACGCCGGCGGCGCTGAGCTGGGCGATCTCCGAGTCGACGATGGTGTTCTCGCCGGACGGCTGGGCTTCCCGGTACCGGTTGTGCGCCACCACGATTCTCACGGAGCTCGCCTTTCGTTCGCGGTCGTACCGACTCCTGCTCGCGGCTGCGGGGCTCGCAAGCTCACTCCTCGCGCTCGCGGCAGGAACTCGCAAGCTCATTCCTCGCGCTCACCGGAAAGAAGGCTACCGTTGTCTGATGCCCGAACTACCGGAGGTGGAGGCGCTCGCGGGTCACCTGCGTGAGCGCGCGGTGGGGCGTCGCGTCGACCGGGTCGAGGTCGCCGCGATCAACGCCCTCAAGACGTACGATCCGGCGCCCGACGCGGTGGCCGGCCGGCCGGTGGTGGACGCCCGGCGGCACGGCAAGTTCCTCGACGTGGTCTTCGACGGCGGCCTGCACCTGGTGGTCCACCTGGCCCGGGCGGGCTGGCTGCACTACCGCGAGGCGTTCCCGTCGACCACCCCGCTGCGCCCGGGCAAGGGCCCGATCGCCGTGAGGGTACGCCTCGACGACGGCTCCGGCTTCGACCTGACCGAGGCGGGCACCCAGAAGAAGCTCGCCGCGTACCTGGTGACCGACCCGGCGCAGGTGCCCGGGGTGGCGAAGCTCGGCCCGGACGCGCTCGAGGCGGACCTGGCCACCTTCACCGAGCGGATGCGCAGCCGGCGGGGGCAGGTCAAGGGGGTGCTGACCGACCAGGCGGTGCTCTCCGGGGTCGGCAACGCGTACTCCGACGAGATCCTGCACGCGGCGAAGCTCTCCCCGTTCGCGATCACCGACCGGCTCACCGACGACCAGCTGGCCACGCTGCACGCGGCGACCCGGGCGGTCCTGGGCGACGCGGTCCGCCGTTCGGTGGGCCAGCGCGCGGCGGAGCTGAAGGGGGAGAAGCGCTCCGGGCTGAAGGTGCACGCCCGGACCGGGCTCCCCTGTCCGGTCTGCGGCGACACCGTACGGGAGGTGTCGTTCGCCGACTCCAGCCTCCAGTACTGCGCGACCTGTCAGACCGGCGGCAAGCCGCTCGCTGACCGACGGTTGTCGCGCCTCGTACGGTGAGTTACGACACTCTCCGGTTACGGAGAGGAATCGTCCCCGGCGCGTGGAACGTGCCCGTCCGCGCCTCTACCCGGCACCTCATCCATCGGTATAGTGGCTCGGTCCCCGGCTTCGAAACTGACGTGGAGCCGGCCGGATCCCGCCTGGTGAGTCCAGACGCGCTGCTCTTCGGGGCCGCGTCCGGTGCTGAGCCCGCGTGGGAGACTGGAACGGTGGGCGACCCGGGCCCCTCACGGCGAGTGAGCGGCGCGTGTCATGCGGGAGGACATGGGTGAGGTGACGACAAGCCTCCAGCGCCCGGTAACCAACACAGGCCGGAGCAAACTCGTGCGGCACGTCGACAGCTTCGAGATCCAGCCGCCGACACCGCCGTCGCACAACGGCGTCCCACGGTCGGCGTGGGCGCGGGCCCGCCGCCGGGTCTCGCGCTGGCACCGCCCGTACACCGTGGTGCTGCTGCTGCTCGACTTCGCCGCCGTGGTGCTCGCCGACTGGAGCGCCCAGGAGGCGTTCGGCCAGGCGCGGGCCGGCTTCTACAACGCCCAGGAGGACCCCACCTGGTTCTACACGGTGGCGTTCGTCCTGCTGCCCCTGGGCTGGCTGGTCATCCTCTGGGGCAACCGGGCCTACGACCGGCGCTACATGGGTCTCGGGCCGGACGAGTTCAAGCGGGTGATCCGGGGTGGGGTCGCGGTCGCCGCGACGGTCTCCTTCCTCGCGTTCGCGACCAAGACCGACCTCTCCCGTTGGACGGTGGGTTTCGCCCTGCTCGGGGCGCTGCTGCTGATCCTGGTCGGCCGGCTGCTGGCCCGCTTCACGCTGCACGCGGTACGCCGTCGCGCCGGCCAGGCCGGGCACCGGATGGTGCTGGTCGGCACCCTGCCGGAGTGCCTGGAGGTCTACACCGCGGTCACCCGCAACCCGGACGCCGGCCTGGTGCCGGTCGCCATCCACATCACCGACGGGTACGCCGCCGCCCGCGGCATCCAGACCCCGGTGCCGGTGTACGCCGGGCGGGACGTCCTCGCGCTGGTCCGTGAGGTCGGCGGGGACACCATCGCGGTCTGCGGGTCGGCCAGCGCCGAGCCGGGCGAGCTGCGCCGGCTGGCGTGGCAGCTGGAGGGCTCCGGGGTCGACCTGGTGGTCGCCCCGCAGCTGACCGACATCGCCGGCCCCCGGGTGCACATCCGCCCGATCGAGGGCCTGCCGCTGCTCTACGTCGAGGAGCCGACCCTGTCGGGGCCGGCGCTGCTGATGAAGAGCCTGATGGACCGGGTCGCGGCCGGGCTGGGCCTGCTGCTGCTGATGCCGGTCTTCGCAGCCATCGCCCTGGCGATCCGGCTCTCCGACCCGGGTCCGGTCTTCTTCCGGCAGCCCCGGGTCGGTCACGAGGGCCGCACCTTCCGGGTCTGGAAGTTCCGCACCATGTACGTCGACGCCGAGGACCGGCTGGCCGGCCTGGTCGACCAGAACGAGACCGACGGCATGCTGTTCAAGATGAAGCAGGATCCCCGGGTCTTCCCGGTGGGCCGCTTCCTGCGCGCCTCCTCGCTGGACGAGCTGCCCCAGTTGATCAACGTGCTCTGGGGGGAGATGTCGCTGGTGGGGCCGCGTCCGCTCCCCGCCGACGACGGCGACTTCCTGGGCGACGTGCGACGCCGGCTGCTGGTCCGGCCGGGCATGACCGGGCTGTGGCAGGTCTCCGGCCGCTCCGACCTGTCCTGGGACGAGGCGGTCCGGCTGGACCTCTACTACGTCGACAACTGGTCGCTGGCGTACGACCTGAGCATCCTGTGGCGGACCGTCGGCGTGGTGCTGGCCCGCAAGGGCGCGTACTAGGGGCTTGGCGCGGCGGCCCGGAGGGGCCAGGATCGCGGGGTGGGTGGCAACCTCTCCGCCGTCGTCGGCGTCGTCTCACTGGTCAGCGCGCTGGCCGCCGCGCTGTACGCGGTGGGCCGGCTGCGCGCCCGACGGGGCATCGCCACCGCCACCCAGCGGGCCACCTACGAGGTGCTGCACACCGCCGGCCTGGCCGCCGAGCCGCTGCGCGCGGGCCTGCACCCGGCGGGCGCGGCGAAGGCCGTACGCCATCTGCGGGCCCTGGTGGGTGCGGTCGGGCTGGCGTTGACGGACCGGGAGGCGCTGCTGGCCCTGGACGGGCGCGGCACGCACCACGGTGACCAGCTGCTCGCGGCGGCCCGGCGGGCGGCGGAGACCGGGCGGTCGACGGTGCTGGGCGAGTCGGAGCTGCACTGCGACCGGGTGGACTGCCCGGTCCGGGGCGCGGTGGTGGCGCCGCTGGCCGCGGAGGGCCGGGTGGTGGGCGCGCTGGTCGCGATCGCCGACGCCCCACCGGCGCCCGGCCTGGTGCAGGCCACCCTGGAGACCGCGCACTGGGCCGGCAACCAGCTCGCCCTGGCGGAGCTCGACTCGTCCCGGGAACGGCTGGCCCGGGCGGAGATCCGGGCGCTGCGCGCGCAGATCAGCCCGCACTTCATCTACAACGCGCTGACCGCGATCGGCTCGTTCGTCCGCACCGACCCGGAGCGGGCCCGGGAGCTGATCCTGGAGTTCGCCGAGTTCACCCGGTACTCCTTCCGGGCGCACGGCGAGTTCACCACCCTCGCCGAGGAGCTGCGCTCGATCGACCGCTACCTGACCATCGAGCGGGCCCGGTTCGGCGACCGGTTGCAGGTGCGGTTGCAGATCGCCCCGGAGGTGCTGCCGGTGACCCTGCCGTTCCTCTGCCTCCAGCCACTGGTGGAGAACGCGGTCCGGCACGGGTTGTCACGCAAGCCGGGCACCGGCATGGTGAGCATCGAGGCCCGGGACGCGGGTGCCGAGTGCCACATCACGGTGGAGGACGACGGGGTGGGGATGGATCCGGCCACGCTGACCGCGGGGATCGCCGAGCTGACCCGGGCCGGCAGCGACCCGGCCGAGGACGCCGGCCAGCACGTCGGGCTCTCGAACGTCGACGAGCGGCTCCGGTCGGTCTTCGGGGACCGGTTCGGCCTGGTCGTCGAGACCGGCCCCGGCTCGGGTACGAAGGTGAGCCTGCGGGTGCCGAAGTTCCACCCCGGGGTACGGGCGGGCTCGTGAGCGAGCGCAGCGAGCGAACAGGGGCCGGCACAGTGAGCGGGTCCGGATTTCTCCGGGTGCTGGCGGTGGACGACGAGCCGCCGGCGCTGGACGAGCTGGCGTACCACCTGCGGGCCGACTCCCGGGTGGCCCGGCTGCACACGGCGGGCGACGCCACCGAGGCGCTGCGGGTGCTCCGCGACACCGACGTGGACGTGGTCTTCCTGGACATCCGGATGCCCGGCCTGGACGGGATGGAGCTGGCCCGGGTGCTGCGCCGGTTCGCCCGACCGCCGGCGATCGTCTTCGTCACCGCCTACGACGACGGCGCGGTGGACGCGTTCGACCTGGGCGCCACCGACTACGTCCGCAAGCCGGTGCGCGCCGAGCGGCTGGCCGAGTCGCTGCGCCGGGTGATCGGCTCGCGGGTGGTCCCCTCGCACCCGGCGGCGCTGGCGCGGGCGGAGGAGGACCCGACCATCCCGATCGAGCTGGCCGGCACGACCCGGATGCTGCCCCGCTCGGCGGTGCGCTGGGTGGAGGCGCAGGGCGACTACGCCCGGCTGCACACGGCCGACGGTTCGCACCTGGTGCGGGTGTCGCTGGCGACGCTCGCCGAGCGCTGGGCGGACGCCGGGTTCGTCCGGATCCACCGGTCGTACCTGGTGCAGTTGCGGTTGATCGCCGAGCTGCGGCTGGTCAACTCCGGTTACGTGGTGGTGATCGACTCGGCGGAGCTGCCGGTGAGCCGGCGGCACACCCGGGAGCTGAAGGACCGGCTGGTCCGGGCGGCGAAGCAGGACTGGAACCGCTGATCCCGGCGCCGGCCCCGCCCACCGTCCGTGACCCGCCGCGACCCGTCAGCCCTGAGCCGCTCGACTACCCGTACGGACACGGCCGTGCGTTTTTCGTGGTTCGGGAATAGGGCCGCTTCGTCGTACGCTGTACGGTACTCCGTACGAGAGTGGAGGCCGCCGTGTTCGACGCCGCTACCGAATTCGACCGCCAGGTCGACCGCCTGGTCGAGCTGGGCTACCCGGCCCTGGCCGACCTGACCGAGGACGCCTTCCGTGACCTGGTCGCCCCGCTGCGCGCCGCGGCGGTCTCCGGGGCGGCGGGCCTGCCCGCGCCGACCGAGGGTCGGGTGCCGTTCCTGCTGGTGATCACCCGCGAGCTGGTGCCGGTCGAGGCCCGGGTCGCGCTGACCACCCTGGCCGGCAAGCGGAAAACCGGCATCGTCGACCGGCACTACGCCGAGGGTGACCTGCCGCGCTTCGACCCGATCAAGGAACTGGAGGTGCCGGCCGGGCCGGCGTACCTGCTCTTCGACGTCGACCGGGGCGAGGAGACGCTGAACCTGGCCCCCGCCGCCGCGATGGAGGTGATCACCGGCCAGGGTCGGCTGCCGCTCACCATCGACGAGGGGCTCGCGTTCGTCACGCTGCACCCGGAGGCGCTGGCGAAGAACAAGTGCTTCTCGCTGGTCGGCTCCCGCTGCGGCGACAAGCGGGTGCCGGCGATCTGGATCAGCCAGGGCGCGCCGAAGCTGGGCTGGTGCTGGTACGGCAACCCGCACACCTGGCTCGGCTCGGCCACCGCCCACCCGGTACGGGTCGGGCTCGCCTGAGTCCGCGGCGGCGCGGCCGGTCGGCCGCGCCGCCGCACCACTCAGAACGCAAGTTGGAACTGGTTCCAGGAACGCCCGTCCCGCGTCAGGACGAAGTGGTCCGGCTCGCCGTTCGACCCGTCGTAACGATCGAAGAGCCACGCGTAGCCGGGGGCGACACTCGCCGAGCCGACGGGCCGGCCCTTCCCTCGCGCCAGCGTGAAGCTACCTCCGTTGTCCCGACTGACCAGGACTTCCGCCATCCGGTTGCCCTCCGGGCCGGTCTGAGTGACCGCCAGCAGGGACCCGTCCACCCCTACCGTCAGGTCCCAGTGCGGCCCCGTCGGCAGGTCGGCGCCGGTGGTGGACCAGTTCCTCCCGCCGTCGGTGCTCCGCGCCAGCGTCACCGAGCCGTCCGCGGCCGACACCAGCTGGTATCCCGCCCGGCCGTCGCCCCCCACCAGCGCCAACAGGCTCGTACCGGCCGGCGTCGTCCAGGTCTCCCAGGTCGCGCCACGGTCGATGCTGCGGGCCCCGGCCGTCGTCGAACCTGTCCGGTATGCCGCCCAGATCGTGCCGTCCGATGCCGGGTAGAGGCTGAAGAGCTCAAGCGGTGACGGCTGCTTCCCGGTGAGCCGGTAGACGTTCCCCGTCGACGGGTCCACCGCCAACGGCTCATCCATTGCCCCACAGTCGTACTGGCAGAAGACCGGTCGGGCGGTTGCCGGGAACGCGCGCACCCCCACGATTGCCCGGCTCGCGTCCCGCCAGGTACGGCCGTGGTCGGTGGAGAGGCGGAGCAGCCCCCCGTCGTCCACCAGATAGAACCGGTCACCGAGTACGGAATAGTCCAGGTTCCCTGCCTGCCCGCCCGGGCCCGGCTGGCATCTGGTGGCCTGATACCGGGCTTCGTTCCAGTCGGACCAGGTCCGGCCGCCGTCGCCGGTGTGCGCGAAGCGGAGCACGCAGCCGTCGACGCGCACATCCACCCCGGAGTCCGGGCCGGTCAGCGTGAAGTCGCCGGGGTTGCCGAGCAGGGTGGGGCTGGGCGACGGCCCGTGCGGCCGCCCCGCTGACTCGAACCGCTCCGGCGGGGCCACCAGCGGCGCGACCGCCACCACAGCCAGCAGGGCCAGGGCGGTCGCCGCCAGCGCAACCGACCGGTGCCGGCGGGAGCGGGCCAGGGCGCGCAACTCGTCGAGCGGCGGCTGCCGGACCGCGCCGGCGATCGTGTCGACCTCGAAGCCGGACAACTCACGATCGGACATCGATCCTCCCAGTGCTGGTACTGCCGGTGACGTCGGAGTCGGTGAGCAGCGCCGCCAGCGCCTGCCGCCCACGGGAGAGCCGGGACTTCACCGTGCCGGCGGAGACGCCGAGGGTCGCCGCGACCTCATCCACCGGCAGGTCGACCAGGTAGTGCAGGGCCAGCGCGTGTCGCTGCCCCTCGGGCAGCTCCCGCAACGCGGCCAGCAGGGCCAGGTGATCTGGTGAGCGGTCGGCGACGGCGGGCGGCGGACCGATCCGGAGCAGCAGCCGGTCGAGTACGCGTCGCCGCCGATGCCGGCTGCGGGCGACGTTCACCGCGACCCGCCGCAGCCACGCCTCCGGGTTGTCCAGGCGGGCGAATCGCCCGGGCGCCGCCAGAGCCCGGGTGAAAGCCTCCTGGACCGCCTCCTGGGCCTCGCTCAGGTCACCGGTCATCGCGTAGAGCTGGACCACCAGCCGTCGGAAACAGCCGGCGTACAGCTCGGAGATCAGATCACCGTCGGACACCGTCACCTCCCTTCTCCACCTGTCCCACTCCTCGGCGGGGCGGAAGGTTCCGGTGACGTGGACAGTTCGGCCCGTCGTCCACAACGAACCCGCGCTCATCCACCGGGTTATCCACAGGAGTGAGGCGTTCTCCACAGGTTGTTCACAACGTCCCCCACCGATCTCCACGGCCGCTCCCTACAGTCGGGGACCATGAACGAACGCCGGGTACTGGTGGTCGAGGACGAACGGACCATCGCCGAGGCGGTGGCCGCCCGCCTGCGCGCCGAGGGCTTCACAGTGGACATCGCCGCCGACGGCCCGAGCGCCGTCGCCCGATTCCGCGACGGGCGGCACGACCTCGTCGTACTCGACGTCATGCTGCCGGGCTTCGACGGCCTGGAGGTGTGCCGGCGGATCCAGGCCGACCGGCCGGTGCCGGTGCTGATGCTCACCGCCCGCGACGACGAGAACGACCTGCTCGTCGGATTGGCCGTCGGCGCCGACGACTACCTGACCAAGCCGTTCTCCATGCGCGAACTGGCGGCCCGGGTGCACGTGCTGCTGCGCCGGATGGACCGGGCGGCCAGCGCGCCACCGGCCGGCGTACGGCTCGGCGACATCGAGATCAGCCCCAGCGAACGCCGGGTGGTCAAGGGCGGCGTCGAGGTGCACCTCACCCCGACCGAGTTCGACCTGCTGGTCCACCTCGCCGGGCGGCCCCGCGCGGTGCTGCCCCGGGAGCGGCTGCTCGCCGACGTCTGGGGATGGGCCGACGGCACCGGCACCCGCACCGTCGACAGCCACGTCAAGGCGTTGCGGCGCAAGCTCGGCGCCGACCTGATCCGGACCGTCCACGGAGTCGGATACGCGCTGGAAGTACCCGCGTGATCGGCGAGCTGATCGACTGGGCGAACCGGGTGCTGCCCCGGCCACTCGACCCGGTCCGCTCGATCAAGATGAAGCTCGGCGTCCTGCTGGTCGCCTCCTGGACGGTCGCCATCGGCTACTTCTGGTACGGCATCGGCTGGCTGCCGCCGGGGACGACGGTGACCGTCATCTGCATCGCCCTGGTCACGTCGCAGGTGCTGGCGCACGGGATGACCTCTCCGCTGCGCGAGATGACCGCCGCCGCCGGGGCGATGGCCCGCGGCGACTACACCCGCCGGGTCCGGGCCACCTCCCGGGACGAGGTGGGCGAGCTGGCCCAGGCGTTCAACAAGATGGCCGAGGACCTGGCCGCCGCCGACCAGCGCCGCCGGGAGCTGATCGCCAACGTCTCGCACGAGCTGCGCACCCCGATCACCGCGCTCCAGGGCGTGCTGGAGAACCTGGTCGACGGGGTGGCCGACCCCGATCCGGCCGCGCTGCGCGGGGCGCTCGCGCAGACCGAACGGCTCGGTCACCTCGTCGCCGACCTGCTCGACCTGTCCCGCCTCGACGCCGGCGTGGTCCCGCTGCGCCGGGTGCGCATCGACGTCGCCGATTTCCTCGACGAGGCGGTGGAACACGCGACCGCGACCGCCGCCGGCGCCGGACGCGACGTCCGCTTCCGGCTCCGCGACCTGCCGGCCCCGATGACCGTGGAGGGCGACCCGTGGCGGCTGCACCAGGTCTTCGCCAACCTGCTCGACAACGCCGCCCGGCACAGTCCGGCCGGCGGCACGGTGCTGGTCACCGCCGAGGAACACGCCGGCCACCTGCACGTCGAGGTCACCGACGAGGGCGAGGGCATCCCCCCGGCGGAGCGGTCCCGGGTCTTCGAACGGTTCACCCGGGGTGAACGGGCCGCCGGGGGCGGGACCGGGCTGGGCCTGGCCATCGCCCGCTGGGTGGTCGAACTGCACGGCGGCGCCATCCGCGTCACCGATCCGGTCGGGCCGGCCCGCGCCGACCGGCCCGGCTGCCGCGTCCAGGTGGTCCTTCCCCGTACCGCACCGATCCGAGAAGAGGTGGCATGACCAGCGCACCCGTCGGGCCCGTCCCGCCGCCCCCAGGGGCCGGCGGCGCTCTCCGCCCGGCACCGCCCACGCTCCGGCCGCCCTCGTTCTTCGCGCGGCGCTGGCCCGGGCCGGCCGGGGCGGCCCGACCGGTGGTGCTCGGCGCGGTCACCGTCGCCGCCGGGACCACCGCGTCGGTCGTACCGCTGGACCGGCCCGGACTCGGCTGGCTGGTGGCGGCCCTGGCCGGCGCCGGCGCTCTCGGCACGGCGGCCACCGTGCGGCCCCGGCCGGCGACACCGGCCGCACCGGCGCCCGATCCGGCCCAGCCGGCCGCGCCCGGGTCACCGCCGCTCCCGCCGCCGGGGCAGGCGGCGTCCACCGGACCGACGAGCGGATCCCCGGCGACAGCCGGCGTACCCGACGGGAGCACTGCCACGGGGGGCGACGCGGTCGTCCGTCCCGGCGCCACGGGGGCGCCGGGGCGGGCGGTCCGGCTGGCCTGGACGGCGGCCACCCTCGCCCTGGTCGGGGTGGGGACGGTACGGGCCGCCGGTTGGCTCTTCGTGCTCTGCCTGCTCGCCGCCGTCGTCACCGGGACGCTGGCCGTGGTGGGTGGTCGTACCGTGCCGGGGATGCTGCTGGCCGGGCTGTTGCCGCCGGCCGCGACCGTGCGGGCGCTGCCCTGGGCGGCGCGGGGGCTGCCCCGGCCCCGCCCGGGCGGTCCGAGCATCGGGCGGAGCCTCGCCACGGTGGCCGTCACGGCGGGGCTGCTCGTCGTCTTCGGGCTGCTCTTCTCCTCCGCCGACGCGGTCTTCGCCGGCCTCCTCGCCGACCTGCTGCCGGACATCTCCACCCCGGGCGTGACCGGCTGGGTCCTCCGCCTGCTCCTGGTCGGCGCGGCCCTGCTCGGCGGGGCGTACCTGCTGGCCGCGCCGCCGGACCTGGACGGCCTGGCCGTGACGCCGGGCCGGACGGTCCACCGGCTGGAGTGGGCCCTGCCGCTGGCCCTGCTCGACGCGCTCTTCGCCGCCTTCGTGCTGGTGCAGCTCGCCGTGCTCTTCGGCGGCTCCGGCCACGTGCTGCGCACCGCCGGGCTCACCTACGCGGAGTACGCCCGTGGCGGCTTCTGGCAGCTGCTCGCCGTCTCCGCGCTCACCCTGCTGGTGATCGCCGGGGTCTTCCGCTGGGCGCCCCGCCGCACCCGCGCCGATCGGATCCTGGTCCGGCTGCTGATCGGCGCCCTCGCCGCGCTCAGCCTGATCGTGGTCGCCTCGGCGCTGTACCGGATGCAGGTCTACGCCGACGCGTACGGGGCGACCCGGCTGCGGCTCGTGGTGGCGACCGTCGAACTCTGGCTCGGGCTGCTCTTCGTGCTGGTCGGGGCGGCCACGATCCGGCTGCGGGCCGGTTGGCTGCCGAGGCTGGTGCTGGCCGCGGCGGTGGTCGCGCTACTCGGGCTGGCGGCGGTCGACCCCGACCGGTTCATCGCCGAACGCAACGTCGACCGGTACCTGCGGACCGAGCGGCTGGACGTGCACTACCTCTCCGGGCTCTCCGCGGACGCCGTACCGGCGCTGGACCGGCTGCCCGAACCGATGCGCTCCTGCGCGCTGCGCTGGATCGGGGCCGAACTCCCCGCCGACGGTTGGCGGGCCGCGAACGTCGGGCGGTCGCAGGCCCGGGCGACACTCGCCCGGCGTCCGGTGGACCCGGCCGGCTGCCTCGCGCGGTGGTGATCCGGGCGGCCCCCGCCGCCGTGCGAGAGGCCGGGCGCCCTTGACATTCCCGGTGATCGGGCGAGACTGCCGGGATGACCGGAGCCGGTGAACCGCGCGCGCCGGGGCGGCCCGCGCCGGCCGCCCCGGCGCCCGGCCGGCGGCTGGCGGAACAGTCCGGGCGTACCCGGGTCGTGCTGGCCGAGGCGTCCCGCCGGGACAGCCGTGCCGACCGGACCCGCACCGAGCTGACCCAGCAGACCCGGGTCGGTGAGGCGCTCGTCCGGGGGCTGGTCCGGGCGCAGCTCGCGCTGGCGCTGCGGATGAGCCTGGTGGTGCTGATCGGGCTCGGTGGCCTCCCCTGGCTCTTCGCGATCGCGCCCGCCGTCGGCCGGGTCACCGTGCTCGGCGTCAACCTGCCCTGGCTGCTGCTCGGGCTGGCCTCCTTCCCGTTCCTGATCGCCGTGGGGTGGGCGTACGTGCGGCTGGCCGAGCGCAACGAGCAGGACTTCACCGACCTGGTCCAGCGGCCGGAGCACTGAGATGGGCAACGGGTTCGTGGTCCCGGCGATCGTGGCGGTCACCCTGGTCACCCTTGGGATCGGCTTCTACGGGCTGCGGCTGGCCCGGACCACCTCCGACTTCCTGGTCGCCTCCCGGGCGATCAGCCCGAGCTGGAACGCCGCCGCGATCGGCGGGGAGTACCTGTCGGCGGCGAGCTTCCTGGGCATCGCCGGCCTGATCCTCAGGTACGGCGTGGACGTGCTCTGGTACCCGGTCGGCTTCGCCGCCGGCTACCTGGCGCTGCTGCTCTTCGTGGCCGCGCCGCTGCGCCGCTCCGGCGCGTTCACCCTGCCCGACTTCTGCGAGCTGCGGCTCGGGTCGCGCCGGCTGCGCATCCTCGCCACCGTCTTCGTGATCTTCATCGGCTGGCTCTATCTGGTGCCGCAGTTGCAGGGCGCCGGGTTGACCCTGGCCACCGTGGCCGGGTCGCCGTACCCGGTGGGGGCGCTGCTGGTCGCGGCCGTGGTGACGGCGAACGTGGCGCTCGGCGGGATGCGGGCGGTCACCTTCGTGCAGGCGTTCCAGTACTGGTTGAAGCTGACCGCGCTGGCCGTACCCGCGATCTTCCTGGCGTTGCAGTGGCAGGCCGACGCTCGCCCGGCGGTGACCCCGCCCGACGGGCCGGCGTTCCGGACCGCGACCACCGTCGTGGTCGAGCACCGCGCGGCCCTCACCTTCCCCGACGGCACCACCCGGGAGGTACGCCCCGGCGACGAGCTGACCTTCGCGGCGGGCGAACCGGTGCCGGAGGTGTCCGGGGTGGCCACCGACGCGGCCGACTGGCTGCTGCCCAGCGCCGCCGGGGACGACGACCGCGGCCTGTTCGCCACGTACTCGCTGATCCTGGCGACGTTCCTGGGCACCATGGGGCTGCCGCACGTGCTGGTCCGCTTCTACACCAACCCGGACGGGGCGGCCGCCCGGCGGACCACCCTGGTGGTGCTCGCCCTGGTCGGCGTCTTCTACCTGCTGCCCACCCTGTACGGCGTGCTCGGCCGGATCTACACCCCGCAGCTGCTGGTGAGCGGTCAGACCGACGCGGTGGTGGTGCTGCTGCCCGGGGCGGCCCTCGGCGACGGCACCACCGGCCGGCTGCTCGCCGCGCTGGTCGCCGCCGGGGCGTTCGCGGCCTTCCTCTCCACCTCGTCGGGGCTGCTCACCAGCGTCGCCGGGGTGATCTCCACGGACGTGCTCGGGCGCGGCTCGGTCCGCGGCTTCCGGCTGGCCACGGTGCTCGCCGGCGGGGTACCCGCGGTGCTCGCGCTGAACGTCTCCGGGCTGAACGTCTCGCAGGTGGTGGGGCTGGCCTTCGCGGTGGCCGCGTCGAGCTTCTGCCCGCTGCTGGTGCTCGGCATCTGGTGGCGTGGGCTGACCGACCTGGGCGCCGCCGCCGGGGTGCTGGTCGGCGGCGGCGCGGCGGCCGGGGCGGTGCTGGTCACCGTGCTCGGCCCGCCGCTGTCCGGCTGGCCGGCCACGCTCACCGCGCAGCCGGCCGCCTGGACGGTGCCGCTGGCCTTCACCGTGATGGTGGTCGTCTCGATGGCGACCCGACGCCGGGCCCCGGCCGACGTCGGGGCCACCATGCTCCGGCTGCACGCCCCGGAGGCGCTGCGGCTGTGAGGGGGCCGGTCGCCTCTGGCGCGGATACGTCGCGGGGATGACCGGGGATCATCCTGCGGCGGGAGGATGGGTTGGCCCGGCACCGATACGGTCGGACCCATGACTGGTGAGCACTCCGCGCTGGCGCTGCGTGGCCTGGCGAAGCGGTTCGACAGCAAGGTCGCGGTGGCCGGCGTCGACCTGGACGTTCCCGCTGGTTCCTTCTACGGGCTGCTCGGTCCGAACGGGGCCGGCAAGACCACCACCCTGTCGATGGCCGTCGGGCTGCTCCGCCCCGACCACGGGCGGGCCTGGGTGCTGGGGCACGACGTCTGGGCCGACCCGGTGGGCGCGAAGCGGCTGCTCGGGGTGATGCCCGACGGCGTACGGCTCTTCGACCGGTTGAGCGGGGCGGAGCTGCTGGCGTACCACGGTCTGCTGCGCGGGATGGACCCGGCGGTGATCGACCAGCGCGCCGCCGAGCTGTTGGACGTGCTGGCGCTCACCGACGCCGGCCGGACCCTCGTGGTGGACTACTCGGCGGGCATGAAGAAGAAGATCGGGCTGGCCTGCGCGCTGCTGCACGGCCCCCGGCTGCTGGTGCTGGACGAGCCGTTCGAGGCGGTCGACCCGGTCTCCGCCGCGCTGATCCGGGACATCCTCCAGCGGTACGTCGGCGGCGGCGGCACGGTGGTCTTCTCCAGCCACGTGATGGAGGTCGTCGAGCGGCTCTGCTCGCACGTCGCGATCCTCGCCGAGGGCACCATCAAGCGGGTGGGCACGCTCGACGAGGTGCGCGGCGGCGACCGTTCCCTGGAGGACG
Organism: Micromonospora psammae; assembly: GCF_036902725.1. Classification (NCBI taxonomy): domain Bacteria; kingdom Bacillati; phylum Actinomycetota; class Actinomycetes; order Micromonosporales; family Micromonosporaceae; genus Micromonospora; species Micromonospora psammae. The sequence goes on along the minus strand of NZ_JBAKHM010000019.1, from coordinate 70,753 downwards.
TCTTCGTCGAGGTGGTCGGCGGGCGGACGGCGACCGGTGAGGAGCTGGCGTGGCTGTAGTGGGGAGCCCCTCGACGATGCCGGCCCGGCCGGTCACCGCCCGGCACTTCGTCCGGCTGAAGCTGCGGGTGATCGGCAACAACTTCCGCGGCCAGGGCTGGCGGATCGCGATGTTCGTGGCCGGGATCCTGGTCGGCCTCTGGTTCGCCGCCGGTGGTTTCCTGGCGCTCGCCGCGCCGGGCTTCGCCGACGAGCCGCGCTACGCGCTGCTGACCGCCGCGTTCGGGGGCGGAATCCTGGTGCTGGGCTGGCTGCTGCTGCCGCTGGTCTTCTTCGGCGTGGACGAGACGCTCGACCCGGCCCGGTTCGCGCTGCTGCCGCTGACCCGTCGCACCCTGGTCACCGGGCTGTTCGCGGCGGCGCTGGTGAGCGTCCCGGTGGTCACCGTGCTGATCGCGCTCGGCGGGCTGGTGGTCACCGCCGTCGCGCTGGGCGGCTGGCCGGCCGGCCTGGTCGCCGCGATCGGCGCGGTCGGCGGCCTGCTGCTCTGCGTCGCCGCCAGTCGCGCGGTGACCAGCGCGTTCGCCACCATGCTGCGGTCCCGGCGGGTGAAGGACCTGGCCGCCGTGCTGCTGGCGGTGGTGGCCGCCCTGCTCGGGCCGCTCCAGATCCTGGTGCTGGCGGCGGCGCGGGAGGCGGACTGGGACCGGCTCACCGGCGTGGCCCGGGTGGTGGGCTGGACGCCGTTCGGAGCGCCGTGGACCGTCGGCGTCGACGTGGCGGAGGGTCGGGGCTGGGCGGTCCCGATCAAGCTGCTGATCACCGCCGTCACCATCGGCCTGCTGCTGTTCTGGTGGTCCCGGTCGCTGGAGTCGGCGATGGTCGGGGCGGAGACCGGCACCCCGGCGAAGGAGCGGCGCGGCCCGGCGGGCGGCGCGGTCGGGCAGCTCTTCCCCCGGGTGCTCGGCTGGGCCGGCCGGGATCGGTTCGGCGCGCTGGTGGCCCGCGAGTGCCGCTACTGGTGGCGGGACGCCCGGCGGCGGGCCAACCTGATCACCGTCGCGGTGGTGGGTGTCTTCGTACCGGTGATGGTCAACATCGGGGGCACTGGCTTCACGGTCGGCCCCGCCGGGGAGGGCTTCCCAGGCACCGGTGAACCGTCACCGGTGCTACTCAGCCTCTCGATGCTCTTCGTCGGGGTGCTCGCCGCGGTGACCCTGGCCAACCAGTTCGGCTTCGACGGCAGCGCGTATGCGGCGAACGTGGTCGCCGGGGTGTCGGGCCGGCTGGAGCTGGGTGCCCGGATGGCGGCCTTCTCGGTGTACGTCGTACCGATGCTGGGCGTGGTCTCGGTGTTGATCGCCGTGGTGCTGGGGCGGCCCGGGTGGGTCGGGGTCGCCGCCGGCGCCCTGCTCGCCTCGTACGGGGCCGGGTTGGCGATCAACTCGTTCATGTCGGTGCTCGGGGCGTACTCGCTGCCGGAGACGAGCAACCCGTTCGCGATGAACACCGGGGCGGGGGTGGCGCGGAGCTTCCTCACCCTGCTGTCCATGCTCGGCTCGGCGGCGGCCGGGATGCCGCTGGTGGTGGCCGCGGCGCTGCTCGGGGAGGCCTGGCTCTGGCTGGCCCTGCCGCTGGGCGCGGCGTACGGGACGGGTGCGGCGCTGCTCGGCTCCTACCTGGCCGGGGACGTGCTGGACCGCCGGGCGCCGGAGCTGCTGGCCACCGTCACCCCGCGCCGCTGACCCGCGCGCCGGCCCGACCGCCGGCCGCCCCAAGATCGCGCTCGATCCTGGAAAGAGTGGTCTCACCGCGAGTTCGAGGCCACTACTTCCAGGATCGAGCGCGATCTTCCACGGCCCCTCTCAGTCGAGGCGGCCGGAGCGGGCGTGGGCGACGAACGAGCGCCAGGCGCCGGGGGCGAACGTGAGGGTCGGGCCGGAAGGTGGCGCCGGCGACCGGCGTGCCGGGCGCGAGGGCGCCGCAGGGGTCGGCTGGCCGGCCGAACCAGCCGCCGGCGTGGGCGACCGCGCCGACGGTGGCCCTGCCGCGACCGGGTCGCGCGGGCTGGTTGACTCCGGCGCAGGCTTGGCGGGCGAACGGCCGACGGTGACCACCGCTCGACTGATACCTCTGAGTCATCAATATGCCTCAGGGTCATCGCGCTCGTTGGGGCACGCGCCTCCGGCCGCCGACACGCCCGAACGCACCACCGCGCGGGCCGCCACCGCGCCCACCGCGGCCGGGAACCGGCGATGAGCAGGCGCTGCTCGTGTACTGGCCCGGGGCGGCACAATGTTTCACGTGAATCATGAGCCGGGTGCCGAGATCCACCACACCGACCCGTTCGCGGTGCCCGCCGGGCAGCGCTCACCCGTACGCCGGTTGCGCGGGCGGCTGGCCGCCCCGGTGACCCTCTGGACGGCGCCGGGTCCGGCGGGGCTGACCGTCTCGTCCACCCTGGTCGCCGAGGGCGAGCCGGACCGGCTGCTCGGACTGATCGACCCGGAGTCGGACCTGTGGGCGGCGGTGGAGGAGGCCGGGCGGTTCGCGGTGGCGCCGCTGGGGCCGCCGCACCGGCAGCTCGCCGACCGGTTCGCCGGCCTGTTCCCGTCCCCGGGCGGCCTCTTCGCCACCGGCTCGTGGACCGACACCCCCTACGGCCCGGTCCCCACCGACGCCGGCGGGTGGGCCGGCTGCCGGCTCGACACCGCCCGGGAGTACGGCTGGGGCCTGCTGGTCGAGGCCACCATCGAGGCCGTCGACCTGACCGAGGAGACCATGCCGCTGCTGCACTACCGGGGTCGGTACCACGGGCTGACCTGACGGCCCGGCGCCGACCACCCGGCGGACCGCTCATCGAAGTGACGTGCGTCACTCGGCGCAGCCGGCAGACCGTTCGGCGCAGCCGCCGACCGGGCCCGATCTCGGCCTTCCGTGGACGGGAGCGCGCTGCCTACGGTGCGCGAAACTCCCCATGCCTGTGAAGGTGGTGATCCACAGATGTCCACGGACACACCCGCGTCCGCCCCCGCCGAGTCGGCCGCCGAGCGGTATCTCGCCGTACAACGGTCGGACGAGTTCGCCGGGTTGCGTCGCGCGTTGCGCGGCTTCGTCTTCCCGATGACCGTCGCGTTCTTCCTGTGGTACGCGCTCTACGTGATCCTCTCCGCCTACGCGCGGGACTTCATGGGTACGAAGCTCTTCGGCAGCAACATCAACATCGCCCTCGTCTTCGGCCTGCTCCAGTTCGTCTCGACCTTCGTGATCGCCTGGCTCTACTCCCGGTACGCCGACCGGAGGATCGACCCGGTCGCCGACCGGATCCGCGCCGAGATGGGGGAGGTGAACCATGAACACGGTCCTCGCGGCTGAGGCGGGCAGCACCACCGCCCGCAACCTGACCATCACGCTCTTCCTGGTCTTCGTGGCGGTGACCCTGGCCATCACCATCTGGGCCAGCCGGCAGACCAAGACCGCCACCGACTTCTACGCCGGCGGCCGGTCCTTCTCCGGTTTCCAGAACGGCATGGCGATCGGCGGTGACTACATGTCGGCCGCCTCGTTCCTCGGCATCGCCGGCATCATCGCCCTCTACGGCTACGACGGCTTCCTCTACTCGATCGGATTCCTGGTCGCCTGGCTGGTGGCGCTGTTGCTGGTGGCCGAACTGCTGCGCAACTCGGGTCGGTACACGATGGCCGACGTGCTGGCCTTCCGGATGCGGCAGCGGCCGGTGCGTACCGCCGCGGCGGTCTCCACCATCACGGTGTCGATCTTCTATCTGCTGGCTCAGATGGTGGGCGCGGGCGCGCTGGTGGCGCTGTTGCTGGGGATCAAGCCGGGGACGACCTTCCTCGGCATGGACGCCGACACCGCCAAGGTCGCCACCATCATCATGGTCGGCGCCCTGATGATCATCTACGTGACGGTGGGTGGCATGAAGGGCACCACCTACGTGCAGATCGTCAAGGCGTTCCTGCTGATGGGCGGCGCGCTGGTGATGACGCTGCTGGTGCTGGCGAAGTACAAGTTCAACCTGTCGTCGCTGCTCGGCGACGCCGCCGCCTCCTCCGGCAAGGGCAGCGCCTTCCTCGAACCCGGACTGCGCTACGGCGTCGAGGTGGCCGGCAACTCGACCCAGACCTTCTACAACAAGATCGACCTGCTCTCGCTCGGCATCGCGCTGGTGCTCGGCACGGCCGGCCTGCCGCACATCCTGATCCGCTTCTACACGGTCCCGACCGCCAAGGCGGCTCGCAAGAGCGTGCTCTGGGCGATCGGCATCATCGGCACCTTCTATTTGCTCACCCTGGCGCTCGGCTTCGGCGCCGCGGCGCTGGTGGGCGGCAAGGCGATCACCGCCCAGGACAAGGCGGGCAACACCGCCGCGCCACAGCTGGCCGAGGCGCTCGGCATCGACTTCCTCGGCGGCAACCTCGGTGGGGCGACAATGCTGGCGATCATCGCGGCGGTCGCCTTCGCCACCATCCTGGCCGTGGTGGCCGGGCTGACCCTGGCGTCGTCGTCGAGCCTGGCGCACGACTTCTACGCCAACGTGATGAAGAACGGTCAGGCCTCGGAGCGGCAGGAGGTGACCGTCGCCCGGGTGTCCGCGCTGGCCATCGGTGCGGTCTCGATCGTCCTGTCCATCTTCGCGCAGAGCCTGAACGTGGCCTTCCTGGTGGCGCTGGCCTTCGCGGTGGCCGCGTCGGGCAACCTGCCGGCGATCCTCTACAGCCTCTTCTGGAAGCGGTTCAACACCTCGGGAGCGGTCTGGGCCATCTACGGCGGACTGCTGGCGGCCGTGTTCCTGGTGTTCTTCTCACCGGTGGTCTCCGGCGCGCCGACCTCGATGTTCCCCGACCAGGACTGGCAGTGGTTCCCGCTGTCCAACCCGGGCATCCTCTCCATCCCGTTCGGCTTCCTGTGCGGGTGGATCGGCACCGTCATCTCCAAGGAGCACGACGAGAAGAAGTACGCGGAGCTGGAGGTCCGCGCCCTCACCGGGGCCGGAGCGCACTGACCTGCGGTACCCGGCCGGGGCCCTCGACGCGGACGCGTCGGGGGCCCCGTGCCACGCCCGACGGGCCCATCGGCGACGCGGGCCGCGGGGCGTACGAGCGCGTTGCTGAGTAGGCTGACCGGCATGAAGGTAGCCCCTCGTTTCGGCACCGGTCACCGTGTCCTCGTCACCGGCGGCGCCGGTTTCGTGCCGTCGCACCTGGTCGACGCCCTGATCGGGCGCGGATGCACGGTCGTCGCGTTGGACAACTTCGTGACCGGCTCCAAGGACAACGTCGCCCACCTGGCCGAGGAGCCGACCTTCACGCTGGTCGAGGCGGACATCTCCGAGGGGCTGCCGAGTCACCACCCGGCGTTCGCCGAGCGGTTCGACGCCATCCTGCACATGGCCTCGCCGGCCAGCCCGACCGACTTCGAGAAGCTGCCGGTGGAGATCCTCCGGGTCGGCTCGGTGGGCACCCTGCACCTGCTGGAGCGCGCGGTCGCCGACGGCGCCCGGTTCCTGATGGCCTCCACCTCCGAGGCGTACGGGGACCCGAGGGAGCACCCGCAGCGGGAGACGTACTGGGGCAACGTCAACCCGATCGGGGTGCGCAGCGTCTACGACGAGGCCAAGCGCTTCTCCGAGGCGGCCACCATGGCGTACCACCGGAGCCGGGGGCTGGACAGCGCGATCGTCCGAATCTTCAACACGTACGGCCCGCGGATGCGCCCCGACGACGGCCGCGCCATCCCCACCTTCATCTCCCAGGCGCTGCGCGGGGAGCCGATCACCGTGCACGGCACCGGCGACCAGACCCGGTCGATCTGCTACGTCGACGACCTGGTGCGCGGCATCCTGCTGCTGCTCGACTCCACCGAGACCGGGCCGATCAACTGCGGCACCGAGCACGAGATGTCCATGCGGCAACTGGCTGAGACGATCGTGTCGCTCTCCGGAAGCGCCTCCCGGGTGACCTACGTCACCCGCGGCTCGGACGATCCGGAGATGCGCCGCCCGGATCTGACCCTCGCCCGCACGCTGCTCGGATACGAGCCGAGCGTGACGCCCGAAGAAGGCCTCCGGCGCACGATCGACCACTTCCGCGAGCGGCTAGGGTAGCCGACCCCGCGCCACGCGGAACGGGACCGGACGATTGCCTTCCGGCAACCCTCGACCGTGCTACGTACGCTGAGACACATGTCCGCGACATCGTCTGCCGGTCTCCCGCTCCCGTACCTGCGCCAGCGCGCCGGTCGCGCCTCGGTCCCCGAGCCGGGTCGCGCCCGGGCGTCGTCCGACGCGCAGTGGTACCCGTCGTACGACGAGCAGCAGCCGCGCGGCGGTGTGCCCGGCGGCCCGGGCGGACCCGGCACGCCGCAGGGCCCGGGCGGGCCGGGCGGTCCCGGCCGGGGTGGCCCGCGTCCGCGCTGGGGCCGGATCGGCCTGGTCGCCGGGATCGCGGTGCTGGTGCTGGCGCTGCTCGGCGGGGCGGGGGCCTGGTTCTACGCCCGCAACCTCAACCAGGACCTGGCCCGCACCGACCCGTTCTCGGAGATCACCGGGGGCCGGCCGGCGAAGGCGGTGAACGGGGCGCTGAACATCCTGCTGGTCGGCTCCGACTCGCGGGACCCGGACGCCCCGGTGGACCAACAGAGCAAGTGGCGCGCGGACACGGTCATCGTCATGCACATCCCGGCCGACCACAAGAGCGCCTACCTGGTCTCCATCCCGCGTGACCTCTACGTGCCGATCCCGGAGAGCGCCGGCGCGGAGTGCGGTACCGGGCAGCGCGCCAAGATCAATGCTGCCTTCGCCTTCGGCGGCCTCCCGCTCGCGGTCCGTACCGTGGAGTGCTTCACCGACGTCCGGATCGACCACGTGATGGCGATCGACTTCGCCGGCTTCAAGCAGGTCACCGACGCCCTCGGCGGGGTGGACCTGAAGGTCGAGCGGACCATCACCTCGATCCACAAGCCCTACCGGACCTTCACCAAGGGCACCCAGCAGATGAACGGGGCGGAGGCGCTGGACTGGATCCGCCAGCGCAAGCAGTTCCCCGACGGGGACTTCGCGCGAATGCGGCACCAGCAGGAGTTTCTCCGGGCGCTGATGGACAAGGCGGCGAGCACGGGCACGCTCACCAATCCGAAGAAGTTGAACGCCTTTCTCCAGTCGGTGACCGACGCGGTGACCGTGGACAACGGCTTCTCGCTGGTGGACATGGCGCTGGAGTTCCGGAATCTGCGCGGCGAGAACCTGACCTTCGTCACCAGCCCGAACTCGGGCAGCGCGACCATCAACGGCGAGTCGGTGGTGGTCTCCGACCGGGAGAAGGCGCTGGCGATGTACAAGGCGATGTCGTCGGACACCATGGCCGCCTGGGTCGCGGCCAACCAGAAGCCGGGCACGACGGGCGGCGGGAACTGACCCGCCGCGGCGGCCGGGGTGACCCGGCCGCCGCCACCCCGCCGCGCGAACGGCGCAGGCCCGGCCGGGCAGGTGACCGGCAGATTTCGACGGACGTCATCAGAGGTGCCTTTCCGAGGAATCGAACATCGTTCGCCAACCACCGACCGGGCGCATCGACTCATACTTTCGGTCGAATTACCAGGCAACTGTCGGGATATCTGTGATTTGTGTGCCTGACGATCTCGCCCTGACGGGGAGCGGTACGTAAAGTGGGGCCGCCCCCCGATCACGCGAGCTGGAGCACGAATGCCGGTTCAGACCCGCCCCCGCCCGACGCCGCTGGATTCCGACCCCGATGCACGCCGGTCGACGACCATCCCGTCGCAGGGCGGTCGCAGCGGTCGGCGCGCCGGCGGCGCCCCGAAGCGCACCCGACGCAAGGACCCGCTCTGGGCCCGGCTCACGGTGGTCTTCGGCGCAGTGCTGATGATGACCAGCGGCATCGCCATCGTCGGCAGCAAGGCGATGATCAGCCAGGCCACCGGCAACATCGCCCAGCGCAACCTGCTCGGCGGGGCGGGCAAGACCGAGGCCGAGGGCGGCGCCAACCTGGACGGCCCGATCGACATGTTGCTGCTGGGCGTGGACGCCCGCGAGCGCTGGGCCGCCGACGACGTCCGCGCGGACAGCATCATCGTGCTGCACATCCCGGCCAGCCACGACCAGGCGTACCTGATCTCCATCCCGCGGGACACCGAGGCGCAGATCCCGGCGCACAAGAAGAGCGGCTACCGGGGTGGCACCGACAAGATCAACGCCGCGTTCCACGCCGGCGCCCAGAACGGCGGCGGCTGGGAGGGCGGCGCCCAGCTGATGGCCCAGACCATCAAGAACATGACCGGGATCAGCTTCGACGGCGCCGCGATCATCAACTTCGGCGGCTTCAAGAACGTCATCGACACCCTCGGCACGGTGCGGATCTGCGTCAAGCACGAGGTGAAGTCGATCCACACGGTGATGGTCGACGGCAAGCAGATGTGGAAGGCGGACGCCAAGAAGACCGGCCGGCCGATGTTGCCGGTGGTCTACAAGAAGGGCTGCCGGCAGATGTCCGGCATGGAGGCGCTGGACTACTCCCGCCAGCGGTACGGCCTGCCGAACAGCGACTACGACCGCCAGGCGAACCAGCAGCAGCTGATCAAGGCGATGGCCCGCAAGGCGACCGACAAGGGCATGCTGAGCAACCCGATCAAGATCAATCAGCTGATCCGGGCCGCCGGCAAGGCCTTCGTCCTGGACACCGGCGGCGCGCCGGTCGAGGATCTGATCTTCACGCTGCGCGGGGTCACCGGCAACGAGCTGACCATGCTGCGTACCAACGGCGGCACGTTCAACGGCAACGCCAACAACCGCGAGGCCCTCAGCCAGCAGACGCTGGAGATGTTCGACGCGATCAAGCGGGACAAGCTGGGCGAGTTCGTGTACGCGAATCCGAACGTCATCTCCAACCGCAAGTGACCCGACCGTCCGGCAGTCGCGGGAACCTCCTCGACGGCCGGTGGCCTCCCCGTAGCCTGACGTGAGGGAATCTCACGCAACGGCCACGGGGAGGGCGTCACGGCCAGGTCAGCGCGGGCCGACCGGCCGAGCGCACCGTCGGCCCGGTGGCCCCGGCGGCTGCTCCGCCTGGGCCTCGTCCTGGTCCTGCTGGCCGTCCTCGCCGCGGTGGGGATGCAGGCGCTGACCGCCCGGTACGACCGCACGGTCACCAGGGAACCGCTGCTCGCCCCGGACGCCCGGCAGGACCACACCGACCTCTCCGGCGGACTGAACTACCTGCTCGTCGGCTCCGACCGGCGGGTCGACTCCGCCCGGCCCGACCAGCGCTCCGACACCATCCTGATCGTGCACGTCCCGTCGGGGCTACGGCAGGCGTACCTGATCTCCGTCCCGCGCGACCTGCTGGTCGCCATCCCACCGGCCCCCGGGTACGGCGGCGGCGAGGACAAGATCAACGCGGCGTACGAGCACGGCGGAGGGGGCCGGGAGGGCGTCCAGCTGCTCTCCTCCACCCTGACCCGGCTCACCGGCGTCCGCTTCGACGGGGCCGCGTTGATCGACTTCTCCGGCTTCCGCAAGGTCATCGACCTGCTCGGCGGAGTCCGGATGTGCGTCGACACCGAGGTCCGCTCGATCCACACGAACACCCTCTTCAGCGCCGGCTGCCAGCAGATGGACGGCGCCCGGGCGCTGGACTACGTCCGCCAGCGCTACGACCTGCCGGGCGGTGACTACGACCGGCAACGGCACCAGCAGCAGCTGCTGCGGGCGGTGCTGGACCGGGCCGGCCAGGCCGACCTGCGCCGCGATCCGGTCAAGCTGGACCGGGTGCTGCGGGCGGCGGGCGGCTCGCTCACCGTGGACACCAACGGCGTACCCCTGGACGAGCTGCTCTTCGCCCTCCGGTCGCTGCCGGCGGACGCGCTGAGCGGGGTCCTGGTGCCGTCGTACCCGCAGACCATCGGCCAGGTCTCGTACGTGATGCTCGACAACGGCGGCAACGGGCTCTTCGCCGCGGTCGAGAGCGAGCGGATGCCGGACTGGGCCCGCGCCAACCCGCGCTGGATCAGCCGGCTGTGACGGCACGGCCCGCGCCGGTCCGGCCGGGCGAGGATCTACCCTTGGTACCCGTGTTCGGACCTCAGGTACCCACCGTGACCGTGACCGAGATCGACGACCAGACCTACCTGCTCGACGTCCGCGAGGACGACGAGTGGAACGCGGGCCACGCGCCCGGCGCCCACCACCTGCCGATGATGGAGCTGCCCGCCCGGCTCGCCGACGTGCCCACCGACCGCGACGTCGCGGTGATCTGCCGCTCCGGCGGGCGCTCCGCCCAGGTCGTCGCCTATCTGATGCGCAACGGCTGGGAGCAGGTGCGCAACGTCGAGGGCGGGATGGGCGAGTGGGCCGCCGCCGGCAAGCCGGTGGTCGGCGGGGACGGGCAGCCCGGCCGGGTCATCTGAGGCCGACCCGATGGGCGAACCGCTGGTCTTCGCGCACCGCGGCGCGTCGGCCGACCTCCCGGAGCACACCCTCGCCGCGTACCTGCGGGCCCTCGACGAGGGCGCCGACGGGCTGGAGTGCGACGTCCGGCTCACCCGCGACGGGCACCTGGTCTGCGTGCACGACCGCCGGCTGGACCGGACCAGCAACGGTCACGGCCTGGTCAGCGGCCGTACCCTCGCCGAGCTGGAGCTGCTCGACTTCGGTTCGTGGCACCCCGGCTGCGTACCGGTCGACGGCGCCGAGGTGGTGGACGAGTCGCACACCCGGCTGCTCACCCTGGAACGGCTGCTGGAGGCGGTGCTGGCCGCCGGCCGCCCGGTCCGGCTGCTGGTGGAGACCAAGCACCCGTCCCGGTACGGCGGCCACGTCGAGCGGAAACTGGTGGCGCTGCTGCGCCGCTTCGGGCTCGCCGAGCCGGGGCCGGACGACCCGGTCCGGGTCACCGTGATGTCCTTCTCGCCGCTGGCCGTGCGGCGGGTCCGGGAGCTGGCACCGGCGCTGCCGACGGTGCTGCTGCTGGAGGTGCTGCCGCGCTGGCTGCGCCTGGGCCGGCTGCCCTTCGGCACCCGGATCGCCGGGCCGGGCATCGGGCTGGTGCGGACGCGCCCGCAACTGGTGCCGGCGCTGCACGCCGCCGGCAACCAGGTGTACGTCTGGACGGTCAACGAGCCGGACGACCTGGAGCTGGTCCTCGACGCCGGGGTGGACGGGGTGATCACCGACCGACCGGCCCGGACGCTGGCCCGGCTGGGCCGGTGAGGCTCACCGGCCGGGGGTGCCCGAACTCCGGTCGAGCGGGCACACTCGGGACATGCCGGAGCGTACCGACCTCACCGCCCTCATCGTCGGCCATGGCGAGGTGATCGAGATGATCAATTCGGGCGACGCGGCGTTGCCCGTCCTCACCCAACTGCTCCAGGTGACGCAGTCGACGCTCGGCGCGGACGGCGTGGCCTTCGTCGAGTTCGCCCCGACCGGTGGTCGGGTCATCGCCGCCAGCGGCGCCGGGGCCTGGACGATCGGGCGTCCCCTGCCCGCGTCCGACCCGGCCACCGTCTGCCTGCTCGCCGGTCCCCGGGTCCGGCAGGTGCGGGTGGACCGCCTCCCCGGCCCGCTCGCCGGTGACCTCGCCGACCGGGGGCTGCGCCACATGATCGTCGCCCGGGCCGAGATCGGCGGGCTCACCGTCGGCAGCCTGCACGCCCTCTACCACGACGGCGACGACTCCGAGGACGCCACCCAGCACGCGGTGCTCAGCTACGTCGCCTCCTGCATCGCCCACATGTACGGCGACCAGACCGGGCTGCCGGTGCACGGCGACGGTCCGGTGGTGGCGGCGCTCGCCGACGGCCTGGCCGTGGTCGACCGGGACGGCCACGTCCGGCTCTGGAACCCGGCGGCCGCGCAGGTCACCGACCGGTCCGCGGCGGAGGCGCTGAACCGCCCGCTGCCGTTCCCGCTCCCGCCGTCCGGGCAGGTGCTCGACCACCGGCTGCCCGACGGCCGCTGGCTGAAGATCACCTCCGGTGAGCTGCCCGGTCCGGGCACGCTGCGGGTGGTCACCTTCCGCGACATCACCGACCAGCAGCGCCGGGACGCCGACCGGGACCTCTTCGTCGCGGTGACCAGCCACGAGCTGCGCACGCCGGTCACCGTCATCAAGGGGTACGCGGACACCCTCACCGACCACTGGGAGTCGCTGACCGAGGCCGACCGGCGGCAGGCCGCCCGGGTGATCGGGCAGCGCGCCAACGAGCTGGCCCGGCTGGTCGACCGGCTGCTCTCCTCGGCCACCGACGCCCGCCCCGCCGGCGATCCGACGGTGCCGTTCGACCTCGGTGACGCGCTCCGCGCCGCGGTGCCGGACCTCCCCGCCGACCTGCGGCACCGGCTCCTGCTCGACCTGCCGGCCGACCTGCCCAAGGCGCTCGGCGACCGGCACACCCTGGCCACCGTGCTGACCGAGCTGAGCACCAACGCCGGCAAGTACTCGCCGCCGGACTCCCCGATCGAGGTGACCGCCGACGCCGACGGGCAGACGGTCTCCTTCCGGGTCAGCGACCGGGGCATCGGCATCCGTCCCGAACACGTCGAGCGGGCCTTCGACCGGTTCTGGCAGGGCGAGTCCGGCAACCGGCGCGGCTACCCCGGCGCCGGGCTCGGCCTCTATCTCGTCCGCCGGATCGTTGAACAGCAGAATGGATGGGTATCCCTCCGTCCGAGGAGCGGTGGCGGTACCGTCGCAGAGGTGCGGCTGCCCCGGGGATGACCCGCCAGGCGGGCGGGGCGCGGGGAATGAGGAGCGCGGTGTCGGCGAAGGCGGTCGAACGTTCGTGGTGTGTGGTGGTGCCCCACCACGCCACCGGGGCGCGGCTGGCCCGACACCGGCTCGCCGACGAGCTGACCGACGTCGTACCCCCGATCCTGCTGGCCGACCTGGTGGCGGTCCTGGCGGAACTGGTCGGCAACGCGGTCCGGCACGCCGACCCGCTGCCCGGCGGGGTGGTCCGGGTGGCCTGGCGGCTGCGGCCCACGCCGACCGGTCCGGCCGTGTCGGTCCGGGTGACCGACGGCGGCGCCCTGCTGGGGCCGCGGATGCGGGCGGCCAGCCCGGACGCGGTCGACGGCCGCGGGCTGCACATCGTCTCCGGCCTGGCGAGCCGCTGGGGCGTCGAGCGGGACGGCCTGGGGCAGAGCGTCTGGGCCGAGTTCGACCCGACCGGCACGCCCCGGCCGGACCTGGTCACGACCGGTTGACCGGGGTACGCGGGCGGGTCTGTCCCACGCGCTCCCGGTCCGGCCTCTAGGCTGTCTCGCCGTGAGCAAGCGACGGAAGAACCAGCGCGCCGAGGCCGCTCCCCGCCGGGAGAAGATCCGGGACGTCTTCGTCCCCCGCCCGTTCGAGGGGCTGGCGGACGAGCCGGAGTGGATCGCCCTGCGCGAGCTCGTGCCGGCCGCGTCCGCCCCGCTGCGGCTCACCGCCGACCTCGTCGAGGAGTACGGCGACCGCCCGGTCGTCCTCGCCACCGTGCTGCCGATGGCCGCGCCGGCGATGACGAAGCCGGACGGGCGGGTCTTCGTCGGCCTCCAGCGCCACCAGCAGTCCGGCGACGTCTCCCGGGACCTGGCCGAGGCGCTGCTCTGCGCGCTGCGCACCGAGCCGGGCGGCCAGGTGGCCGTGCCGCCACTGCCGGGCCCCGGCCCGCGCCTCCAGGACCTCCTGGTGGACGGCCCGCTGGAGATCACCATGCACGACGGCTTCGAGTTCTGGCTCGACCCGGGCGCCGCCGACGACCCCACCGTGCAGGCCTCGCTGGAGCGGGCGAACGCGGCCGTCTACCCCACGGTCCGGCTCTCCGCCGCCCGGGCCGCCTACTGGTGCCAGGTGCCGGAGAAGGCGCACGTGCGCTGGGTGCTGCCGGAGGACGAGGACACCGCGCTGGACGCGCTGTCCCGACTCTCCGCCGCCGGCTCCCTGACCCTGGGCGAGGGCACGAAGTTCGCCGGCATGTTCCGGGCGCACGGCCGGCTGGTGCCGGTCTGGGACCTGCCGCAGGACATCCCGGCCGCCGACTGGGAGGAGCCGGTGGCCGGGTTCGCGAAGCGGTACGCCGACGTGCTGGCGGAGCGGGAGCCGCTGGACGCCGCGGGCCGCCGTGCCCGCCAGGGCCTGCTGGGCCGCCAGCTCACCCTGCGCTGAGCCGGCCGGGTGTCGGGAGGGCCCCGGCCGGCGCCGGGGCCCGCTCCGTCAGCCGCGCAGCGGTTCCCGGACCAACGGGCAGGACATGCAGCGCGGGCCGCCCCGGCCGGAGCCCAGCTCGGAGCCGGCGATCGGGATGACCTCGATGCCGGCCCGCTCCAGCTGGGCGTTGGTCTCCACGTTCCGCTCGTAGCCGACGCAGAGCCGGGGGGCGAGGGCGAGGGTGTTGTTGCCGTCGTCCCACTGCTCGCGCTCCGCGGTGACCGGGTCCAGCCCAGTGTCGATCACCCGGAGCTGGTCGATGTCCATCGCGTCGGCGGCGGCGCGCAGGAACGGCGCCGGACCGTCCACCCGCGGCTCCCCGTCCGGCCCCGCGATCACCGTGTACGCCGAGAGGGTGCTGGCGATGTTCGGGTACATCAGCACCGCGTCGACGTCGACCATCGTGCAGACCGTGTCCAGGTGCATGGTGGCCCGCTCCTGAGCGATCGGCACCACCAGGATGGTGTGTGCCAGCCCCGCGGCGAAGACCTGCCGGGCGAGCCGTTCCGCGCCGGCCGGGGTGGTCCGCTCACCCACCCCGACGGCGAGCACGCCCGGGGCGAGCAGCAGCACGTCGCCGCCCTCCAGGTGCTCCAGCTCGGGGTGGTAGACGAACTCGGTGCCGGCGAAGCGCGGGTGGTGACGGTAGATGGCGTCGGTGAGCGTGGTCTCCCGCCGCCGGGCCGGCATGGCGAGGCTGGTCACCCCGACCCGGTCCCCGATCCACAGTGCGGAGTCCCGGGTGAAGAGCAGGTTGGGCAGCGGGGCGATGACGAAGTCGTGCCGGTCCATCAGCGTCCACACCAGCCCACCGGGGCGCTCCGGGCTGATCCGTACCTCCTCGTGGGCGAGCCCGGCGATGAGCACGTCGGCGAGGGCGGCCGGGTCGAGGTAGGCGAGGTGGTCGGCGACCCGGCGGCGCAGGGTGTCGCCCAGCCTCGGCGACCGGAGCACCTGCTCGGTGAGTTCGGCGCGCGCGTCGGGCACGGCGAGCGTCTCGGCGAGCAGGGTGGCGAGGTACAGCACCTCGACGCCGCGGTCGCGCAGCGCCGTGGCGAACGCGTCGTGCTCCTCCTGGGCCCGTCCCACCCAGGGGATGGCGTCGAAGAGCAGCGAGTCGTTGTTGCGGGGGGTGAGCCGGGCGAGTTCCGGCCCCGGCCGGTGCAGCAGCACGGTGCCGAGTCGACCGACCTCGCTGTCCACGTAGTGGGTCACCCTCGCAGCGTAGGACAGGTGTGAGCGATCTTCAGCGGAAGAACTGTGGATGAATATGGCATTCATCCGCACTCATTCCGGCGCTCCAACTTGCCGAACCCCCCGAGTGGCAACGTAGGGTAGTGAGGACATAACTTCGAGGGACCTTTTGCCGGAGGTCGCGATGACTGTCTTTCCCGCTCGTCGAGCCGTACCCACCCGGGCACTGCCGCCCGTGACGGTGCCGCACCCTCGGGCCGATGCGCCGTCGGCGCTCGAGCCGGCCCGCCCCACCCCGTTGGAGTGGGCCCGCCGTCGCCGCGCCGAACGGGGCGCCCGACGGCTGGAGGCGGCCGGCGCCCGGGCGCTCGGCCAACTCGACCACCTGGGCCCCGCCTGGCACGTCATCGAGTGGCCGCGCACCGACGTCTCCGACGTCCTCCTCGACCACGGCCAGGACGAGCGGGCCGGCTTCCTCGCCATCGGCCCCAGCGGGCTGTACGCGGTGAGCATCGCCGACCACGGGCGGGCCCGGGTGCTCGTCGCCGGGGACGTGGTCCAGATCAACGGCAAGCGCCCGCCGTACGTCGCGGAGGCCCGACGGGACGCCAAGCGGGCGAGCAAGGCGCTCTCCACCGCGGTGGGGCTGCCGATCCCGGTGACGCCGGTGCTGACCTTCGTCGGCTCCGGCGTCATCAGCGTCTACGGCCTGCCCAAGGACTGCCTGATGGCGACCCACCGGGAGCTGGACCGGCTCCTCGTCGCCGCGGGCAACCGGATCAGCCCGGCCACCGCCGAGAAGCTGTCCCGGATCGCGCAGCAGCCGCAGACCTGGCTCAACGGCACCTACCGTCCCGCCGCCGACTACCGGTGGTACGACGAGGGCCGAACGGCCGCTGACAAGCCGGCCGCCCGCCGGTAACGTCACCGGCGACGCACGCGGCCCGGAGGCTCACCGAAGACACCACCGGTCCGCGCCGTCGCCGGCCGCCCGCCCAGGGCACCCGATCGTCCACCGGCGGCCGGTGGCGCCAGCGCGGTCCAGCGGCCGTCGCGACGACCGGCTAGCGTGGACAGACCGTCGGTGTACCTAGGAGGCGCGGTGGCCCACGTCGAACTCTCGCTCTCAGAAGTGTTCGTGCCGGCGGCCCGCACACCGACGGAGCAGGGGTCCGACAACTTCGGCCAGTGGTCGGCGACCGTCTCCCACGCCGACGAGCCCTGCCTGCTGATCGACGCGGACACCCGGGTGGTGGCGATCTCGTCCTCCGGGTGCGACCTGCTCTGCCTCGGCGCCCCCGAGGACGTGGTCGGCCTGCCGCTGCTCGAGGGCGGCCTGCGGCTGCTCGACTTCACCGCGGCCCGGCACGAGCTGACCGAGCAGGAGACCGACAAGATCCCGCCGCTGCTCGCCCTGCACTCCGGCCGGCTCGCGCGTGGCCTGCTGCGGGTCCAGGCGGCGGGCGCGGAGTCGTCGGACGCCACCGTCGACGCCATCTCCACGCCGGTGCTCACCCACGGCGGGGTCGCCGGCTCACTCACCTTCTTCTCCGAGGTCTGACCTGCGAGGGACTGTGGCGTGCGCCGCACGTCACGATGCTGGGGCGGCACTCACCGACGCCGTAAGGTGCCCTCATGCTCGATGTCGCGCTGCTCCCGGGGGAGTACGTCGTGTGCCGCCTGGCGGCCGGCACCCCGCTCCCGCCCGCCCTCTGGGCCGACCCGGGTGACGCCGACGTGGTCACCGTGAGCTGGACCGCCGACGGGATCTCGATCATCTGCCCCAGCGAGCGAGCCCCCGCCCAGGCCGACCTGGAGACCGACTGGCGGTGCCTGCGGGTCGTCGGCCCGCTCGACCTCGCGGTCACCGGGACGCTCGCCTCACTGGTCGACCCGCTCGCCGCGGCCCGGGTCAGCGTGGTCGCGTTCTCCACCTACGACACCGACCACGTGCTGGTGCCGGCGGTGCGGCTCGCCGAGGCGACCACCGCGCTGGAACGGGCCGGGCACCGGGTCCTGCGCTGACCTTCTCCCGCCGCCCCGATCCTCCTACGATGGCCTCGGCCATCCCGGCCGCAACGACCCCTCTCGATGCCGTTGAGGCTCGATCCCCCCGAGGACCGGTCCGTGCCGCCTGACGTACCGCACCGCATCCCGCTCCGCCGGCTGGTCGCCGCCGGCGTTCTGCTCGCCGCGCTGCCGCCCGCCGCGTGCGCCGGCCCGCCGGGCCAGAGCCCCGCCGCCCCGCCGGGCCCGCCCGCTCCGCCCTGGTCGACGGTCAGCCGACCGGCGACCGCCCCGCCCACGACCCTGCCGACGGGGCTTCTGCCCACCCCGCCGGCGACCCCGCCCGTCGGCTTCCCGCCGCCCGGGGGGCCGGCGCCGACGCCCACCCCCGACCCCGGCCTGACCGTCGCCCCGTGCGCCGACCGGCCCACCGCGGACCGGGTGGTGGCCCTGCTGCGCGGCAAAGTGCTGCCCCGGGGCGTGTCGGTGCGGGCCAGCCGCGGGCCGCTCTGCGCGGCCGACTGGCAGTACACGGTGTTCGCCGTCCGGGGGCACGAGGAGCTCCAGGTGGTCACCAGCGGCACCCCCGCGGCGCTGACCCTGGTCACCGCCGGGACCGACGTCTGCTCGGTCGAGGTACGCGCCGTCGCCCCGCCCGCCATCCGGACGCTGGCCTGCGACGACGGCACCCCGGCCCGGCCGGGTGCGTAGGCTGGTCGGCATGCCGGGAACACCGCCGACCCGATTCGTCTACCTCGGACCCGAGGGCACCTTCGCCGAGCAGGCGCTGCGCACCGTGCCCGCCGCCGAACACGGCGGTCGTACGCCCGCGCGCAGCGTCGGCGAGGCGCTGGAGAGCGTACGGGCGGGAGAGGCGGACGCGGCGCTGGTGCCGCTGGAGAACTCGATCGGCGGCGCCGTCGGGGTCACCCTGGACGAACTGGCCGAGGGGGAGCCGCTGGTGATCACCCGGGAGGTGATCCTGCCGGTCGAGTTCGTGCTGGGCGCCCGACCCGGCACCACCCTCACCTCGATCTCCAGCGTGGCGGCCCACCCGCAGGCGTCCACCCAGTGCCGGGGCTGGCTGCGGGACCACCTGCCCGACGCGGTAGTGGTGGACGTGCTCTCCAACGGCGCCGCGGCGGCCGGCGCGGCGAACGGCGAGTACGACGCGGCGATCTGCGCCCCGATCGGCGCCGCCCGGCACCGGCTCGCGGTGCTCGCCGACAAGATCGCCGACCATCCCGACGCGGTGACCCGCTTCGCGCTGGTGTCCCGGCCCGGCCCGCCGCCGCCCCCGACCGGGGACGACGTCACCTCGCTGGCGGTGTACATCGCCCACGACCGGGTGGGCGCCCTGCTGTCGGTGCTGATGGAGCTGGCCGTACGCGGGGTCAACCTGACCCGCATCGAGTCCCGCCCCACCGGCGAGGCGCTCGGTCGGTATCTCTTCTTCCTCGACTGCACCGGGCACGTGGCGGACGTCCGGATGGGCGAGGCGTTGCAGGGGCTGCGTCGGGTCTGCGCCGACGTGCGCTTCCTCGGGTCGTACCCCCGGCACCGCTTCAGCGGCGGCACGGGTGACCGGCCGGTCCCGGCCCCGGCCGGGCTCTCGGACGCCGACTACGCCGACGCGGCGGCCTGGCTGGCCCGGCTGCGCGCCGGCGAGCTGAGCTGACGACGGTGGGGCGCCCCGGCCGGGACGCCCCAGCGCACGAGCTCAGCTGAGCAGGCCGCCGAGCAGGCCGCCCTGCTGCTGCTGGGTCCCACTGCCCATGACCGGCGGCTCCTCCGACGGCTGCACCACCACGAAACCCTGGCCGGCGAAGCTCATCGTGAACGCCTCGCCGGTGCTGCGCCCAAGCAGCGCGCCCAGGCCCAGCTGCTCGGCCCGGTGGTAGCCGGTCTGCAGGTTGGCCGACCAGCAGACCGCCGCCTGCGGGTCCACGTAGGTGGGGGCGTCGACGTTCAACACCACCGGGGTGCCCTTGGTGGTGATGGCGATCCGGCCGTGTCCGGAGAAGACGCAGTTGAACAGCCCGGACGACGAGGCCATGCCCGCGCCGCCGACCATCTTGATGTCGTACGACAGCGTCGAGTCGAAGGCCAGCACGCTGGACCCGTTGATGGAGAGGGCGTCGCCCGGCTCCAGGTCGATGATGTGCACGTCCTTGGCCAGCTCGGCGAGGAAGACGTCACCCCGCCCGCTGAGCTTCATCAGCGGCACGCCCTCCCCGGTGAGACGCTGCTTGATGAACTTGCCGAGGCCACCGGAGCCGAGGGCCTGGAACTGCACCTGCCCCTGGTAGGCGACCATCGAGCCGACCCGGGCCATCGCCTCGCCGTTCAGCTCGATCTTCAGCATCTTGGAGTTCTGCAGCCGCATGCCGGGCTGGGCGGACTCCTTTTCCAGGTTCTCCGCGGAGAACAGCGCGCTGCGCATGGATTTCCTCCTGATTCGGGTGCTCCACACCACGGTAGGCAGCCGTCGCAACAGCGACCACCGGCCGAGCGGCGGTCAGCCCCAGCCCAGCGCGTGCAGCCGCGCGTCGTCGATGCCGAAGTGGTGGGCGATCTCGTGCACCACCGTCACCGCCACCTCGTCGACCACGTCGTCCTCGGTGTCGCAGATCCGCAGGATCGGGTGGCGGTAGATGAGGATCCGGTCCGGCAGCACGCCGGCGTAGTCCCAGCCCCGCTCGGTGAGCGCGTGCCCCTCGTAGAGGCCGAGCAGGTCCTCCCCGGCCGGCGGGTCGTCCTCGACCAGGATCACCACGTTGCTCATCAGCCCGAGCAGCTCCTCGGGCACCTCGTCGAGGGCCTCGCCGACCAGCTCCTCGAACCGTTCCCGGCTCATCTCCACCGCCACCACCCCATCTTCCCCGACCCGCACCCCCACCCACCCGCCGACATCGATGCGGATCCCCGGGTGGGCGACGGGCGCCCTCCCCGCTGACCGCGGGGAGGGGCCGCCACGCGGAGCGTGCGGGGGTGGGTCAGGAGGCGAGGCGGACGCTCAGGGTGATCTCGGCGCCCGGGGAGAGCAGGCGGGAGATCGGGCAGTTCTCCTTGGCGGCCTCGGCCAGCTTGGTGAACTCGGCCTCGTCGAGCCCCGGCGCCTGGCCGACCGTCTCCAGGTCGATCCGGGTGACGGTCATGCCCGCGTCGGTCTTGTCGAAGTGGACCTTGGCGGTGGTCTCCACCGACGTGCCGGTCGCACCGGCGTCGGCGAGCTGCTTGGAGAACGCCATGGAGAAGCAGCCGGCGTGCGCCGCGCCGATCAGCTCCTCCGGGTTGGTGCCCTCGCCCTCCTCGAAGCGCGACTTGAAGGAGTAGTTCCCGGACAGGCCACCCTTGCCGGTGCGGACGGTCCCGGCACCCTCGGTGAGATTGCCCTGCCAGTTTGCGGAAGCGGTACGGATTGGCATGCACCGACGCTAACCGAAACGGCACCGGCCGGGCGACCGACCCGGGCGATCCGGCGAGGCGCGTACCCGGTTGCGGGCGGCCGGTCGTGACATCATGCGGGTCAGGCCCGAGACGGTGGAAGGTGGCCGATGTCCGAGGAGCTCCCCATCCCCCGGCAGGACGACCGCTCCGACGGCACCACGGTGCTGGAGTGGGGCGCGGCGGAACCGGCCAGGGCCGGGCGACTCGGACGCTGGACGGGCGGGCTCGACCGGGACCCCCGGCTGCCGCGGGTGGTGGCCGCCCTGGGCGCGGTGGCGGCGATGGCCTCCCTGGTCGGCGAGTGGCTGGTGACGACCGTGCCGAACGGCGGCCGGGACGGCGAGAGCACCCTCCGGGTGCCGGGCGGGGTGGCCGAGGTCGGCGGATTCGGCGTCGCGTACCTGGTCGGGCTCCTGCTGCTGGTCGGCGCGGTGGCGCTCGCCCTGGCCGGCCGGCCAGAGGTCCGGCACGACGCGCGGGTCGCCGGTCTGGCCGGGGCGGGCGCCCTGCTGGCGCTGCTCACGGCCACCATGCTCAGCCTGGACGACGCCGGGCAGCGGGCCCTCCTGTACTCCTCCCCCGAGGACGGCTTCCGGGTGGAGTACGGGCGGGGACTGGTGATGGCCCTCGTGGCGACCGCGCTCCTCGGCGCCGCGCTCCTGCTCGCCGGCCGCCGGCCGGCCGGGCGGTCGGACGCCGGGGCATCGGCCGACGCGTCGCCCCCCGGACCCACCCGTGACGACCACGAACCGCCCCCCGGGCCCGCCGACCTGACCGTGACGCCGACGGTGCCGTTCGCCCGCCGCGGACCGGGCAGCTGAGCCCGTCCGGGCAGGCGGAACGGCACGTCGACCGGTCACCCGGCGTTGGCACCCGATTCGCCGGGAAGCCATGGTTGCGACCCGTTCCGCGAGGTACGGTTGCTGCCCGCCGTCACTCCGGGTCGAGGCACCGAGGACCGAGAACGGCTGGCTGCGACGGCGGCGGGCGAAGGAGGAACCATGACCCGCCCGGGACTGCCCAAGCTGATCGCCACCGATCTCGACGGGACCCTCGTCCGCAGCGACGAGACCGTCTCGGCGTACACCCACGAGGTGCTCGACCGGGTGCGGGCCGCCGGGATCCCGGTGGTCGGCGCCACCGGACGAGGCCCCCGGCTGGCCGAGCTGACCCGCAACGACATCCGCGCCGCGGACTTCCTGGTGATGGCCGGCGGTGGCCGGGTGGTCGACCAGAGCGACCCGGGCGGACCGGTGGTGCTCCGCGACGAGCGCCTCCCCGGCGAGGTGCTCGCGCACCTGCTCGCCGAGCTGGAGGCCGAGGTGGGCCCGCTCACGGTGATGGTCGAGGCGTCCGACGAGCCCGACGCGCCGCTCTGGGGCGACTACCACCCGAGCTGGCCGTACCAGGACCGGTTCGAGGAGCGCAGCCGGGCCGAGTGCCTCTCCTGCGACGTGCTCAAGGCGTTCGCCCGGACCGCCGACCACCACGTGGACGAGCTGCTGGCGACCGCTCGCCGGATCATCCCGCCGCAGGTGGCCACGCTCACCCAGGCCGGCCTCGGGTTCGTGGAGATCTGCGCGCCCGGGGTGGACAAGGCCACCGGGCTCAGCGTGGTGGCGGAGCGGCTCGGCGTCGACCCGGCGGAGGTGCTCGTCTTCGGGGACATGCCCAACGACCTGCCGATGTTCGCCTGGGCCGGCTGGTCCCGGGTGGCCGTGTCGAACGCCCACCCCGAGGTCCGCGCCGCCGCGGACGAGATCACCCTGCGCAACGACGACGACGGGGTGGCGGTGTACCTCGATCGACTACTCTCCCGATGATGGGATCCACCCCCCGGCTCGTCGCCACCGACATCGACGGCACCCTGCTCGCCGACGAACGCACGATCACCGCGCGCACCGCCGCGGTGCTGAACCGGATCTGCGCGGCGGGCACGCCGGTCGTGCTGGTCACCGGCCGCCCCATCCGCTGGCTCCAACTCGTGTACGACCAGCTGGCCGCGCCGCTGCCGGCGATCTGCGCCAACGGCGCGGTGGTCTACGACCCGGTCGCCGACGAGGTGCTGCGGGCCGACCCGCTCGCCCCGCAACTGCTCGCCGAGGTGGCCCGCCGGCTGCGCGCCGAGGTGCCCGGGGTGAGCTTCGCGGTGGAGGTGGTGGACAGCCGGCAGATGCGGCACGAGACGCACTACCCGCTGCGCTGGGACGCCGACCACGACGCGATCCGGGCCGTCGAGTCGCCCGAGGAGCTGTGCTCGGTGCCGGCGGTGAAGCTGCTGGCCCGGGCCGGGGAGCAGGACCCGGACGCCTTCGTCCAGCTGGTCGCGGGGATGCTGGACGGGCTGGCCGAGGCGACCCACTCGTCGTACACCGGGCTGGTGGAGATCTCCGCGGCCGGCGTGACCAAGGCGGCCGGGCTGGCCTGGTACGCCACCCGGCTGGGGGTGGACGAACGGGACGTGCTGGCCTTCGGGGACATGCCCAACGACGTGCCGATGCTGACCTGGGCCGGCCGGTCGGTGGCGGTGGCGAACGCGCACCCCGCCGTCCTGGAGATCGCCGACGAGGTGACCGCGGCGAACTCCGAGGACGGCGTGGCGGCGTACCTGGAGAAGGTCTTCGAGCTGGGCTGAACCGGCCCGGTCAGAGGTACTGACCGGTGGGGTGCCCCTCACCGCCGGACGGCTGACCCAGGCCCGGCATGCCGGGCATCCCCCCGCCGGGGCCGCTGGGCAGCGCGGGCCGGCCGGAGCGCATCTGCTCCAGCTGCACCCGGGCGGCCATCTGCTGGGCGACCAGGGCGGCCTGGATGCCGTGGAACAACCCTTCCAGCCAGCCGACCAGCTGGGCGTGGGCGATCCGCAGCTCACCCTCGCTGGGCGCCTTCTCCTCGGTGAAGGGCAGCGAGATCCGCTCCAGCTCGTCGCGCAGCTCGGGGGCGAGGCCCTCCTTGAGCTCGACGATCGACCGCTCGTGGATCTCCCGCATCCGGTGCCGGCTGGCGTCGTCCAGCGGCGCGGACTTGACCTCCTCCAGCAGCTGCTTGATCATGCTGCCGATCCGCATCACCTTGGCCGGCTGCTCGACCAGACGGGTCGGGTCCTCACCGGCCGCGTCGTCGGTCTGCACGGTGCCGACCGGGCGACCGTCCGGGCCGACCACCACCACGGTGCCCGAGTGCTCGCCACCCTCGCGGCCCGGCTCGTCGTTCTGTCCAGGGAAATGCGCGTCGGTCATGGGAACCATCTTTACCCACCCCGGCGGGCGGCACGCGCCGGGACCGGCTCCCGGGTGGCGCCGCCCGGCGCGTCGGCTACCGTCGCCGCATGCCCGCCGACCCGCGCGCCGTGCTCACCCGTCCCGCGCCGCCCGCCGACGTGACCGTGGCCTACGGCGCGCACCCCGACCAGGTGGCCGACCTGCGCCGACCGGCCGGCGACGGCCCGGCCCGGCCGCTGGTCGCGGTGCTGCACGGGGGGTTCTGGCGCGCCGAGTACGACCGCGCCCACACCGGCCCGCTGGCCGCCGCGCTGGCCGGGCTCGGCTGGCCGGTCGCCCAGCTGGAGTACCGCCGCACCGGGCAGCCCGGGGGCGGCTGGCCGGGCACCCTGACGGACGTGCTGGCGGGGGTGGCCGCCCTGCCGGAGCTGGCGGCGCGGGCGCTGCCCGGACGGGTGGCCGCCGGGCCGCCGCTGCTGCTCGGGCACTCCGCCGGCGGGCACCTCGCGCTCTACGCGGCCGCGCACGCCCCGGCGGCCGTACGCGGGGTGCTGGCGCTGGCTCCGGTGGCGGACCTGGCCGAGGCGTACCGGCTGGACCTGGACGGCGGGGCGGTCGCCGCGCTGCTCGGGGGCGGTCCGGCCGAGCACCCCGACCGCTACGCCACCACCGATCCACGTGCGTTGGTGCCACTCCGGACACGCACGGTGATTCTGCACGGGGTGCTCGACCGGCAGGTGCCGATCGAGGTCAGCCGCTCGTACGCGGCGGCGGCCCGGGCCGCCGGAGCCGAGGTCGACCTCGTTGAACTGCCGAAATGCGAGCACTTCGGGCTCATCGACCCGCTCTCGGCGGCCTGGCCGCAGGTGAGAGGTGCGTTGCAGTCGCTGCACAAAGATCAATAGCCATTGACGCAGCGTCGCCGAACAGGTAGAACGCCGAGGGGGCGGTGACGCCCGGCAACGCTCCCGGAAGGATTTCGGTGTCGCAGATGAACCGCAGGCGCGCCCTGCAACTCCTGGCCGCGCTCGGTACGACCGGCCTGGCCGCCGGCTGCGCCACGGAGGACGACAGCGAGGCCCGGCCCACCGGCGCCCCGATCCGGATCGGCCTGATCAGGCCGGAGAGCGGCCCCGGCAAGCAGGTCGGCCAGGACATGGCCAACGGCTTCGACACCTACCTCGCGCTCAACGGGCAGCGGCTGGGTGGCCACCCGGTGACCCTGGAGGTCGCCGACGAGGGCGACAGTGCCAAGACCGGCCAGGCCGCCGTGGACGGGCTGCTCAAGAAGGGCGTGCTCGCCCTCACCGGGGTCGTCGACTCGCAGGTGCTCGCCGGGGTCCGGGAAGACGTGGAGCGGGCCCGGGTGCCGCTGGTCGCCTCGAACGCCTCGCCCACCAGCCTGCAGAGCGTGGTCTACATCTGGCGCACGTCGTACGTGCTGGACGAGCCGGGCCGGGCGCTCGCGGACTACCTGAAGGTGCGGCTGCCGGCCAGCAGCCGGATCGCGATCGTCGCGCCGGAGGGCGCGGCCAGCCTCGACGTGGTGCAGGGCTTCCGCCGGCAGTTCGGCGCCGACGACAAGCGCATCGTCGGCGAGCCGATCTGGACGACCGCCGCCGCGAACCCGAACGACAGCACCTACCGCTACGACATCCGGCAGGCCCTCGGCCGCAGGCCGACCGCCATCTTCTGCAACTTCTCCGGCAAGGCGGCCATCGAGTTCGTCCGCCAGTTGCGCCTGCGCGAACGCTGGGCCGGCAACGTCTACGCGCCCGGCTTCCTCACCGAGGGCACCGTCCTGAGCGAGTTGCGCGGCACCCTGGTCGACCAGCGGGACAACCTGAAGCCCGGCACGATCCAGACGGTGCTGAACTACTCGGCCGACCTGAACAACAACGCCAACCGGGTCTTCGCCGGGGCGTACCGCAAGAAGTACGGGGTCCAACCCACCACGTACGCGATGGCCTCGTACGACGCCGCTCAGGTGCTCGACAAGGCGATCGGGCTGGCCGGGCCGGAGCCGACGCCGCAGCAGGTCAACCTGGCCCTCGGCAAGATCGGCCAGATCGACAGCCCGCGCGGGGTGTGGCAGTTCAACCAGCCCCGCACCCCGCAGCAGAAGTGGTACCTGCGCCGGGTCCAGTTCGACGGCCGGCTGCTCTCCAACGTCACCATCAACGAGATCGCCACGCTCGGCTGAGCCGGCCGGCGCCCGTACGGTGAAGGGCCGGTCTCCCCGCGGGGAGACCGGCCCTTGGTCCGGGTCGGGTCAGTGGCGCAGCTCGGCGATGCAGCACTTCACGCTGCCGCCGCCCTTCTTCAGCTCGGCCAGCTCGACCGGCACCGGGGTGTACCCGGCCGCCTTCAGCTTCCCGGCCAGTCGGGTCGCCTCGCTGTTCAGCACGACGTTCGCGCCGTCGCTGACCAGGTTCAGGCCGAAGGCCATGGCGTCCTCGTCGTCGGCGATCACCGCGTCGGGGAAGAGCTGCGCGAGCACCCGCTGGCTGGCCGCCGAGAAGGCGCCCGGGAAGTAGACGACGTTCTCGTCGTCGATCGAGGCGAGGGCCACGTCCAGGTGGTAGAAGCGCGGGTCGACCAGGCGCAGCGAGACCACCGGCCGGCCGAGCGCCTCCTGCGCCTCGGCGTGCGCCGGCAGCTCCGTCCGGAAGCCGTGCCCGGCGAGGATCAGGCCGCCGTGCGCGTCCGGCAGGTACGCGAAGTCGCCCTCACCCTCGTTGGTCTCGCTCGGGGCGATGAACCGCCAGTCCTGCGACTCGTAGAACGCCCGGTGCGCGGCGGCCTCGGCGGCCCGCTGCTCGTGCTTGAACTGGGCGCCGTAGACGGTCCCGTCCACCACGAACGCGCCGTTCGCGGCGAAGACCATGTCCGGCAGCCCGGCCTCGGGGGTGAGCAGGTGCACGTCGTGACCGAGACCGACCAGCGTCTCCCGCAGGCGGTCCCACTGCTTGACCGCCAGCTCCGCGTCCACGGGGGTCGTGACGTCCATCCACGGGTTGATGGCGTACTCGACCGCGAAATGCTCGGGCGAGCACATGAGATATGTCCGCTTTCGCGGGACTCGCTGCTGGTTCACGGTCACCAAGAGTAGGTACCGTAGAACTTTGGTAACAGCCGTAACCATTGCTTCCCGAGGGCGGAACGTTGCAGATAGACGCGGTGGACCAGCGAATCATTGCGTTGCTCGTGGCAGACGCCCGAGCGTCGTACGCCGACATCGGCGTTCGGGTGTCACTCTCCGCTCCGGCGGTCAAGCGACGCGTCGACCGGCTCCGCTCGACGGGGGTCATCCGGGGCTTCACCGCGGTGGTCGATCCGGCCGCCGTCGGCTGGACCACCGAGGCGTTCGTGGAGCTCTTCTGCGCCGGGCGGACCACCCCCGCGCAGATCGGGGTGGCCGCCCGGCGGCACCCGGAGGTGGTCGGGGCGTACACCGTCTCCGGGGAGGCCGACGCGCTCGTGCACCTGCGCGCCGCCGACATCTCCCACCTCGAGGACGCGCTGGAACGGCTGCGCGCCGAGTCCTTCGTCACCTCCACCCGGAGCACCATCGTCCTCTCCCGCCTGGTCGAATCTCCGGGCGTCGGCCCCTCCACCGGCTGACCCCGCCGATCGTCCCGGTCGCCGCCGCGCCCGACCCACCGGAACCGGACGGGGTCGGGGCCGCGTCGAAGCGGACATGACACGGGGAACCACTCACGCCGCCGTCGGGGCCCTGCTCGCCCTCGGCCTGCTGGCCGGGAGCACGCCGCACACCGGCGGGCCCGAGCGGACCGCGCCGCCCACCGCCGCGCCCCGACTGGTCGGCTACGACTCCTGCGCCGAGGCGCTCACCGACCTTCGCGCCGCCGCCTCGGCGGTGGTCGGCCCCTGGGGTTTCGGGCCGAGCTGGCGCACCGGGGTCGACCTGGCGCTACCCGCGGCCGGGGGCGCCGTGCCCATGACCGCCCGCAGCGCCCCGGCGCACTCCACCACCAACTCGCACGAACCGGACGCCGCCGAGCCGGACCTGGTCAAGACCGACGGCCGGCGGATCGTCACGGTGACCTCGGGCGTGCTGCGCGTCGTCGACCCGGCGACCCAGCGGGTCACCGGGCGACTCACCGTCGACCCGCCCGGGAGCCGGGGCGGCGGGGCCCGGGCGGACCTGCTGCTGCACGGTGACCGCGCGCTGGTGCTGACCCACCCGGTCGCGCCGCTCGCCGAGCGGGTCAAGCCGACGGGCCCCGCGACCGACGATCCGAGCGGCCCGCGCCTGCTCCTGGTCGACCTCGCGGGCGCACCACGGGTCCTGGCCACCTACCGGATCGACGGCGCCCTGCTCGACGCCCGCCAGACCGGTGCCACCGCCCGGGTCGTCGTCCGCACCGCGCCGCGGCTGCCCTTTTCGTACGACGAGCGGGGCACCGACGCCGAGCGGACCGCCGCGAACCGCGCGGTGATCGCCCGCGCCGGACTGGACGCCTGGCTGCCCGCCTACGAGTGGACGGCCGGCGAGGCGCGCGGGACGGGCCGGGTCGGCTGCGACCGGGTGAGCCGCCCCGACACCGGCAGCGGCACGTCACTGGTCACCGTCCTCAGCTTCGACCTCGGGGCCGACCGGCTCGGCGACGGCGACCCGGTCGGCGTGGCGGCCGACGCCGACCTCGTCTACGGCACCGCCGACGCCCTCTGGCTGGCCGGTTCCCGGTTCGCGCCCACCCCGTGGAACGCGCGGGGCCGGTGGGCGCGGCCGGAGACGACCGACGTCTACCAGTTCGACCTCACCGGCCCGGGTCGCCCCCGGTACGTCGCCGCGGGCCGGGTGCACGGCGTCCCGATCAACCAGTACGCGCTCTCGGAGTGGCAGGGCGACCTGCGGATCGCCACCACCAGCGACACCTCCGTCGGTCCCGTCTCCGAGTCGGCCGTGCAGGTGCTGCGCCGCCGGGGCGACACCCTGGAGCGGATCGGGCAGGTGACCGGCCTGGGTCGGGGCGAGCGGATCAAGTCGGTGCGCTTCCTCGGCCCGACCGGTTACGTGGTCACCTTCCGGGAGACCGATCCGCTCTACCGCGTCGACCTCTCCGATCCCACCGCGCCCCGGGTCACCGGCGAGCTGAAGATCACCGGCTGGTCCGCGTACCTGCACCCGCTGCCGGACGGGCGGTTGCTCGGCGTCGGCCAGGAGGCGGACCGGCGGGGACGCCCACTCGGCCTCCAGGTCGCCGTCTTCGACGTCCGCGACCCGCAGCGGCCGGTCCGGTCGGCGCAGTACCACGTGCCCGGCGCGGAATCGATCGTCGAGTTCGAGCCGCACGCGTTCCTGCACCAACCGTCGACCGGCCTGGTCGCGCTGCCGGTGGACCGCGGCGTACGCCTGCTCCGGGTGACCGCCACGGCCGTCACCGAGGTCGGCCGGGTCGACCATGAAGGCGCCGACCTGGTCAGCCGGTCGCTGCTGGTGGGAGACGTCCTCTGGACCGTCTCCCACACCGGCCTCAAGGCCACCGACCCGACGACCGCCCGCAGCCTGGCCTGGCTCCCCTCGACCTGACCCGTCCTCCGCCGATCCCGCACCTCCCGCCCGGGCCGGAAGTGCGGGATCGGCGCGGGGAGGGTCAGAGGTACATGCCGGTGCGGTGTTCGGAGGCGGCGCGCTGGGGCTTGTCGCCCTCGCCGAAGAAGCGCTTGCCGCCGAACTCACCGTGCAGCCGGTCGTCCAGCTCGTCGGCCAGCCCCGTCATCACCTGCACGGCGAGCATCAGGTGGGTGGCCTGGAAGTTCCGGCCGAAGACCGGGATGGAGGCCCAGACGGTGTCGTCGGCGCAGTAGAGCCGGCCGATCGGCATCCGGTTGGTCAGCTCGGAGAGCTTCACGTAGAGCCGCTCGGTCGGCTCGACCTCGGTCAGCACCGGGGAGAAGACGTCGACCAGGGGCGGGTTGTCGCGAACCCGGACGAAGACCATCGCCGAGCCGGCCCGGATGTTGATGTCCCCGTCCGAGTCGATCTGGAGCTGGTCGGACTTCGACTTGAGCATCGTCGAGACGACCGTGCGGACCCGCTCGGCCAGGGCGTGCACGTCACCGTCGCCGTCCTGCCCGGCCGCCGTCGCGGCGGCGGCCAGCGCCTCGTCGAGGTCCGCCTCGACGTCGCGGTCCGGGCCGAACTCGCTGCGGGCCGTGCCGAGCGGTTCGACCGGCAGCGGCTCCCCCTCGGCGTCGTGCATCAGGTAGACCAGGAAGGCCGGGTGGGGCGCGCCGTAGACGTCGCGGAGGGTGCGGGAGAGCAGCGCGGCCAGCTTGCTGGCGTCACCGGCGGAGCCGGCCAGGCCGAACTGCTCGCCGGAGCCCTCCACCACGCCCGGCGGCGACCAGCCCAGCGCCACCATGTCGGCCACGGCGGCCCGGTCCAGCCGGTAACCCTGCGGCAGGGTGGCGTTGCCGACCGCCCGGGCCGAGAGGCGGCCCTCCGCCCCGACGTCCACGCTGATCGAGTAGACCGCGTCACCGGTGCCGGACGCGGTGGGGTCGAGGGTCAGTTCGAGGTGCGCCCCGGTCGGCAGCGTGCGCAGTCGCTCGGCGAGCGCCCGGGCGAACTCGCGCCACGCCTCGGTGACCTTCGCCCGCAGGTCGGCCGTGGTCGGCTCGTCCAGCAGGACCGACTCGTGATGCCCCGGCGACCCGCCGGGCTGATCACCGGCCGGCATCGAGGGGTGCTCTGCCGTCATGATCGCCTCCGTCCGTCAAGGTCACCCTACCCATGCGGACCGGGGAACGAATCCACGCGACCGGCATCGGACATGCCGGCCGGCGGACGGTCAGCCGGGCCGTTCGCCGCCCAGCTCGACCGGCCAGGTGCCGGCCAGCGCGCTGAGCCGGGCGGCCGTCTCCGCCGGGTCGGCTCCCCGCCCCACGGCGACACCGAGCAGGTACGCGGTGACCGGGGCACCGGGCCGCAGCACCTGGTGGGCGACGTCCTTGGCCAGCTCCAGCACGGTCGGTACGGGCACGTCGGCCGGGTCGAGACCCAGCTCGGCGCAGGCCGCCGTGACCCAGTCGTCCATCACCGTCATCGCGTCCACTCCTCCGCCCGGCGTACGTCCAGGTCAGTGTCGCAGTCGAACCACGGCGGCGGACCCGAGCCGGACCAGGGCAGCTCGCGGACGGCCAACTCGCCGAGGAGCTGGCGCATCGACGCCCCGTCGAGGGTGCCGCCGCGCCGGACGGCGAGCCGGTCGAGCGCGGCGCGCAGCGGCCTCACCCGCCACACCCCGCACAGCGGCTGCCGGCGCCCCGCGTCGTCGAGGAGGCAGACCCCGTCGTGCTCGCCCGCCAGCGCGCCCAGCAGCTCGCCGAGCGCGTCCCGGGTGAGCAGCGGCAGGTCGGCGGCGAGCAGGGCGACGGTGGTCGTGGTCGTACCGGGGTCGAGCAGGGCGAGCCCGGCGGCGGTGGCGGCCACCGGTCCGCCTCCCGGCGGATCCTCCCGGGTCACCAGCACGCCGGCGGGGACCGGGCCGGCCGGCCCGACCAGCACCCGCGGGGTGGCGTCGGCGACCGCCGCGAGCACGCGCTCCCGCATGGGTCGCCCACCCACCGGCAGCGCGGGCTTGTCCCGTCCACCCATCCGGCGCGCCGCGCCGCCCGCGAGCACCACCGCCGCGTACGCCGTCACCCGGCCACCGTAGCCGCAGCACTCCACCCGAGGCCGTCGCCCGTGGCGGTGACGGGTGGGGGCAGGATGGCGGGATGGGACGGGCGACCGACAGACGTGGCGTGCTCCGGATCGACCTGGACGCGGTGGACGAGGGGCGTGCCCCGGTACGCCGCCCGGACACGCTGTCGGTGGAGGAGCCGTTCGAGATCCGGGTCGGCAGGGCCGGTCCCGGCCGGCGGCGGCCGCTCGCGGTGACCATGCGCACCCCGGGGGACGACATCGACCTGGCGATCGGCTTCCTGCTGACCGAGGGGCTGATCCGGTCGACCGGGGACGTGCTCACCGCCCAGCTCTGCGCCGGTGCGGAGACGCCGAACACGTACAACGTGGTCGACGTGGTGCTCGCTCCCGACGTGCCGGAGCCGACCACCGATCCGTCGCGGAACTTCTACACCACCAGCTCGTGCGGGGTGTGCGGGAAGGCCAGCATCGACGCGATCCGGACCCGGTCGCCGTACCCGGTGGCCGGGGACGCGCTGACGGTGCGGGCGGACGTCCTCACCGCCCTGCCGGACCGGCTGCGGTCGGGGCAGCGGGCCTTCGACCGCACCGGCGGGCTGCATGCGGCGGGCCTCTTCACCCCGGACGGCGAGCTGGTGGTGCTGCGCGAGGACGTCGGCCGGCACAACGCGGTGGACAAGGTGGTCGGCTGGGCGGTGCGGGAAGGCCGGCTGCCGCTCACGGGGCACGTCCTGCTGGTCTCCGGTCGAGCCAGCTTCGAGCTGACGCAGAAGGCGTGGATGGCCGGGGTGCCGCTGCTGGCGGCGGTCTCCGCGCCCAGCTCGCTCGCCGTCGACCTGGCCGACGAGGCGGGGATGACGCTGGTCGGCTTCCTGCGGGGTCGGGCGATGAACGTCTACGCCCACCCGCACCGGGTGACCGTCGGCTGACCGGCTCATCCGATCTGCCGCCGGGGACGGCGCCGCCGGGGACGGCGGCGCACCACCCCCGGGTCCCCCACCGCCGGCCAGCCGTCCAGCTCCGACGGGGGTACGCCCCGCCGGAGCAGGTCGTCGAGGAGCTGGGCGAGGGAGTAGTCGGGGTGGGTCGCCAGCGCCCGCTCCAGGGCCACCGCCGCCAGCGCCCCCTGCCCGGCCCGCCAGGCGGCGAAGGCCAGCAGGCTGGCCGGCGCGGCGATCAACTCCTCCTCGGCGCGACGCAGCACGTCGCCCCAGAGGCTGATGTCCTCCTCGCGCCCGTCGGTGCGTTCCCAGGCGTGGTCCCGCACCGGCAGGTGGGTCAGGAGCAGGCTGAGCCACGCCACCTCGTCGTCGGTCAGCCGCTCGCCCCGGCGGTGCGTGCGCAGGGCGGTCCGGACCGCGTCGACCCCGGCCGCCCGGACCGTCCGGCCACCGAGCAGGTCGGCGGGGGGCGCCTCCGCCAGCAGCGCCAGCAGCCGTCGCTCGGCCCGGGCGGCGGCCCGCCGCAGCGCCTCCCGGGCATCTCCCTCGACCGGTGCCACCTGCGCGGTGAGCGCGGCCCGGTCGGGGAGCGCCACCTGGCCGGCGAAGACCGCGGCGGCGCTGACCTGACTGGCCGCCTGGTCGTACGGGGTGCCCTCCGGTGGGCAGCAGTCCGGGGCGGCGCAGAGGTAGGACCAGTAGCGTCCGGCGGTGACCCGCAGCGCGTCCAGCACGGTCAGGCCGGCGTCGGCCAGCACGGCGCGGACGGCGTCCACGGCGGGGGTGACCCGCTCGGCCGGCCCGTATCCGAGCACGGTCGCCGACTCGGCGTCCTGGCGGCCGAGGACTTCGCCCAGGTGCCGGGCGGGCAGTCGCGGGTCGGTGCCCGGGTCGGGGAGGTCCGCCCGTGCGACGAAGACGATCCGCCGTCCCCGCATCGCCACCACCACCACGCTGTCGGCGGGGTGGAAGCCGAGCAGGTACGGCACGGCGGCGATGAGGTCGGCGGGCGAGCGGACGGTGAGCCGGGGAAGGTCGGTCGCGGTCATGTCGGCAGCCTGCGACCCGCGAGGCCCGAGCGACAGGCCCTGTGGACGACACGCGGTCCATCCACAGACACGGAGAGTATTCCCCCAGCTCGGGGCGGTTCGGGCCGGTGGCCGCTGGGCGCACCGGCGACGCCGGACCGGCAGGACACCGCCCGGTCGTGCCCGGCGGACGCGAGCCGGGCCGCCGCCGGGCCGGAAAGCCGATACCTTGCGCTGATGGACCTGGCGTACCTGCGGGCACACCCGGAGCACCTGCCGACCTTCCTGACCCACCAGCGGATCCGGGAGACGCCGGTCTCCGGCGGGGACAGCTGCGCCGCCTCCCGGCTCACCCTGGACGACGGCCACTCCGTCTTCGCCAAGACCTGGCCGGAGCGGGCCGACCGGCCGCTGCCCGAGGGCTTCTTCGCCGCCGAGGCGGCCGGGCTGCGCTGGCTGCGGGAGACGGGGACGGTGGCCGTGCCGGAGGTGGTGGTGGCGTTGCCGGAGCTGCTGGCGCTGGACTGGGTGGAGCCGGGCGAGCCGTCCCCCGAGGCGGCCGAGCGGTTCGGCCGTGAGCTGGCCGGGATGCACCGGGCCGGAGCGTCCGTCCTCGGCGCGCCGTGGCCCGGCTTCATCGGTGCGCTGCCGCAGGACAACACCGTCGACGAGGGACCCTGGTCGACCTGGTTCGCCGACCGCCGGCTGCGCCCGTACCTGCGCCGGTCGGTGGAGAACGGGGCGCTCACCGGCGCGGAGACCGCCCTGGTCGAGGAGGTGGTGGCGCGGATCGGCGAGTTCGGCGGGGACGAGCCGCCGGCCCGGCTGCACGGCGACCTCTGGCCGGGCAACCTGCTCTGGGGCGCCGACGACCGGATCTGGCTGGTCGACCCGGCGGCGCACGGCGGCCACCGGGAGACGGATCTGGCGCAGCTGGCGCTCTTCGGCGGTCCGCCGCACCACGCCCGGATCCTCGACGCCTACCGGGAGGCGTGGCCGCTGGCCGACGGCTGGCGGGACCGGGTGCCGCTGCACCAGCTCCAGTTGCTGCTGGTGCACACCGCGCTCTTCGGCGGGGCGTACCGCGACGCGGTCGGCCGGGCCGCCCGCGCGGCGCTGCGCGGGACCGACCGCGCTACGGTCGACAGGTGACCGCCGCCCCGACCGACGGCGTCCTCGTCGACCGGTACGGCCGAGTCGCCCGGGACCTGCGCGTCTCGCTGACCGACAAGTGCAATCTGCGCTGCACGTACTGCATGCCGGCGGAGGGGCTGCCCTGGCTGGCCGGGCCGCAGCTGCTCGGCGACGACGAGATCGTCCGGCTGGTCCGGGTGGCCGTGGAGCGGCTCGGGGTGACCGAGGTGCGCTTCACCGGCGGGGAGCCGCTGATCCGCCCCGGGCTGGTCGGCATCGTGGCCGCGGTGGCCGCGCTGGCGCCGCGCCCCCGGATCTCGCTGACCACCAACGGCCTCGGCCTGGACCGGCTCGCCCGCGTCCTGCGCGACGCCGGCCTGGACCGGGTGAACGTCTCGCTGGACACCGTCGACCGGGACCGGTTCGCCACGCTGACCCGGCGGGACCGGCTGGCCGACGTGCTCGCCGGGCTGGCCGGGGCGGCCTCCGCCGGGCTCACCCCGGTGAAGATCAATTCTGTGCTGATGCGGGGCGTCAACGAGGACGAGGCGCCGACGTTGCTCCGCTTCGCCCTCGACCACGGCTACCAGCTGCGGTTCATCGAGCAGATGCCGCTGGACGCGCAGCACGGCTGGGACCGGGGGACGATGGTCACCGCCGACGAGATCCTCGCCGCGCTGGGCGCGCGGTTCACCCTGACCCCCGATCCGGCCCGGCGGGGCGCCGCCCCCGCCGAGACCTGGCTGGTCGACGGCGGCCCGGCCACCGTCGGCGTGATCGCCAGCGTGACCCGGCCGTTCTGCGGCGACTGCGACCGCACCCGGCTCACCGCCGACGGTCAGGTCCGGGCCTGCCTCTTCGCCACCGAGGAGTCCGACCTGCGGGGTGCGTTGCGGGCCGGCGCGGACGACGCCGAGCTGGCCCGGCGCTGGCGTACGGCGATGTGGGGCAAGCGGGCGGGCCACGGGATCGACGACCCGACGTTCCTGCAACCGACCCGGCCGATGTCGGCGATCGGGGGCTGAGCCGTGGACCTCACCGTGCGCTACTTCGCCGGGGCGCGGGCCGCGGCCGGCCGCCCCGAGGAGACCGCATCCGCGGGCCGGTCGCTGGACGAACTCGTCAACGAACTGGCGCACCGGCACGGCGAGCGACTCGCCGCGGTCCTGGCGGTGGCGAGTTTCCTGGTCGACGGGGTGGCCTGTCATGATCGTCGGACACCGCTGCCGGCCGGGGCCACGATCGACGTGCTGCCTCCCTTCGCGGGCGGCTGAGAGAGGCCTCAGATGTTGGCGACCCTGGCGTTCGTGGCCACCCTGACCCTGATCATCGGGGGGATCCACTTCTACCTGTGGAAGCGGCTGGTGAAGGACACCACCGGTCCGGGGCGGTGGCGGCGGATCGGCGGCGGCGTCGCGCTGGTGCTGGCGCTGCTCGTCCCGGCCACGATGGTCGGCACCCGGGTCGCCGGGGCGTTCTGGCTGGCCTGGCCGGGCTATCTCTGGCTCGCGGTGATGTTCTACCTGCTGGTCGTGCTGCTGGCGCTGGAAGTCCCGATGGCGGTCGCGAAGCTGGTGCTGCGCCGCCGGGTGGTGGCCGCCGAGGCGAGCGCCGCCGCGCCGGAGCCGGTGCTGGTCGGGGCCGCCGGCTCCGCCGACCCGCCGGCCGCCGAGGCCGTCGGCCACGCCGACCACGACCCGTCCCGCCGGTTGCTGCTGGCCCGGGGGGCCGCGATCTTCGCCGGTCTCACCGCCACCGGCGTGACCGGGTACGGTGTGCGCACCGCGACCGGCCCGCCGCAGCTGGACCGGGTGCGGATCCCGCTGGCGAAGCTGCCCCGCAGCATGGACGGCCTGCGCATCGCCACCGTCTCCGACATCCACCTGGGGCCGCTGCGCGGCCGGGTGCACACCGAGCGGATCGTGGCCGCGATCAACCGGCTCGACGCCGACCTCGTCGCGATCGTCGGCGACCTGGTCGACGGCTCGGTCGCGGAGCTGGGGGACGCGGCGGCGCCGCTGCGCGACCTGCGCTCGAGGTACGGCAACTTCTTCGTCACCGGTAACCACGAGTACTACAGCGGGGTCGAGGAGTGGGTCCAGGAGGTGGACCGGCTCGGCCTGCGGGTACTGCAGAACCAGCGCCAGGAGATCCGGGCCCGGGGTGGCGTGCTGGACCTGGCCGGGATCAACGACGTGACCGCCGCCGGCACCGGGCTGGCCGCGCCCGCGGACTTCGCCGCCGCGCTCGGCGACCGGGACCCGAGCCGTCCGGTGGTGCTGCTGGCCCACCAGCCGGTCGCCGCGTTCGAGGCCGCGAAGTTCGGGGTCGACCTGCAACTGTCCGGGCACACCCACGGCGGGCAGATGGTGCCCTTCAACTACCTGGTCAAGCTCCAGCAGCCGGTGGTCTCCGGTCTGGGGGAGGTCGACGGCACCAAGGTCTACGTCACCAACGGCGCCGGCTTCTGGGGCCCGCCGGTGCGGGTGGGCGCCCCGCCGCAGGTGACCCTGGTGGAGCTGCGGGCCCGCAGGTGACCCTGGTGGAGCTGCGAGCCCCATAGCGCGACCAGGCGGCGGAGTCCAGCACCGCATTGCTCAGGTCACGCCCACGCGTGGCGGCGGGCGGAGGACGGACCGGTCGTGACAGGATGCGGCGTGCCTCCGTTCAGCGCCGCGTCCCCCGGTGGCGTCCCGTCGTTCGTCGCGGACCTGCACATCCACTCGAAGTACTCGCGCGCGTGCAGCCGTGACCTGACCCTGCCGAACCTGGGCTGGTGGGCCCGGCGCAAGGGCATCGGGGTGCTCGGCACCGGCGACTTCACCCACCCCGCCTGGTACGACCACCTCCGGGAGACCCTGGAGCCGGCCGAGCCCGGCCTGTACCGGCTCGGCCCGGAGGCGGAGCGGGACATCGCCCGCCGGTTGCCGCCCCGGCTGGCCAGCGAGGCGGAGACGGACCCGGTCCGGTTCATGCTGAGCGTGGAGATCTCCACGATCTACAAGCGGGACGACCGGACCCGCAAGGTGCACCACCTGGTCTACCTGCCGGACCTGGACGTGGTGGCCCGGTTCAACGCCGCGCTCGGCCGGATCGGCAACCTCGGCTCGGACGGCCGGCCGATCCTCGGCCTGGACTCCCGGGACCTGCTGGAGATCACCCTGGAGGCGAGTCCGGACGGTTACCTCGTCCCGGCCCACATCTGGACGCCCTGGTTCTCCGCGCTGGGCTCCAAGTCCGGCTTCGACGCGATCGGCGACTGCTACGCCGACCTGGCCGAGCACATCTTCGCGGTGGAGACCGGTCTCTCCTCCGACCCGGAGATGAACTGGCGGGTCGGCAGCCTGGACCGCTACCGGCTGGTCTCGAACTCCGACGCGCACTCCCCACCCGCCCTGGCCCGGGAGGCCACGGTCTTCGACTCCGGCCGCGACTACTTCGCGATGCGGGAGGCGCTGCGGACCGGGGAGGGGCTGGCCGGGACGATCGAGTTCTTCCCGGAAGAGGGGAAGTACCACGCGGACGGGCACCGGCTCTGCGGCGTCAACTGGTCGCCGGAGCGGACCCGGGCGGCGGGCGGGCGCTGCCCGGAGTGCGGCAAGCCGCTGACCGTGGGGGTGCTGAGCCGGGTCGAGGAGCTGGCCGACCGGCCGGAGGGGCACCGCCCCGCGCACGCCCGGGAGGTCACCCACCTGGTGCCGCTGGCCGAGATCCTCGGCGAGATCAACAAGGTGGGGGCGCGCTCGAAGAGAGTCGAGGGCCAGCTCAACGACCTGGTCGCCGCGCTCGGCCCGGAGTTGGAGATCCTCACCCGCACCCCGCTGGACGAGATCGGCCGGGTCGGTGGGGAACTGCTCGCCGAGGGGATCGGCCGGCTGCGCCGGGGCGACGTCCGCCGGGTGCCGGGCTACGACGGCGAGTACGGCGTGATCACCCTCTTCGACCCGGCGGAGCTGGGTGTCGGTGGGGCGCCGGTCGCGCAGGAGACGCTCTTCGACGTACCCGTGCCGGCGCAGCGCACCCCCGCGGAGCCGGCGGCGAAGCCCCGGGCGAAGCGCCCGGCGGCGGCGAAGGCCGAGCCGAAGCGGAAGGCCGCGCCGCCCCCGCCGCCGATCGCGCCGGCGCCCTCCCCGCACGAGCCGTTCGAGCCGATGCTCGCCGGCATGGAGGAGGTCGGCACCGGCCTGCTGGACCGGCTGGACGCGATGCAGCGGGTGGCCGCCTCCGCGCCGGGTGGTCCGCTGCTGATCGTGGCCGGACCGGGCACCGGCAAGACCCGGACGTTGACCCACCGGATCGCTTACCTCTGCGCGGAGCTGAACGTCTTTCCGGAACAGTGCCTGGCGATCACCTTCACCCGGCGGGCCGCCGAGGAGCTGCGGCACCGCCTGGACGGGCTGCTCGGCCCGGTGGCCGAGGACGTCACGGTCGGGACCTTCCACTCGCTCGGGTTGAGCATCCTGCGGGAGAACGCCGACGCGGTCGGGTTGCCGGCGGACTTCCGGATCGCCGACGACGCCGACCGGTCCGCCGCCCGGGCGGAGGCCGGCGACGACGACGCCCGGTACGCCGCGCTGCTGCGCAAGCGGGACCTGGTCGACCTGGACGAGCTGCTCACCCTGCCGGTCGCGCTGTTGCGGGCGGACAAGAAGCTGGTCCGGGAGTACCGCGAGCGCTGGGGCTGGATCTTCGTCGACGAGTACCAGGACGTCGACGCGGTGCAGTACGAGCTGCTGCGGCTGCTCAGCCCCGCCGACGGCAACCTCTGCGCGATCGGCGACCCCGACCAGGCCATCTACTCGTTCCGGGGCGCGGACGTCGGCTACTTCCTGCGCTTCTCGCAGGACTTCACCGACGCGCGACTGGTCCGGCTGAACCGCAACTACCGCTCGTCGGCGCCGATCCTGGCCGCGGCGGTGCAGGCCATCGCGCCGTCGTCGCTGGTCCGCGGCCGCCGGCTGGACCCGGCCCGGCTCGACCCGGAGGCGCCGCTGGTCGGTCGCTACCCCGCGGCCTCCGTCTCCGACGAGGCCGACTTCGTGGTACGCACCATCGACGAGCTGGTCGGTGGCCTCTCCCACCGTTCGCTGGACTCGGGCCGGATCGACGGCCGGACGACCACCCTGTCGTTCTCCGACATCGCGGTGCTCTACCGCACCGACTCGCAGGCCGCGCCGATCGTGGACGCCCTGGCCCGG
This sequence comes from Micromonospora psammae, assembly GCF_036902725.1. Lineage (NCBI taxonomy): Bacteria > Bacillati > Actinomycetota > Actinomycetes > Micromonosporales > Micromonosporaceae > Micromonospora > Micromonospora psammae. The sequence goes on along the minus strand of NZ_JBAKHM010000019.1, from coordinate 30,675 downwards.
GCGAACATCCCGGTGCAGAAGCGTTCGCACGACCGGCTCCGGGACCGGCCGGGGGTGGCCGCGATCGCCCACGAGCTGCGGCACGCCGACGGCCTGGGCGGCGGTCTGCCCGCCCGGGTACGCCTCGCCGGCCAGGTGCTCGCCGAGCGTTTCGCCGCCCCCACCCTGGACGGCCCCGGCACGGTCCGCCCCGAGGACGTCCGTTCCGCCGTCGACCTGCTCACCCCGCTGGCCCGCCGCTGCGGTGACGACCTGGAACTGTTCCTGTCCCAGTTGGCCACCGGCGCGGAGGTGGACGCGCTCGACCCGCGGGCCGAGGCGGTCACCCTGCTCACCCTGCACGCCGCCAAGGGGCTGGAGTTCCCGGTGGTGTTCCTGGTCGGGGCGGAGGACGGGCTGCTGCCGCTGCGCTGGCCCGGCGCGACGCCGGACGACGACGCGGTCGCGGAGGAGCGGCGACTCTTCTTCGTCGGCCTGACCCGGGCCCAGGACCGGCTCTACGTCAGTCACGCGGCCCGGCGGGTGCGGCACGGGTCGGAACGCGACTGCCGCCCCTCGCCCTTCCTCGACGTGATCGACCCGGGGCTGTTCGAACGCTTCGGCGAGGCCGTACCCCGCCGTCCGAAGGACCGCCAGCTCCGGCTGATCTGAGCGGCCCGGCCGCGCCGGCCCGGGGGCGGGCCTGACGCCGCCCCTCTCGTCACCTCTCGGGAATCACGCTCACCGGGACGGGGCGGGGAACCGGGCGTCAGGCGAGCAGGGCGGCCAGCCAGGCGCCGGCGAGCAGGGCCGGCCCGAACGGCAGGGGCGTGTCCCGGCGGACCCGGCGGGCGGCCAGCAGGCCGAGCACCACCACCCCGTTGAGCAGGTGCGGCAGGAGCAGGCCCAGGCCGAGGGTCGACCAGCCCAGCCAGCCGAGCGGCAGCCCGAGCACGGCGGCGAGCTTCACGTCGCCGAAGCCGAGCCGGGAGCCGGGCAGCAGCGCCAGCAGCACGTACCCGCCGAAGGAGAGCGCGGCCCCGGCCAGCGCGACGAGCAGGCGGCCCGGTGTGCCGGCGACCAGCGCCGCCACCAGGAGACCGGCGAACCCCGCCAGCCCGGCCGTGGCCACCAGTGGATCGGGCGGCCGCAGGCAGGCCAGGTCCACCACCGCCAGTACCAGCCCGACCGCCGCCACCAGCAGGAACGCCGGCAGCGCCGGGTCGGTGCCGAGCGCGACGGCCAGCCCCGCGCAGGCCACACCGCCGACGGCCGCCAACCCGGCCCGGTGGCCCGCCACCCCGGTCCAGCGGCGGGCGATCGGCGGTGCGACGGCGCCGGCCAGGACGCCGAGCAGGGCGGCGGAGGTCACCAGGCCGACGGACACGGCCCGGGACGTTACCGGCGGGCCGGCTCCACGGTTGTCCCGGCGGTCGCGCGCCGGGGACGTTCGGTGGTCACCACCAGCGCCACGCCGGCCACGATCACCGCCCCGCCGAGCAGCACCGGAACGGTGACCGGCTCGGCCACCAGCAGCGCGCCCAGCGCCACGGCGACCACCGGGTTGACGTAGGCGTAGGTGGAGACCAACGAGATCGGGGCGTGGTGCAGCAGCCAGACGTACGCGGTGAAGGCGACCAACGAGCCGGCCACCATCAGGTACGCCAGCGCCGCCCAGGAACGGGCGGTCACCTCGGCCGGCGAGAAGCCACGCAGCTCGTCCCGGCCGAGGGCGAGGAGCAGGAGGACCGCCGCGCCGGCGACCATCTCGTACACCGTGGCGACGAACGGGTCGGCGGGCATCCGCAGGCGTCCGGAGAGGAAGGAGCCCACCGACCAGCTGGTCGCGGCGGCGACCACGGTCAGCGCGCCGGCCAGCGGGACCGCGGCGCTGTCGCCGGTGGGCAGGACCAGCAGCACCAGCCCGAGGAAGCCGAGCGTCACCCCGGCGAAGGTCCAGGCCCGGGGCCGGTCCCCGGTGGCCGTACGGAGGAGCACGACCAGCAGCGGAACGGTGGCCACCAGCAGTGCCGCGACGCCCGACGGCACGGCCGTCCCGGGTGGGCCGGACTCGGCGAGCACCACCAGACCGTTCCCGCCGGCCAGCAGGAGCGCCCCGACCAGCGCGGCGGAGGCGAGCTGGCGCCGGTCGACGCGCAGGGCGCCCGGCCCGCGGCGGAGCCGGAGCACGACGGCGAGCACGAGGCCCGCCGTGGCGAACCGGGCGGCGGCCGAGGCGAGCGGCGGCAACGACTCCACCGCGATCCGGATGCCCAGGTAGGTGGAGCCCCAGAGGACATAGACCAGGAGCAACGCCGTCCAGATCAGCGCCGGGCGGCCGGGAGTCGCACTCGCGGGAGGTGAGCTCATCGGTGGACCACGCTACGGTGACCACGGCGTCGGTTCCCTTGCGGGTGGCCGGCGTCTCGTTACCGACGCAGGAGGGCGTTCATGGCGAACTACGGACCACCCGGTGGCGGCTCCCCGGAGCCGTGGGGTGGGCGACGTCCCGACGACGCGTACGGCCGCGGACCGGAGCCGCGGCCGGGCACCGGCTGGGGCGAGCCGACCCCGGGTCGGCCGCAGCCGTCCGGCGTCCCCGGCCAGCCGTATCCGCCGTACGACGGGCAGGCGTATCCACCGTACGGCGGGCAGCCGGGCCACCCGTCGCCGTACGCCGCGCACGGCTACCCGCCCGCCGGCTCGTACGAGCCGGTGGACCGGTACCGGTCGGCGGGGCCGGAGGCGTACGCCGGCGACCCGGCGCCGAAGCGGGGCCGGGGACGGCTGATCGCCGGGCTCGCCGCGCTGGCGGTCCTCCTCCTGGGCGGCGCCGGCATCCTGGTCTACCTGTTCGGGCCGGGCGACGACGAGCCGCCGGTCGCCGGTCCGGGCGCGCCCACGGCGTCGACCGGGGCGAGCGCGGAGGTGCCCGCGCCGGTCGGGCCGGTGCCGACCACGCCGGCCCCCGCCTCGTCGTCGGATCCGCGGTTCGTCAAGACGGGGCAGTGTGTCCGCAACGAGGGTGCGGCGGGCGGCAAGCCGAAGCTGTCGATCAGCGGCTGCGCCCCGAAGACGTACGAGGTGCTGCGCCGCTTCGACGGGGCGACCAGCGGGGAGAAGGACGCCGAGGCGAAGTGCGCCAAGGTCTCGGGTTACACCAACTGGTACTTCTTCGACAGCGAGCTGGACACCCTCGACTTCGTGCTCTGCCTCCGGCAGCGCTGATCCCGTCCGTAGTCGAAACTAGGGCTGTCTAGCGATTTTGCTAGACAGCCCTAGTTTTATGTCGAGGATCCGGGACACGCCGGTAGCCACATCTATCCATCTCTAGCTCTCCGGCTAGACGGGCCGATACTGTGCGATGCGTGGATCCGGTCCGCAACCCGTACGCCCCCGGCGCCGGCCAGCGCCCGCCCGAGCTCGCCGGTCGGGGGCGGGAGCTGGACGTCTTCGACGTCGTGCTGGAACGCATAGCCCGGGGCCGCCCCGAACGCAGCCTGATGCTCACCGGCCTGCGCGGGGTCGGCAAGACGGTCCTGCTCAACACCCTCCGCTCCCAGGCGATCAACCACCTCTGGGGCACCGGCAAGATCGAGGCCCGCCCGGACCAGTCGCTGCGCCGACCGGTCGCGGCCGCCCTGCACATGGCGGTCCGCGAGCTGGCGCCGCGACACCGGGCGCCGGACCGGATCGACGCCTTCCTCGGTGTGCTCAAGGCGTTCGCCCAACGCTCCACGCCGACCGCGCGTGGCGCCGCCCCCAAGCTGCGTGACCGGTGGCAGCCCGGCATCGACGTCCCCGCGAGCAGCGGCCGGGCCGACTCCGGCGACATCGAGATCGACCTGGTCGAGCTGCTCAGCGACGCGGCGGCGGTCGCCGCCGACGTGGGCACCGGCATCGCGGTCTTCATCGACGAGATGCAGGACCTCGGCGCGGAGGACGTCTCCGCGCTCTGCGCCGCCTGCCACGAACTCTCCCAGCTCGGCGCGCCGCTGATCGTGGTGGGCGCCGGCCTGCCGCACCTGCCGGCCGTGCTCAGCGCCGCCAAGTCGTACTCCGAACGGCTCTTCCGCTACCAGCGCATCGACCGGCTCGACCGGATCGCCGCCGACCACGCGCTCTGCGCGCCGGCCGAGCGGGAGCAGGTCGAGTACGAGCAGAAGGCGCTCGACCTGCTCTACGAGAAGTCCGGCGGCTACCCCTACTTCGTGCAGGCGTACGGCAAGGCCACCTGGGACCACGCGCCGCGCTCACCGATCACCGCCGCGGACGTCCGGGTGGCCGCGCCGGAGGCGGAGGCCGAGCTGGCCGTGGGCTTCTTCGGCTCCCGCTTCGAGCGCGCCACCCCCGCCGAACGCGAGTACATGCGCGCCATGGCGACGTTGTCCCTGAGGGAAGGGGAGGCCGACGGGGGTGGCCGGGACGACATGGACGCGGCGGTGCCGACCGCGGAGATCGCCCGGGCGCTGGACCGCAAGCCGGCCAGCCTCTCCCCGGCCCGGGACGCGCTGATCAAGAAGGGGTTGATCTACTCCGGCGAGCGCGGCACGGTCGCCTTCACCGTCCCGCACTTCGGCCGCTACCTGCGCACCCAGCCGGCCTGACCGCGCCGTCGGCGCTCGCCGGAGGTCGGACGGTGGACGGCCGGCCCGGCTCAGACCCGGGACCAGGGCGCCGGGAAGACCACCTCGCCGCGCGGCGGCGCCGGCTCGCCGCTGACGGACGGCGGCAGCACCAACGCCTGCCACGGCTCCCCCAGGCCGGACCACGGGCTGGTCAACCCCATCCGGTCGGCCGGGGCGAAGCCGAACCGCCGGTAGTAGGCGGGGTCCCCGAGCACCACCACCAGGCGCTCGCCCAGTTCGGTGGCGGCGTCCAGCACCGCCTGCACGGCCGCGGTGCCGTGCCCGACGCGCTGCCGGTGCGGGGCGACCGCCACCGGTCCGAGCGCCACGGCCGGGGCCGTGACGTCGTCGGACTTCACCCGGACCCGGCTCAGCAGGGCGTAGCCGACCACCTCGCCGCCGTACTCGGCCACCATGGCCAGCTCGGGGATCCACGCCTCGCTGCCGCGCAGCTCTTCGACGAGGGCCACCTCGCCCGGGGTCGTGCCGTCCGGGCGGGCGAACGCGGCGGCCAGCACCCGGCGCACCGGGCCGGTGTCCGCCGGGCCCTCGGGTCGCAGCCGCAGGGTCGTCACCCGCGCGACGTTACCCGCCGTGACCGATCCATCGGCGACGGTCCGTCGAATCGGCGTGGCGCACCGTCACGTCAACGTCGGCCGATCGGATCGGCCGTTGCCGGGGTGGCGACCGCCGCAACGGGGTATGACTGATCCATGAAACCCGTGCGCTCCCTCGCCCGTGTCATGTTGAGCGGCATCTTCGTGGTCAGCGGCGCCCGTAACCTTCAGAACCCCCAGCGGCTGGTGCCGGCCGCCACCCCGGTCACCGATCGCGTCGCTCCGATGATCAAGCGGGCCGCCCCCCAGCTGCCCACCGACACCGAGACGCTGATCCGGTGCAATTCGGCCGTCCAGCTCGCCGCCGGTCTGCTGCTGGCCACCGGCCGGCTCACCCGGCCGGCCGCGCTGGTGCTCGCCGGCACGCTGGTGCCGGCCACCGCCGCCGGACATCCCTTCTGGAAGAACGACGACCCGACGATGCGGCACAACAACCAGATCCACTTCCTGAAGAACCTCGGGCTCTTCGGTGGCCTGCTGCTCGCCGCCGCCGACACCGAGGGGAAGCCGGGTCTGCGCTGGCGGACGGGCCATCGCATCGGTCACTCTCGACGCTCGGTCCGCCGGGCGGTGCGTACCGTCCGCCGGGAGGCCAGGATCGCCGTCGTCTCGGCGTCCGCCGCCCGACGACTTCCGGGCTGACCTGCGTCAATACGGCCACCACCCCCCGCAAGGCCGCGAATTACCTGAACCACCCGACACCCGTTAACGCGGTGGAAATGTCAAAAACATGTGTGGGATCGGACACGGTCGCATAACGCGGGAGGCATCAACGTGAGGCGCCGTTCTAGGCTCCCTACCGGACCTGGACGGGTAGGACGACCTTGGTACGGGGGTGGCCACGCCATGCCGGCGACCGTCGGTAGAAGGCTGGACCGCCTCGCCCCAGTCCGTCGCGCAACGCGTGGGATCGATCGTAGGACAGTCGTACGGGTCGGCATCGTGGCCGCCGTCGCCTATGCCGCATGGCTCGCCATCGGTGCTTTCGGGCGGCCGTACAACTTCTTCGACATGAAGATCTACCACGGCGCGGTGGTGTGGTGGGCGAGCGGTCACCAGCTGTACGAGTTCATCGCGCCCACCACCACGCTGGGGTTCACCTACCCACCCTTCGCCGCGCTGGCGATGCTGCCGATGGCCTGGCTGCCGGTCGAGTCGGCCGGCTGGGTCAACGCCGCGGGCAGCATCGCCGCGCTGGCGGTCGTCCTGGCCGCGCTGCTGCGTCCCATCGTCGATCGGCTGGGCTGGCCGCTCTGGTTCACCGTCGCCATCGCCACCCCGACGGCCGTGGCCATGGAGCCGGTCCGGGAAACCCTCGGGTACGGGCAGGTCAACCTGCTCCTCTTCGCGCTGATCATGGCCGACCTGGTCGGGCTGCGCTGGCGTTCCCGCCGGGGCACCCATGGCCGCTCCACCGACGGGGCCTTCCTGCGCTTCGTCTACAGCGGCGCCTGGGCGGGCGCGGGCATCGGCCTGGCCACCGCCGTCAAGCTCACCCCCGCCCTCTTCATCGTCTACCTGCTGATCACCCGGCAGTGGCGGACCGCCGCCACCGCCGTCGGCACCACCATCGGCGTGACCATGGGGGCCTTCGCGCTGGTCGGCACGGAGTCGCGGGCCTACTTCGGGGGCGTGCTCTGGCAGACCGAACGGGTCGGCGCCGCCGACATGACCCCCAACCAGTCCCTCGCCGGGCTGCTGGCCCGGCTGTACGACTCGATCGAGACGCCCGGCCTGCTCTGGCTGTCGTTCTCCGTGCTGGTCCTGGCGCTGGGGCTGTCCCGCGCCGCCACCGCCCGGGCCGACGGCGACGAGTTGACCGCGTTCACCCTGGTCGGGCTCACCGCCAACGTGATCAGCCCGATCTCCTGGTCGCACCACCTGGTCTGGGTCATCCCGGCGATCATCGTGCTCGCCGACGCCGCGGTACGCCGCCGCGAGGCGAGCCGGGGCCTCAGCCTGCGGGCCGGGCAGGGGAGCTCGTTCGGCGGCCCACCCGGGGTCAACGGCCTGCGCCCGCCGATCTGGTACCCGACGCTGACCGGGCTACGGCACGGCGTCGCCGCGATCGGGCTCTACCTGCTCTTCGTGATCTCGCCCATCTGGCCGTACGAGCACCAGCTTCCCGAGGTGTCGCACTACCAGGACGGTCTCTTCGGCGCCCTGATGGAGAACTCGCTGGCGCTGGCGCTGATCGTGCTGGTCGCCGCGCTGCCCTGGCGGCCCGGGGCCGAGCCCGCCTTCTACACCGACCGGCCGGCCCGCACCGCCGTCGCGACCGGCCGCCGCTGACCGCCGGGCCGGGCCACCGACCGTGGGGCCCGGCCGCCTGGCGACGACCGTCAGGGGCAGTTCACCCACTCCTCGGTGCCGTCGGCGAAGACCTGCCGCTTCCAGATCGGCAGCCGGGCCTTCGCCTCGTCGACCAGCCGGGCGCAGGCCGCGAACGCCGCCGCGCGGTGCGCGGTGCTGACCGCCGCGACGAGAGCCACGTCGCCGATGTCGAGCCGGCCGATCCGGTGGGAGACCGCCACCGCGTACACGTCGGGGTCGGCGGCGACCTCGGCGGCGACCTCGCGGAGCACGTCGGCGGCGCTCGGGTGGCCCTCGTACTCCAGCAGGGTGACCGGCCGGCCGTGGTCGTGGTCGCGGACCACGCCCTGGAAGGAGACGACCGCGCCGGCCCGGCGGTCGGCGACCGCCGCCTCGTGCGCGGCGAGGTCCAGCGGTTCGTCCGTCACCGCGAGCACGGTCACCGCCGCGGTCACCACGACCGCTCCCCGGGCAGCAGGGGCAGCGGTACGACCGGCACCCGCGCCCCGACCTCGCCCGTGGTGCCGGGGCGGATCACCGCGAACCCGTCCGCCCCGGCCAGCCCACGCAGCATCGCGGAGCCGACGTGCCGGACCGGGTGGGCGGTGCCGGCGGCCGGGTCCAGCCGGACCAGCGCCAGGTGGGTGTGGTCGCCCCGGCCGGCCACCGGCTCGGCGAGGGTGGCGTGCGGCAGCACCGGCATCGGCCGACCCTGCAACCCGGCGAGCAGCGGCGCGACCAGCGACACCAGGGCGACGATCGCGGACTGCGGGTTGCCCGGCAGCCCGGCCACGAAGCGGACCCGGCCGTCGGCGCCGGCCAGCCGGGCCAGCAGCATCGGGAAGCCGGGGCGGACCGCGACCGTGTTGACCACGTAGTCGGCGCCGAGCGCCTCCAGCGTCGGGTGCAGGTGGTCGACCGGGCCGTGCATCGTCCCGCCGGTGGTGCAGACCAGGTCGGCGGTGGCAAGCGCGGCGCGCAGCGCCGCCACGTGGGCGGGCAGGGTGTCGGCCACCGGGCCGACCACGTCGGAGGAGCGCACCTGGCAGCCGTACCGGCGCAGCCAGGCGGGGACGGCGGGGCCCAGCGCGTCGCGGACCCGGCCGGCGCCGGGCGGGCCCGCGGTCAGCAGCTCGTCACCGAAGACCAGCAGCGCGGCCCGGGGCTGCCGGCGGACCCGCAGCTGGTCGTGCCCGCAGGAGGCGGCGAGGCCGATCAGCGCCGGGTCGACCGGGGTGCCGGCGGGGAGCAGCTCCTCACCCGCGTCCGCCTCCTCGCCGGGCTGCCGCCACTCCGGCGTGGCCCGGGGCGTGCCGGCGACCCGCCCGTCGGCGGTACGGCTCGACTCCTCGATCCGCAGCACGGCGGTGGTGCCCTCGGGGACCATCGCTCCGGTGGCGATCTCGACGGTCGTCCCGTCGGCGGTCAACGGCGCCGGGGTGTTGCCGGCCAGCACCCGTCCGACCACGTCCCACGGCCCGGTGCCGCGCACCGCCCAGCCGTCCACGCTGGAGGTGGGGAAGGCGGGCAGGTCGGTCCGGGTGGTCAGCGGCTCGGCGAGGGTGTGCCCGTCGCTGTCGGCGAGCGCCCGCCGGACCGCGGGGAGCGCGGCGGCGAGGCCGACGGCGTACACCCGGGAGCGGGCCTCCTCCCAGCCGGCCGGCGGTGGCGCGGCGACCTGCGCCGGGGCGGCGGTTTCCGTGCTCACCGGGCTGACCCTCCGTCCGTACCGCGCGCCGGCGGGTCCGCGCGCTCACCGGCGAGCCTATCGCCGCGCGCGGGCCGCGTGGTCAGTGGTCGCCGCCCCGCAACTGGTCGACGGCGTGGACCAGGATCGGGCCGAGCACGGCCAGGCCGTCCTTCGCCCCGCCTCTCGACCCGGGCAGGTTGACCACCAGCGTCCGGCCCGCCACGCCGGCGAGCCCCCGGGACAGGGCGGAGGTGGGAACCCGTTCGCGGCTGTGCGCCCGGATCGCCTCGGCGATGCCGGGGATCTCGTAGTCGAGCAGCGCGCGGGTCACGTCCGGCGTCCGGTCGGTGGGGGTGATGCCGGTGCCGCCGCTGGTGACCACCACGTCCACCCCGTCGGCCAGGGCGGCGCGCAGCGCCTCGCCGACCGGCTCGCCGTCGCCGACCACCACCGGCTCGTCGACGGCGCAGCCCAGCTCGCGCAGGCCGGCCACGAGCAGCGGGCCGCTGGTGTCGGCGTAGACCCCGGCGGCGGCCCGGTTGGAGGCCACCACCACCCGCGCCCGGATCACGGTCGGTCCTCCGGCCGCATCCACTCGCCGGTCTTGCCGCCGGACTTGCGGAGCACCCGGACCGCCTCGACCGAGGCGGCCGGGTCGACCGCCTTGACCATGTCGACCAGGGCAAGCCCGGCCACCGCCACCGCGGTCAGCGCCTCCATCTCGACGCCGGTCCGGTCCGCGGTCCGCGCGGTCGCGGTGATCTCGACGGTGTCGTCGGTGAGCCGGAGGCCGACCGTGACGCCGTGGAGCGCGATCGGATGGCAGAGGGGGATCAGGTCGGGGGTGCGTTTGGCGCCCATGATGCCGGCGAGCCGCCCGACCGCCAGCGCGTCGCCCTTGGGCAGGCCGTCCCGGCGCAGCAGTTCGACCACCTCGGCGGTGGTGCGCAGCCGGCCGGCCGCGACGGCGAGCCGGCCGGTGACGGGCTTGGCGGAGACGTCGACCATGCGGGCGTCGCCCGCCGCGTCGACGTGGCTGAGCTGCGGGCTGTCGGTCACGGTCGGGAGCCTATCCGTCGGGTACGACCGGCAGGGGAACCCCGCCGCTCGGAGCGCGCGACGACTCGATGCCCCGATTCACGACACGCTGTTCATCAGCGGTTTCCCGATCCGGGACTGAGCGGTTCAGGCGGGAGTGGACAACGCCAGGAGCACGGCTCGGCACCCGGCGAAGTGGATGCGACGGTGAAAGGCGCAACTTTCAGATCGCGAATCACTACGAATGCACGGCCGTCACCATAGGAGAGTTTCCGTACGACTACCCTCCGTCCACCATCGCCGCCTCGCCGCTCCCATGTGCGGCTGGCGCCACCTCGGGGTACCGGAAGTGGGGCCCTCTGTCCGATGACCGAACCGATGCCGCTCCGCCATTATTTAGCGTTAACGAGAATCGATGGCCGCGCAGCGGTCAGTCTCCGCGAGGAAACGGAACGTCACGACCTACCGCCCAATTCTCATCTATTGCCCATAGTCACATTTATCCCTCCAAAATCGGCCTAACCGCACTTAGCCTGTGCTGGTCCGCAACACCGACCGCAGTCGGAGTCACGACCAGCGAAGGGATCAGGCGATGTCCGCACACGAGTGGCTGTAGACGATTGTGGCGACGGGATGACCGCACGTAGCCTTGGCCTCTGCTCACCGGAACCGAGTGGCAGTCGAGGACGCGGTGGCACGACCGGACGAAGGCAAGACGGAGGCCGAGCGGCAGCTGACGCTGCACGTCGGCCTCGTCTGCGTTGTGGCCGCCGTCGCGGTGGCCTCCTCCGTGCACCAACTGATCCACCTCGACCTCTCCGCTGACGACCTCACGCTGTCGGTGCCGCTGGTCTTCATGGCCGCCCTCGGCGTCCGGATCAACTGGCGCATCCGCATTCGCGCGACAGTGCACGCGATCTCCTGGAGTGAGACGGCCATCGTTCTCGGCCTGGCGGTCGCACCGGCGCCACTGGTGGTGCTCACCACCGGCGTCGGGGTGGCGACCGCCCTGCTGGCGATGAAGCCGTCGCCGTTGAAGACGGCGTTCGGTGTCGCGAAGAACATCCTGCTGGCCGCCGGCGCAGGCGTGACCCTGCACGCGCTGGGCTGGTCGGAGACCGCCGACCTTTGGCACGTCATCGGCATGGTCGGCGTCGCCTACGCCGTTGCGGTGGTCCTCGACGAGGTGCTGACGCTGCCGGTCATCGCACTGGCCACCGGCACCCAGGTCCGCCGGCTCTTCCGGGACGACCTCGGGCTGCGACTGACGAGCGCACTGGCCCGCTTCATCCTGATCGCCGTCACCCTGGTCATCCTCCGGGGCGACAACCGGTTCCTGCTGGCGGTGCCACCCCTGGTGCTCAGCCTCCACCTGCTCTACTCCAACCGGGTCAAGGCCCGCACCGAGCAGCAGGCCTGGCAGCGCCTCGCCCGCACCACCGACGCGCTCAACGTGGTCGACCTCGACAAGGTCCTCACCACCGCGGTCGTCCAGGCCGCGGAGCTCTTCTCCGCCGACGAGGTCGAGATCGAACTGCGCGACGGCGGCCGCACCGTTCGCGGGGCCGGCGGCACCATCACGTACGACGGATTGGCCGGCGAACCCAGCACGGTCGACGGGGCGGTGGTGCCCACCCGGCTCGAGGGTCACGACAGGACCGCCGACGTGGGAGAGCTACGACTGCGCTTCCGCGGCCCGGTCCGGCTCTCCGAGCGGGAGCAGTACACGCTGCGCACCTTCGCCTCGGCGCTGTGCACCGCGGTCCGCAACGCCCAGGCGTACGCCGAGCTGGCCCGGGTGGCCGACGAACACGCGCACGCCGCCACCCACGACCCGCTGACCGGGCTCGCCAACCGCCGGCACCTCCTGGAGAGCGGCACCGAGCAGCTCGGCAGCCGGCACGCCGAGGGCGTCACCGCGCTGGTGCTCATCGACCTCAACCACTTCAAGGAGGTCAACGACACGCTCGGCCACGCCGCCGGGGACCAGGTGCTGATGCAGGTCGCCGACCGGCTCGCGGCCGCCGCCCGGCCCGAGGACCTGGTGGCCCGGCTCGGCGGCGACGAGTTTGCCGTGCTGCTGCGCGGGCTGCCCGCCCCGGCGGTCGCCGCCCACCGGGCCGAGGCACTGATCGGCGCCCTGCACGAACCCCTCGATGTGGACGGCATGCGGATCAGCGTGGAGGCCAGCGGCGGCATCGCCGTGGCCCCGGCCAGCGGCGGCATGCCCGAGCTGCTGCGCCGCGCCGACGTGGCCATGTACCAGGCGAAGCGGGCCGGCCAGCGGGTCTCCACGTACGCCCCCACCCGGGACACCGCCGACCTCGGCCGGCTCACCCTCGGCGGCGAGCTGCCCCGCGCGGTGGCCGACCACGAGTTCACCGTCAACTTCCAACCCATCGTCGACCTGGGCAGCGGCCGGGTGACCGGCGCGGAGGCGCTGGCCCGCTGGCACCACCCCACCCACGGCATGATCGACCCGCTGCGCTTCCTGGAGGCGGTGGAACGCTCCGGGCTGCTGCCGGCGTTCGCCGAGGCGATCCTCGACCAGGCGCTCATCGCGGCCGGCAGCTGGCGGGCCGCCGGCTTCGACCTGCCGGTGTCGGTGAACGTCTCCCCGCGCAGCCTCCTCGACGCCCGTTTCCCCGGCGCCGTGCTGGCCCGGCTGCGGGCGCACGACCTCCCACCGGACCGGCTGGTGCTGGAGCTGACCGAGACGCTGACCCTGAGCCAGCTCGACGTGGTGGACCGGGTGCTCAGCCGCCTGCGGGACTCCGGCGTACGCCTCGCGCTGGACGACTTCGGCACCGGCTACTCCTCGCTCTCCCTGCTCTCCCGCATCCCCGTGCACGAGCTGAAGATCGACCGCAGCTTCGTCACCGCAATGGACAGCTCGGCGGAAGCCGCCGCGGTCATCCGCTCCACTCTCGACCTGGGCCGCAGCCTCGACCTGGCGGTGGTGGCCGAGGGGGTGGAGAGCGAGTCGCAACGCCGCGCGCTCTGGGAACTGGGCTGTGTCAGCGGGCAGGGGCACCTCTTCGCCCGGCCGCTGCCCGCCGGCAGCCTCCTCGCCACCCTCCAGCGCGGCTCCGGCGGACGCCCCGGCATCCTCGTCCCGCCGCTGCACGACACCGGCGCGGTGATCCGCCTCGCCCCCGGCCGCCGCCAGCCGGGACGGAACCGTCCCACCGGTCTGCCACACTTGCCGGCGTGATCGCCGTCCACCGAGCCGCCCGCGCCTGGCGGGCCGCGGACTCCGCCGCCGGCGGCCTCCCCCTCGACCTCGGCCTCTACGCCGTCTCCGCCGCGTTCGCCGCGGTCACCGCCGTCACCTCCACGTTGCCACCGCACCGGGCCTGGGGAAGCGTCGCCGCCGTCGGCTACCTGCTCGCCGCCCTCGCGGTGGCCGGTCAACTGCTCGGCCGGCACCGCTGGCCCGCCACCGCCACGGTCCGGGCGCGGGCGGCGGTCACCGGTTTCGCCTGGGCGACGACCGCCCTGCTGCCGCTGCTGCTCCAGGCAGTGCAGCGGGCGTCGGGGCGTACCGACCGGGCGCAGGAGGAGGTGGTGGTGGTCGAGGACGCCGGCATCCGGCTGGCCGACCAGGGCAGCCCCTACCTGAGCCACGACGCCATCGCCGCGCTCCCCGCCGACGAGCGGCTGCTCGGCTACACCCCGTACCAGCCGGGGATGGCGCTGTTCGGGCTGCCCCGGGCCGCCGCCGACGCCTGGTGGACCGACTCCCGCGTCTGGTTCGCGCTGGTCACCGCGCTGGTGCTGGCCCTCGCGGTGACCACCCTGCGCCAGCCGGGTCGCCCCGGCGCCGGCCGACCGGCCGGTGCGGTGCTGCGGGGCGTACAGGCCGCGACCGTGCTGCCGGTCTGCGCGCTCACCCTCGCCACCGGCGGCGACGACCTCCCCGTACTCGCGCTCTGCCTGCTGGCGCTGGCGTTCGCCGCCGCCGACCGGCCCGGCGCGGCCGGCGTGGCGGTCGGGCTCGCCGGCGCGCTGAAGCTCTTCGCCTGGCCGGTCGCGCTGGTGCTGCTCTTCTGGGCGGTCACCCGCCGGGCCACCGGCCGGTTCACCCTCGGCGCGCTGGGCCTGCCGCTGGCCGCGCTGGTCCCGGCCCTGCTGGTCGACCGGGACGCCCTGGTGGAGAACGTGCTGCGCTTCCCGCTCGGCCACGGCCTGGTGACCAGCCCCGCCCAGTCACCGTTCCCCGGTCACCTGATCGCGACCGCGCTGCCGGCCGGCCGGGGCGTCGCCGCCGCGCTGCTCGTCGCGGCCGGTGCGGCGATCGCCGTCCGGCTGCTGCGCCGACCGCCCGGCACGGCCGCCGCCACCGCGCTGGTCTGCGGGTACGGGCTGCTCGCCGCGATCCTGCTGATGCCCTCGACCCGCTTCGGGTACCTGCTCTACCCGCTCGCCCTGCTGGTCTGGGCCCCCGCACTCCGACGACCTGAGCCGGTTTCGGCGGAGTCGCGGACGGCGGCCCTCTCCAGGGCGTAGACCTGGAGACATGAGCACCTACCGCGATCGCGAGGAGGCCGGGCGGCAGCTCGCCGACCGGCTCACCGGACTCGTCGGACAGCCGGACGTCATCGTGCTGGGGCTGGTCCGGGGCGGGGTACCCGTGGCGCGGGTGGTCGCCGACCGGATCGGTGCCCCGCTGGACGTCCTCGTCGTCCGCAAGCTGGGCATGCCCTGGGCCCCCGAGGTCGCCTTCGGCGCGCTCGGCCCCGGCGGCGTACGCGTCCTCAACGACCTCGTCGCGGCCCGGCTCGGCCCCGAGGAGGTCGCCGAGGTACAGCGCCGCGAAGAGGCCGAGCTGGAGCGCCGGGAGGCCCGCTACCGGGCCGGCCGCCCACCGCTGGACCTCACCGGGCGGACCGCGGTGATCGTCGACGACGGGCTCGCCACCGGCGCCACCGCCCGCGCCGCCGTCCAGGTCGCCCGCCACCTCGGCGCCCACCGGGTCGTGGTGGCGGTGCCGGTGGGTTCGCAGGAGGCGTACGAGATGCTGGCCGCCGAAGCCGACCAGGTGATCTGCGCGCAACGCCCACCGGAGTTCGGCGCGGTGGGCGCCTACTACGACGACTTCCACGAGGTTTCCGACTCCGAGGTGACCGAGACGTTGATCGCCACCGCGTGACGTTCGCCTCGACCGGGTACCGTCGAGCGATGCAGCTCACCTGTCCCAAGTGTCACGGAGACATGCGCCAGTACGAGCGCAGCGGAGTCGTCGTCGACCAGTGCACCGAGTGTCGGGGGATCTTCCTCGACCGCGGCGAACTCGAGAAGCTGTTCGAGGCCGAGGCCAACTGGAGCCAGCAGCACGCCGGTTCCACCCCCGCCCAGCAGCAGGCCCACCCCCAGGGTGGGTACGCCCCGCCGCCGCCCGCGCCCCAGCCGGGCTACGGCTCGGCGCCCCCGCCGCCCGCCCACGGCTACCCGCCGCAGCCCGCCTACGGCGGCCACGGGCAGCAGCACCAGCAGCACCAGCAGCACCAGCAGCACCAGGGCTACCACGGCCACTACAAGCGGAAGAAGCAGAAGAGCTTCCTCGACGAGATGTTCGGCTGAGCACCCGGCGACCGGGTCGGCCCCGCGCCGGCCCGGTCGTGCCGCTCCCCGGCCGACCGCCAGCCCCGCCCGACGTCGACGACGTCAGTTGCTGGCGGTCCTTCCGACGGGAACGGTGACACGGCCCGGCACGTCTGGTGGGCCCGCCGCTGTGCCGCTGCCATTCGCGCCGGCATGCCGCCGGAAGTGGGTCTGCTCGGGCCCGCCCAGCTCGACCTGCCGAGTTACCCAGCCCTCGGCATCGGCCTCGAGGAAGAACCAGGTCACGCTCTGGTCGGTCAACGCCCGCACGATCACCCAGCGCAAGGTCCCCGACGAGATGCTCGGCCGCTACGGCGCGGCGACCCGGCTATTCACCTTCGGCGCCATGCCGCGGGGCGCGGCCCTGGTGGGCCTGCTGGCCGAACTGGGCGGCATGCGGCTGGCCTTCGCGGTGTTCGCGGTGGCCACAGCTGTGACGCCGGTGCTGTTCCTCAAGACCATCACCCGGTCGGGCTGTGGAATCCCGTTAGGAATCCGAGGCCCTGCGGTCAGGCCGGCTCAGACGATGGCCATGTCGACGAAGCGGGACAGGTGCAGCTGGGCGGCCACGGTGATGCTGTCGGTCGGGCCATTTCTGTGCTTGGCAACAATAAAGTCGGCCTCGCCGGCGCGCGGTGACTCCTTGTCGTAGTAGTCGTCCCGATGCAGCAGGATCACGACGTCGGCATCCTGCTCGATCGAGTTGTGGGTGGCGATCCCGTTCGCGATGAAGTTGTGGGTGCCCAGCACGGTCGCGTCGAAGACGTCCCGCTCACCGAGGGACTCGATGGCGACGATCTCGTCCCAGAAGATGTCGTTGGTGGCGTGCAGGTCGAGGTCAGCGGCGTCGAGCACCGCGGCGACCTTCGCGAGTCTCGATCGGCTGGGTGCGTGCTTCCACAGCGTGCTGCCACAGAACTGGGTGCCTATCGCCTTCGCGAACTCGCGGTGACTCATGCCCTGCTCAGCGAGGATCTCCCGGACTCTGGTCCACACCTCCGCCGGCACCGTGTCGACGTTGGTGTTGCTCTCCATGGATTCCAGCGACGCGAGCAGATCCGCACAGTTGCGGGACCTCTCACCGTGCACACCGATCTCCCGGAGGAACCGCAGCTGGTCATCCCGGCCTGACACGTCCAGGGTGTACTGCGGCCGGTGTCCCACTACGGGCACTACCTTCAGCCGGGCGGTGATCCCGTACCTGAGCAGGAGACGAGAGATGTCTTCCAGCATTCGACGGCTGGTGGAGGAGAAGTAGATCCGCCCACCCCGGCCCGACTTGTTGAGGCAGACGGAGCCGTCCGTCGCCCACAGGTGCCGGAGGAAGAGCGTGACCTGCTCCTTGGGCATGCTGAAGACGGACTGCGGGAGGAACTTCTCGTGGGACCTCAGCCCGAACAGGCCAAGGCCGTCCAACCATTCGGCGATCGGATTACGCCGACCCCGCGCCAGCCGGTAGGGGGCGGGCAGCCGCAGCGTGGTGACCCTGGCCGCCGCGTAATCGTCACGGACGGCAGTGACCCCGAAGTGCTTGGCCGCCTCCGTCACCGCGTCGAGGTTCTGCTCATCCCGGCTGGCGTACCGGATCGGCTGACGCCGGACGAACGACCCGTCGCCGAGCAGGTGCGCCAGCATGATCACCTCGGCCTCCTGCCAGGGGCGGATGGCCAGGGGCGGCGGGACGTGCCTCGGTGTGGCGAGGCGTGCCCCCGGCGTCAGCTCACCCAGCGGCATCCATCCGGCGAAGGTCAGGAATGGATGGTTGGCCGTCGCATCGATCTGCTTACCCGAGGCCAACGTCATGCGGAACACTTCCCGGGTACCGCTCGGGAAGACGTGGGTCATGGTTCGCGGTTGGTAGCGCAGATTCTCGTCCAGCGCCCAGACCGGGATCTCCTTCGCCCCGGCCGCGAGCAGCTCACCCAGGGTGACCTCGGAGTTGTCGTCGGCCCGGATCAGCCGGGTCTCCGCAGTCAGGCAGCCCGACTCACGCAGGTCGGACAGCTGCGGGCGCTTGTCGGTGCGCTGCTCGGGACCACGGTTCAGCTGGCTCACCGCGATCACCGGGCACTCAACCTCCTTGGCCAACAGCTTCAGGCCACGGGAGAGGTCGGCGACCTCCTGCTGACGGCTCTCGGTGCGCTTCGGTGAGGTCATCAGCTGGAGGTAGTCCACGACAATCATCTTGAGGTCGTGTTTCTGCTTGAGCCGGCGCGCCTTGGCCCGGATCTCCATCAGGTTCATGCTCGGGGTGTCGTCCACGAAGAGCGGTGCCTCGCTGATCTCACCCATGCACCGGGCCAGCTTGGTCCAGTCGTCGTCGGAGAGCTGGCCGCTGCGCAGCACGTGCAGCGGCACCCGGGCTTCGGCCGAGAGCAGTCGCATGACGATCTCGACCTTGCTCATTTCCAGGGAGAAGATCGCCGCCGCCTGGTTGGCGCGGATAGCCGCATTTCGGGCAAAGTCCATACTAGCGGTTGATTTGCCCAAACCGGGCCGCCCGGCCACGATGATCAACTGGCCCGGGTGGAGGCCGTTGAGCAGCCGGTCGAGGTCGGTGAAGCCGGTCGGCACACCGGTCATCACGCCGCCCTGCGCGCCGACCGCCTCGATCTCGTCCAGGGTCGGCTGGAGCATGTCGGCCAGCACCGCGAAGTCCTCGCTGACCCGGCGCTCGGTGATCTCGTAGACCGCCTGCTGGGCGAGGTCGACCACGTCGTCCACGTCGCGGCTGCCGCCGGCAGCGGTGCCGTAGCCGAGCTGCACGATGCGGGTGCCGGCCTCGACCAGCCGGCGAAGCACCGCTCGCTCGCTCACGATCCGGGCGTAGTAGGCGGCGTTCGCCGCCGTCGGCACGGCGGCCATGCAGGTGTGCAGGTAGGGGGCGCCGCCGACCCGGGCGAGATCGCCGGAGTCGGCCAGGGCCGCCGCGACGGTGATCCCGTCGGCCGGCTCGCCCCGGCCGTAGATGTCGAGGATGGCGTCGAAGATGGTGGCGTGCACCGGCCGGTAGAAGTCGGTCGACTTCAGGATCTCCACGACGTCGGCGATGGCGTCCTTGGAGAGCAGCATGCCGCCGATGACGCACTGCTCGGCGGCGACGTCCTGCGGTGGGGTCTTGTCGAACTGCCCGTCGCGCTGCGCGGGGGCGGGCGACTGTCCGCCGGCCCGGGGCTCCGCCCGCATGTCGTCGGTGACCGACACGGATCCCCCTCCACTGCGATCGAGTACCAGCTCTACCCGGCGGGTCTGACAACTTCCGATCGGACCGGTCCGGTCGATCGGGGGCCATCGCGCGACCGGTCGGTGCCCCACGATACGGAACCCGAGGTCAGACCCCAACCAGGCCGGTGGACGAGCCTCGGGACAACCTGTGGACGCGGGTGGACAAGCATGTGCGCAGGGTGTGCACAGCCTGTGGAAAACCGATGGGGAATTCCGGGCCGATCGACGTTGACCTGCGGAAACGCTGTCCCCACCCTGTGGACGATTAATTTCCGGTAGGGCTGGAGGGCGGTTCTTCCCGTACTATCTGCTGCAAACGGCTACACCTGGACAGCGGATTGCACTTTCGGTTGAGAAGGGTCACGCTCCGGCCGTGAGTTACCGGGACTGGGAGCGCGGGGAGGGCAGCCCGCGTGAGCGTCAGCCGATCGCCCCGTGGGACGACCGCGACCAGCCCGTTCCGGCCGATCCGTACTCCTCCGTCACGGATCGCCACCGCACACCGAGCCGGCGCCGGGCGATCGAGCGCGGCCACGGTGAGCCGGTCGACGCCTACCTGCCCCGCTGGGCCGTGGAGTCGGGCATCGCGCACGCCGACGGCCGGGGCCGGCACGCCGCCCCGGACGACGACGAGGACGACGACCGCCCGGTCTCCGGGGGTGGCCGGCGTGCCGAGCGCCGGCGCCGGGAGAGCGGCCGGGCCGAGGTCAGGGCGATCGGCGCCGCGCCCGGGTCCGAGCACACCCGCGAGTGGACCTTTGACCGTCCCCAGCAGGAGCAGGGGTACGTCGGCAGCCGGCGCGCCGACTCGGACAAGGACGACCCGGTCTCCGCGCCGGCGCCGACGAGCCGGCCACGTCGATCGGCATCCCGCCGTCCCCAGGTGATCTGGTCCGGCGGCGACGAGTCCGACCTGTCGGCCGCCGACCCGGAGCCGGAGCGACCGACCCGGCGGGGGCGGCGGGCCGCAGCGGATTCGGGGTCCCGACCGGCCGTCGACCCGTGGCGCCGCGCGGTGGAGCCGGAGCCCGAGCCGCAGTACCGGCCGGCCGTCGATCCGTGGGACGCGTCCGGGGTGCACTCCTGGCAGAGCCCCGAGCCGGACGGCCGCTGGGAGCGGTCCGGTGCGGGATCGCGGTGGCAGCAGGGCGACGACACCGCCCAGTGGGACCGGTTCACCGACACCGCCCAGTGGGACCGTACGGACGTCGGCCAGTGGGACACCGGCGTCACGGCGGACCGGTGGGACCGCACCGACGGCGGGGGCGACTGGGGCCGGCCCGAGCCGCCGCGCTCGGTTGAGCCGGCTTCGGGTGAGGCCTGGCCCTGGTCGGAGCAGCCGGAGGGATTCTGGTCCGGGACCCGACTGGCCGGCGACGATCCGCGGTGGATGGACCCGGCGGCGTCGGCGCCCCGGTCGCCGGTGGTCGCCTACACCGCTCCCCGGCCGCGGATGGCGCCTCGACGCCGGGCCGAGCCCAGCGTCGCCAGCCGTGCGGTACCGGCGTCGTCGCTGCGGCAGCGGATCGATTCGGTGGGCGGCGGGACGTGGCACCGCCGCCTGGAGGACGACCTGCTCGACCCGGATCCGGGCGGCCCGCTGCGTCCGGTGGTGTACACCGCCGCCTGTTACCTGGTGCCGGCGGCGCTGGTCTTCCTCTGGCTGCTGACGCTGAGCGGTCAGGCTCCGGCCGGCTGCGTCACCGACATCAGCGGCGGTGGTTGTGACTCACCGCGGGCCCACGCCTTCGCGTCGCTGGTGGCGGGTGCGCCGCGGTTCGGGCTGGCGCTGGTCAGCAGTCTGGTGGTGGCGGTGCTGCTGCGCCGGGTGGGCACGACCTGGCGCTCGGCGACGGTGGCGTTGGCCGCGGCGGTGGTGGGTGGGGGGCTCTCCACGGTGATGATCAGCGCGGTGACCGGCCAGCCCATCGGTTGAGCCGGCGTCCGCCGCGACCCGTGGTCGCGCCGGTCCCCGCCCCCGGCCGGGGCAGGGACGGAAGTGGGACATGCGGAAGGGCCCGCACCGGAGTCCGGTGCGGGCCCTTCCGTCGTGCGTTACGGGTGTCAGCCCTGGACGACGGTGAGGTCGAACTTGGCGGTCACCTCGGGGTGCAGCTTGATCCGCACCGGGTAGGAGCCGGTCGTCTTGATGTGACCGGGCAGCTCCAGCCGACGACGGTCGAGGGCCGGGCCGCCGGCCGCCTTGACGGCGTCGACGATCTCGGCCGGGGTGACCGAGCCGAAGAGCCGGCCACCGTCACCGGCGCGGGCCTTCAGCGTGACCTTCAGACCCTCGAGCTGGTCCTTGACCTCGCTGGCGTGGCCCAGGTCGCGGATCTCACGGGCCGAGCGGGCCCGCTTGATGACCGTGACCTGCTTCTCCGCACCCTTGGTCCAGCTGATCGCGAAGCCCTGCGGCAGCAGGTAGTTACGGCCGTAGCCGTTCTTGACCTCGACGATGTCGCCGGGGGCACCGAGACCGGAAACTTCCTGAGTCAGGATGATCTTCATGTCGGTGCCTCCTCTCAGCGGGCCGTGGCGGTGTACGGCAGGAGCGCCATCTCACGGGCGTTCTTGACCGCACGGGCGATCTGCCGCTGCTGCTGCGAGGTGACGCCGGTCACCCGCCGAGCGCGGATCTTGCCGCGGTCGGAGATGAACTTGCGCAGCAGCGCGGTGTCCTTGTAGTCGATGTAGGTGATCCCGTCCTTGTCGAGCGGGTTCACCTTCTTCTTCGGCTTGCGAAGTGCCGCAGCCTTGGCCATTGCTCGTGCTCCTGGTTTGCGATCGCGGGCGCTCGGCGCCATTAGAACGGGGGCTCCTCGTCGAAGTTTCCGCCGCCCGAACCAGAGCGCGAAGGAGACGGTGCGGCCGAAGCCCAGGGGTCGTCGAAGTTGCCTCCGCCGCCACCCTGGCCACCACCGCCACCGGAACCGAAGCCACCGCCGCCGCCACCGGAGCGCGACATCTTCTGCACCTTCGCCGTGGCGTAGCGCAGCGACGGGCCGATCTCGTCGACCTCGAGCTCGATGACGGTGCGCTTCTCACCCTCGCGGGTCTCGTACGACCGCTGGCGCAGCCGACCCGAGACGATCACGCGGGCGCCCCGCTGGAGCGACTCGGCGACGTGCTCCGCCGCCTGCCGCCACACGGTGCACGCCAGGAAGAGCGGCTCGCCGTCCTTCCACTCGCCGGAGGCCTTGTCCATGAACCGGGGCGTCGAAGCGACCCGGAACTTGGCGACCGCCGCACCGGACGGGGTGAACCGCAACTCGGGGTCATCGGTCAGATTGCCGATGACCGTGATGGTGGTGTCTCCTGCCATGACCATCTCCTCGCGCACTCATCGTTCTGCCGTACAGGCTCTCAGAGCCGTGCGACAGTGCCGATGAGGCTGATCCGGGCGAACCGGGATTTGAATGCTTAGCGCATCTCCGGCCGGATGACCTTGGTGCGCAGCACGGACTCGTTGAGCCGCAGCTGACGGTCCAGCTCGGCCACCGCCTCCGGCGTCGCCTGCAGGTCGATGACGGCGTAGATGCCTTCGGCCTTCTTGTTGATCTCGTACGCGAGGCGCCGGCGGCCCCACACGTCGGTCTTCTCCACCGAGCCACCCGCGGTCCGGATCACGTTCAGGTACGTGTCGAGCGACGGGGCGACGGTGCGCTCCTCGAGACTGGGGTCGAGGATCACCATTACTTCGTAATGACGCAAGACGTGCTCACCTCCTGTGGGCTTGGCGGCCACGGTCCTTCCGTGGCAGGAGGTCGTGCGTCGCTGCCCGCTCCGGGCCCGGGGGAACCCGGCCGGACGCGGACAACCGGACCAGGATACCCGGTCCGGACGATCATGCCCGGGCAGGCCGGAGCTGCGGGCCGGGCGTGGCGACAGGGGCCCGCCTCCGGCTCCCGAAGGCCGGTGGCGGACCCCTGTCCACGAGGCCGCGAGGCGTCCCGTCCGCATTCCTTGGGTGGGACCTGGGGAGGAACGACCACACCGATGAGGTTGGATCGAGGACGCCCCGCGGAGCTTTTTCCTGTTGTTATCCGACGATACAACGGCACTCGTACCCTGATGGTGGAAATGCCACTATTCGTCGGACAATCTTCTCGGCCGCCGCCGGGGCGCCGGCCAGGTCCGCCCCCCGCGTGCCGGGCCGCACGACGGGGGTGAACCCGTTGCGGGACTCGGTGACGCGACCTGCGGCGCGAAGCCGTCGGAAGAGTCATCCGTCGATCCCACCCGGGTCAACGACCACCCGCCCGGAGGGTGACGCTTTCCGGACGCGAACCGCCCAAGACCGACACCCCAGGCGTCGGATGCTCGACGTAGGCTCGCCTCCATGCGTATCGGAGCCCACGTCGACCAGGCCGACCCGCTGGCGGAGGCGGACGCCCGCTCCGCCGAGGCGGTGCAGTTCTTCCTCTCCGACCCGCAGGGCTGGAAGGCGCCGAAACCCCGGGCGGACGCGGACCGGTTGCGCGCCGCCGAGGTGGACCTCTACGTCCACGCCCCGTACGTCATCAACGTCGCCACGCTGAACAACCGGATCCGCATCCCCAGCCGCAAGCTGCTGCTCGGTCACGCGCACGCCGCGGCGGAGATCGGCGCCAAGGGGCTGATCGTGCACGGCGGGCACGTCAACGCCGGTGACGACCTGTCGGTGGGCTTCGACAACTGGCGCAAGACCTTCGCGTACGCCGCGGAGTCGGGCGGCTTCCCGCTGCCGATCCTGATCGAGAACACCGCCGGCGGCGACAACGCCTGCGCCCGACGCCTCGACGCGCTGGCCCGGCTCTGGGACGCCCTCAGCGACCATGAGGTCGGCTTCTGCCTCGACACCTGCCACGCGTACGCCGGCGGCGAGGAGCTGCTCGACCTGGTCGACCGGGTCAAGGCGATCACCGGTCGGATCGACCTGGTGCACGCCAACAACTCCAAGGGCGGGTTCAACTCGGGGCAGGACCGGCACGACAACCTCGACGGCGGCACCATCGACCCGGAGCTGCTGGTGGCGGTGATCCGCGCGGCCGGCGCGCCGGTCATCGTGGAGACCCCCGGTGGCGTGGCCGGGCAGGGCGCCGACATCGCCTTCCTGCGTGAGCAGCTCGGCACGGGAGCCTGACCCGGATGACGACGAACGCGACGGGCGGCGGCCAGCCGACCGGCAGGACCGGCGGGCCCACGGACGACCACGCCGCTCCCACCGGCGGGTCGGCGAGCGACAGCGGCAGTGCGGGCGGCACCGGGGCGGCGCCCGGCCCCGGGGACCGACCGGCATCCCCGGCCGGGGCCGGGCAGCCGGCGCCGACGGACGCCACCGCCGGAAAGGCCGGCACCACCGGCTCGAAGGTCGCGGACGGCGGGACCGACGCCGCGGAGAAGAAGGGCACGGCCGAGAACAGCGCGGACAAGAGCAGCGCCGGCGAGCCGAGCGCCGCGAAGGAGAAGGACGCCCCGCCGGACCGCTGGTCGGCGTTCGCCCCCGCTCCCGAGCCGGTGCCCGGCCGCGTCGGTCGGGCCGTGCGCGCGGTCGGCCGGCTGGCGGTCCACGAGTGGACCCTGGCCGCGCTCGGCTCGCTGCTCCTCGCCGTCGCGCTGACCTGGCCGACGCTGCGGTACCCGCTCTACACGCTGCCGCAGGACTACTGGGACCCGAGCCTCCAGGCCTGGCAGATGGCCTGGTCCGGGCACATCCTGCGCACCGACCCGGGCATGCTGTGGCAGTCCAACGCCTTCTTCCCGGAGAAGGACAGCTTCGCCTTCTCCGACACCCTGCTGGGATACGCGCCGGCCGGAATGATCGGCACCGGCCCGGACGCCGCGTTGCTGCGCTACAACATCATGTTCGTGCTGGCCCACGCGCTCGCCACGTTCGGCGCGTACGCGCTGGCCCGGCAGCTCGGCTCCGGACGGATCGGCGCCGCGGTGGCCGGCGTCAGCTACACCTACGCCCCGTGGCTGCTCGCGCAGGCCGGTCACCTGCACATCGTCTCCAACGGGGGCATCCCGCTGGCGCTGGCGATGCTGGCCCGCGGGCACGGCTGGTCGCTGCGCCACGGCTACCGGCCGGAGCGGCGCCACGAGGGCTGGACGTACACCGGGTGGATGGTGGCGGCCTGGCAGCTCAGCCTGGGCTTCGGCATCGGCCTGCCGTTCGCGTACGTCCTCGCCGGCATCGGCCTGGTCGCCACCGTGACCTGGTTCCTGCGGCGCTGGGTCGTCCGGCCGGTCAAGCGTCCGTTCGGGGCCCGGCTGCTGGTCGCGGACCTGATCGGTGGCCTGCTCTTCGCCGGTGTCGGTGCGCTGCTGGCCATCCCGTACTTCCGGGTGGCGCAGGCGCACCCCAACGCGGAGCGCACGATCGGCGACATCGGCGTCTACTCGCCGCCGGCGAGCGGCTTCTTCACCGCGCCGGCCGAGTCCCGGGTCTGGGGTGCGTTGCACGAGGGGGCGCGGGCGGCGCTGCCCTGGCACCCGGAGATGACGCTGCTGCCGGGCTTCGCGCTCTACGCGCTGGCGGCGGGTGGGCTGTTCTTCTCGATCTGGCGGCTGCGGCACCGGCTGCTGCTGCTCGCCGGGGTACTGGTCACGATGGTGCTGGCCATGGGCACCCGGTTCTTCGGCGGCACCCTGACCTACGTACCGCTCTTCGAGTACCTGCCCGGCTGGAACGGGCTGCGTACGCCCGGCCGGATGATGCTCTGGACGACGCTGCTGCTCGGCCTGCTCGCCGCCGGGGCGGTGAGCGCCTTCGCCCGCCGGGTCCGGGAGATCTCCGCCGAGCGGGTGCCGGCCCGGCCGTCGCCGTGGCTGCGGGTCGCCGCCCTGCTGCCGCTGGTGCTGGTGGTGGTGGAGGGACTGAGCACCACACCACACCCGGTGGTACCGGAGCAGCCGGTGGCGATGCGGACCGTGGACGGTCCGCTGCTGGTGCTGCCGAGCAGCCAGAACCTCGACCAGCCGGTGATGCTCTGGTCGACCAGCCGGTTCCAGGAGATCGTCAACGGCGGCAGCGGCTTCACCCCCGTCCAGTTGGACGAGGTGCGCCGGGTGACGCTCGCCTTCCCCGACCAGACCAGCGTCGACTACCTGCGCACGCTCGGCGTGCGCCACGTGGTGCTCCTGCGCGACCAGGTCGTCGGCACGCCCTGGGAGGTCACCGTCGACACCCCGGTCGACCAGCTCGGCATCACCCGCGAGGAGGTCGGTGACGCGGTGGTGTTCCGGCTCTGAGCGGGTGATCGCCCGGCCGGCGGACGGGGCCCTCCTCGCGCCGGCTCAGGCGTTCGCGTCGGCCGGTTCGGCCATGCTCGGCGGCGACGGGTGCCGCAACCGGTGGTGCCACGGCGCGTCCGGCGCCCCGTCGAGGACCCCGCCGTCCGGGTCGTCGGCGTACGTCCGCCGCACCGCGTCCCGTTCGGGGCGCAGGATGTCCCGCACCACCAGCACGCAGAGCAGCACGACGGTGCCGAGCCGGAGCGTCGCGGCCAGCACGAACACTCCTTCGGGGAAGACGGGCCGACTGGTCGCCGCGCCGAGCAGCTCGCCGTAGAAGGCCAGGAAGTAGCCCACCTCGGCGAGCTGCCAGGCGAGGAAGGCGCCCCAGCGGGGGCGGGCCAGCACGGCCAGCGGCAGCAGCCAGAGCACGAACTGCTGCGACCAGACCTTGCTGAAGATCAGGAACGCGGCGACCACCAGGAAGGCGAGCTGGGCCAGCCGGGGACGGCGGGGGGCCAGCAGGGCCAGCGCGGCCACGCCGAGGCAGGCCAGGATGAACAGGGCGTACGTCAGGAGGTTGAGCGCCGGGATGTGGGCGTTCAACCACTGGAACGGCCCCTGGTCGCCGGCCACACCGCTGTTCACCTTGCCGTCCAGGTACCGCCCGATGTACCAGAGCGTGCCCCAGTCGATGGGCCGGGTGCTGTTCAGCTCGAAGAAGCGGTCCCAGTTGTCCTGGTACGGGATCGCGGCCGGCAGGTTGACCGCGACCAGCGCCGCCGCCCCGGTGCCGATGGCGGTCAGCGCGGCGCGCACCCGGGCGGTCCGCCACGCGAGCAGCAGGATGGGCCAGAACAGGAAGAGCGGCCACAGCTTGGCGGCGCCACCCAGGCCCAGCAGCAGCCCGGCGAGCGCGGGTCGGCGTCGGGCCCACGCGGCCAGGCCGAACGCGGCCAGGCCGATGGCGAGGAAGTCCCAGTTGACCGTGGTGGTGAGGAACAGCGCCGGGGCGAGCGCGAAGAGCGCCGCGTCCCAGGGCCGTCGGCGGCGCAGGGCGAGGATCACCACGACGGTGGCGACGGCGAGTGCGCTCAACGTCAACGCGTTGAGGTTGTAGAACCACTGCCCCTGGTTGAGCTGCGGGTCGTCGACGCCGAGGGCGTGCACGGGCAGGCCGAGCACGCCCATCATGTACCCGGTGAGCACCGGGTACTCGACCGGGTGGTCACGGTAGGGGACCTTGCCCTCGTTGAGCCCTTCGGCGTAGTAGAGCGCGAGCACGTCGGTGTAGCAGAGCCGGGTGTACTGCACGTTGTTCTGCCAGGCGCCGTCCTGGCACGGCGACTTCTGCACCCAGTGCAGCGCCAGGGTCAGGCAGGCCAGGGCCAGCACGATCCGGGTCGCCGTCCAGAACCGCCGTTCCCGGCCGGCGGGCCGGTCCAGGGCGGTCGCGTGGTCGCCGAGCGGACCGCCGATCGCCTCCGACAGGCCGCGGACGAAGCCGTCCGACCGCGACGGGTGGTCGCTGCTCCCGGCGTGGTCGATGTCGGCCGTCGGCTGAGTGCTCATGGAGAGGCATCCTGCCGTACATCGGCTGCCGGGACGAGCACCTCGACGGCCGGGACGCAGAAGGCGTGGTTCGCGGCAACCTGAGCCATCTGACGCCGACGGCGGCCGGACCAGTCGGTCCGGCCGCCGTCGGCCTTGCTGTGCGGGTGCCTACTCCCGGCTGCGGGGGGTCAGGGTCGGCAGGAGGCCGCCTCCGCCTCCACCGTCGCCGTCGCCTCCGTTGTTGCCACCGTTGCCGCCCGGTCGGGGATCGTTCGGCGAGCCGGGCCCCTGGTTACCGCCGTTCGGGGGGCAGAGCAGGCCCAGCGGACCGCAGTCCTGCGGCTGCTGCGGCTGGCCGGTCGGCGGCGGGGGCGCCACCGGCTGGACGCCGTTGCCCGCGTTCTGGTCGCCCGCGCCGGTGACGCCCGGCAGGTCGCGCTTCTCCTTGCCGTCGAGCGCGGCGTTCATGTAGCGCTGCCAGATCGCGCCGGGCAGCTTCGATCCGCCGATGTTGACGCCGTCCTTGTCCAGGATCTTCGGCTTCTTCGGGTCCTTGCTGCCGACCCAGACTGCGGTGGCGACGTGCTCGGTGTAGCCGACCATCCAGGCGTGCGCGTTGCTCTCGCCGTCGTACTCCCAGGTTCCGGTCTTGCCGGCCGCCTGCCGGCCGCCCTCCAGCGGGCGGTTCGCCGGGCCGACGGGGATCTGCTTGAGCACGCCGGCCACCTCGTCGGCGACGTCCTGCCGGATCCGCTGCTTCGGGTCGCGCTTCTCACCGGTGTTCGGGACGACCTCCCACTTGCCGGTGTCCCGGTTCTGCTTCTGCACCTTGATGACGAAGTGGGCCTTGTTGTAGAGCCCCCGGTTGGCCAGGGTGGCCAGGCCGTTGGCGTGCTCCAGCACGGTCACCGGGTACTGGCCGTAGGACACCACGTGGTCGAAGGGCGACCGGGTGATCTCCGCGCTCTTGCTCCTCAGCAGGTTCACCGGTTTCGGCGAGCCCTTGGCGGGGGTCGTCCACATGGTGGTGATGCCGGCCGCCTTCGCCATGTCGATGATCTTGTCCGGCCCGATCTTCTCCGAGACGTGGAAGAACGGCACGTTGTACGACTCGACCGTGGAGTACTCCAGCGTGCACCACTTGCCGCAGGTCCTGTTGACATCGCGGCCGGCGTTCTGCACCGGGTTCTTGTAGCCCTCCGGCTTGAACGGGGTGGCGTCCCAGTGCGACTTGACCGAGATGCCCTCGTTGATGGCCGCCGCCAGGGTGTAGACCTTGAACGACGAGCCCGGCGGGTGGCCACCGGTGAGGTTGCCGCTGGCGTCGGTGTTCTTGCCGGCGTAGTCGAGGTCGGCGCCGCTGTCACCGCCGTAGTAGGCGAGCACCCGGCCGGTCTTCGGCTCGATGGAGACCACCGCCGCCATCAGGTTCTTGGGCTGGTCGTAGATCTCCGAGCCCTTCTTCCGCATCGCCGTGTTCTCGACCGCGGCCTGGAGCTTCGGGTCGATGGTGGTCTGGATGCGGTAGCCGCCGTCGCGCAGTTCGTCAGAGCAGCTGCGCTTCCCCGCCGCCTGGGAGTTGGTGCAGACACCCCACTGCTCCATCTCCTCGCGGATGTAGTTGACCACGTTGCCCCGGGGGGTCTTCACGCCGAAGCCGGCGCCGTCCTCCCTGGGCTTGAGCACCTTCGGGTACGCCGCGGGCCGCTCCGCCGCGTTGAGCCAGCCCTCGGTGACCATGCCGTTGAGGACGTACGTCCACCGCTGCTGCGCGTCGGGGAGGTTGACCGCCGGGTCGTACCCCTTGTGGGTATCGCTGGCCACCGGCTGCTTGATCAGCGCGGCGAGCACCGCGCCCTGGGCCACGTCCAGGTCCCTGGCGCGCTTGCCGAAGTAGGTCTGCGCCGCCGCCTCGATGCCGTACGCCCCCCGACCGAAGTAGATCACGTTCAGGTAGTGCTGCATGATCTCTTCTTTGGAGTACGAGTCGTTCAGCTTGGAGGCGAGGATCGCCTCCTTCACCTTCCGGGCGTACGAGTCGTCCTTGAGGCTCTCGTAGGCGTTGCGGGCGTACTGCTGGGTGATCGTCGAGGCGCCCTGCTTGTCACCGCCGGAGAGGTTGTTCCAGGCGGCCCGGGCAATGCCCTTGTAGTCGACCCCGGAATGCTCGTAGAAGTTCCGGTCCTCGGCGGCGGCGACCGCGTGCTGCACGTGCTTGGGAATGTCGTTGATGGTGACGAAGGTGCGGTTCTCGTTGCCGAGCTTCGCCAGCTGCGTCTTGTTGTCCTTGGCGTAGACGGTGGTGGAGAGCGGCAGCGGCACCTTGTTCGGCAGCACCACAGTGGTCGAGTAGTAGGTGAAGCCCACCACGCCGACGCCGGCGAGCATGATGAAGACCGCGAAGCTGGCGATCAGCATGTTGACCCGCTTGCGCTTCTTCGCCCGGGCCACCGCGTCGGGGTCGCCCGGCCCACGACCGCGACCGCGGCCACCACCGCCCGGTCCACCCGGTCCGTTGGGGCCACCCGGCCCGCCGGAGACCGGCGCGACGCCGGCCCGGGCCACCGCGGCCCGGCCACCGACGGCCGCGGAGCCGACGCTGGCGCGGCCGGCGGAGCCCACCCCGACCGAGGCCCGTCCGGGCGCACCCGGCGCCGGGGAGACCGGCACCGAGGCCCGGCCCGCACCGGCCCGGCCCACCGGGGCCGGGGGCACCGGCACGGGGGCCCGGCCCGGTCCCGCCCGGCCCACCGAGGCAGCGCCGGCCGCGCCGGCCGCGCCGGGCGGCACCGACGCGCAGGGAGTCGGT
>NZ_JBAKHM010000018.1:0-129080 GCF_036902725.1 Micromonospora psammae | reverse complement strand
CTGGGTTTGAACCAGTGACCTCTTCCGTGTCAAGGAAGCGCGCTCCCACTGCGCCAATCGCCCTAGCTCTTTGTTACCGAGGTGGGGACGGGATTTGAACCCGCGTACACGGCTTTGCAGGCCGTTGCCTCGCCTCTCGGCCACCCCACCGAGGTTGCCCCCGTCATGCGTGGCGGCATCTCCGAGCGGACGACGGGATTCGAACCCGCGACCCTCACCTTGGCAAGGTGATGCGCTACCAGCTGCGCTACGTCCGCTTGTCATCCGGCGTTCCCGGTCGACGGATGAGAACTTTAGCCGAGCCGCCGGGCGGTTGCCAAATCGGGGGCGTCGTCGGCGCGGCGGGCGCCACATCCGCTCAAGCTTCCTAGGAGCCTGACCTGGACTCCTGGGCGCGCGCCCGGACGGAGGAGCGGCCGGCGCGTCGCCACAGCCGACGCGCCGGAGAAGGGCTGTCCGGCTTCCGACCGTCGGACGCCCCCACCGGCCGGCTCCGTCACCCGCTGTGGTCGCACCCGTGGGTTACCGTAACGGCGTGACGAGACGTGCCGCGGATGTCCGCCTGGATTCCCTCCTCCGCACGGCCTGCGACGTGATCGTCGAGCGCGGACTCGCCAACACCCGGACGGCCGACGTGGCCCAGGCCGCCGGGGTGAGCCAGGCCCTGGTCTTCTACCACTTCGCCACCAAGGAACGGCTGCTCGCGCAGGCGTTCGCCTACGCGGCGGAGCAGGACCTCGCCCGGCTCGACACGGTGGTCCGGTCCTCCGCGCCGCCGCTGACCAAGCTACGCCGGATGCTGCGCCTCTACACCCCCGCCGGGCGGTCGACCCCCTGGTCCATGTGGATCGACGGCTGGTCGGAGTCGCTGCGCACCCCGGAGGTGGAGAAGGTCTCCCGCCGGCTGGACCTGCGCTGGCGGCAGGAGCTGGCCGAGGTCATCGCCGACGGGGTGGCCGACGGCACCTTCGAGTGCGCCGACCCGGCGGGCGCCGCCTGGCGGATCAACGCGGTGATGGACGGCCTGGCCGTCCAGCTGGCGGTGCACGACCGGGTGATCTCGCGGCGCCAGTTCGCCGAGTGGATCCGCCTGGCCACCGCCCGGGAGCTCGGTCTCGACCCCGCCCAACTCGACTGACCCGCCCCGGGCAAAACCGCGCGGGCCGGCACGAGCAGCCGGAACAATCGGCGGCATGGACCTGCTGGAGGCCTACCGACGCAGTCTGACCGAGTTCACCGACCGGGTGGAGCAGGTCGCGCCGGCGCAGTGGTCGGACCCGACGCCCTGCCCCGACTGGGACGTGCGGACGCTGGTCAACCACGTGGTGACCGAGGACCGGTGGACGGTGCCGCTGCTCGCCGGTCGGACCATCGCGGAGGTCGGTGACCGGTTCGACGGCGACCAGCTCGGCGACGACCCGGCCGAGGCCGCCCGGCAGGCCGCGGGGCAGGCCGAGGTGGCGGCGAACCACCCCGGCGCGCTGGACCGCACGGTCCACCTCTCCGCCGGTGAGACCCCGGCGGCGGAGTACCTGCACCAGCTCCTCGCCGAGCACCTCGTACACGGCTGGGACCTGGCGGTGGCGATCGGCGCGGACCCGCGGCTGGACGCCGACGCGGTCGACGTCTGCGCCCGCTGGTTCGCCGGGCGGATCTCCGACTACCAGCAGGCGGACCTGGTCCGGACCGGAGTCCACGCGCCGGCCGACGCCGACCCGCAGGACCGGTTGATCGCCGCGTTCGGCCGCGACCCGGACTGGGCCCCACCGGCCTGACCCACGAACGCCGGCCGGACGCCCTGTGGGGGCGTGGCGTCCGGCCGGCGTGTCCGGGGTGGGGTCAGCGTGCGTACCCCTGGGTGGCCGCGGGGCGACGGCGCTGGCGCTCCCGCAGCCGGCGCAGGGCCGACGGGTGGACGTTGGCCAGGTCGAGGTCGCCGCCGTAGTGGGCGATCACCCGGTGGTCCATCACCCGCCGCCACAGCGGCGGCACCAGCGCGACGACGACCATCGTGGCGTAGCCGGCCGGCAGCCGTGGTGAGACGTCGAAGCTGCGCAGGGTTTGGTAGCGGCGCAGCGGGTTGGCGTGGTGGTCGCTGTGCCGCTGGAGCTGGAAGAGGAAGACGTTGGTGACGGTCCGGTCGCTGTTCCAGCTGTGCCGCGGGTCGACCTTCTCGTAACGGCCGGCGGCGTTGCGCTGCCGGGCCAGCCCGTAGTGCTCCAGGTAGTTGACCACCTCGAGCAGGGAGAAGCCGACCACCGCCTGGAGCAGCAGGAAGGGCAGCACCACCGGACCGAAGGCGATCACCAGCACGCCGAAGAGGACCACCGTCATCGCCCAGGCGTTGAGGATGTCGTTGCGGTGCGTCCACGGGCTCCGGCCGCGGAGGCGGAACCGGCCGGTCTCCAGCCGCCACGCCGACCGCAGGCTGCCCCAGACGGTACGCGGCCAGAACGCCCAGAAGCTCTCCCCGAGCCGTGAGCTGGCCGGATCCTCCGGGGTGGCGACCCGGGTGTGGTGGCCCCGGTTGTGCTCGACGTAGAAGTGCCCGTACGCGGTGGGCGCCAGGGCCACCTTGGAGAGCCAGCGCTCCGCCGTCTCCCGCTTGTGTCCCAGCTCGTGGGCGGTGTTGATGGCGATGCCGTTGACCACGCCGACGGTGGCCACCAGCCCGGCCGCGCCGACCCAGGAAAGGTCACCCCGGGCCCACACCGCGCAGCAGAGGACCAGCGCGGCGTACTGGGCGGGCAGGTAGAGGTAGGTGAGCCAGCGGTAGTAGCCGTCGGCCTGGAGCCGGGGCACCTCCTCCTCGGGCGGGTTGTGGCGGTCGTCGCCGATGAGCAGGTCGATCGCCGGGATGAGCCCGAAGACCACCGCCGGGGTGAGCCACCACGCCCACGCGCCGCCGGTGGCCCGCCAGCCCAGCCAGCCCAGGAAGGGCAGCACCGGGACGAGCAGGGCCAGCGGCCAGAGCGGTTTGCGCAGGTCGCGCCAGGTGCCGGGAGAAACCGTCGCATCGGTGCCGATGGCCATGCCAACCTCCGATCTCGTGTCTGCCCTCGACTGTGGCACCGGTCACGTCATTTTACAAGAGGTGAGCTTTTGTAAAGCGAAATCAGCGCCGAACGTCACTTCCGAGACACCCACCGTCACCGACGACCTTGTGCGGCCCGGGCGCGGCTGGTATTCACAGATGCGCATGCGTAACCACGCCTGCCCGGGCCGGCGTCGCGCCGGCCCTCGCTCCCACGAGGAGGTCCCGTGCCCAGACCGGAGTGGACAGCACCGACGAGCCGGCGCCGACCCCGGCTCGTCCCCGTACTGGCGACCGCCGCCGTGGTCGCCGCCCTGCTGCCCGGCGGCACCAACGCCGCCGCCGCGCCGGGCGACGCGTCGGCCACGCCACCGGGCCGCTCCGGCCCGTTCGCCGACGGCCACCACGAGGCCGCCGACGTCGACAACCGCGCCGGCACGGCCGCGCCCGACGCCCGCCAGCGCGGCACCGCCCGCCGGCTCGACAGCGGCGTACGGTGGAACCGGCTCGGCACCCCGCACGCGCTCGGCCCCACCCGTACCCCGCTCGCCACCGGCCTGCCGGCGGACCCGGAAGCGGCCGCCCGGCGCTACCTGACCGACAACCGGGACCTGTTCGGCCTCGACGAGGCGGCCGTCGCCGCCATGGACCGGGTGCTCGTCCGCCCGATCGGCGACGGCGCGGTGGTCACCCTGCGGCAGCGCTTCGGCGACCTGCCCGCCGGGCACGACGGCCTGGTCACCGTGGCGGTCGCCGACCGCGCGGTGCTCTCGGTCAGCTCCTCGCTGACCCGGGACACCTCGGCGCCGGCCCCGGCCACCCTCACCGACGAGCAGGCGTACGCCGCCGCCCTCGCCGACGCCGGCCTGGCCGCCGCCGAGGTGGCCCGGCACACCGTCCGGCCGGTCGCCGTGCCCACCCCGCTCGACGGCAACCGGGCCGCCTACGAGGTGAGCCTGATCGGATCGGAGAGCGACCACCCGACCGCCTTCACCACCTACGTCGACGGGATCACCGGGAAGGTGCTGGTCCGGGAGGACCTGGTCGACTTCGACTCGGACAACCCGAGCTGGGCGGTCTACCCCGCCACCCCACCCACCGGAGCCGCCCCCGGGACCGATGAGCGGGTGCGCTGGTGCGGCGATCCCGCGCCCGGCTGCGCCGCCGCCTTCCGTGACCCGGCCACCGGCCAGCCCTGGGACGTCGACGCGGCCACCGGCACGACGACCACCACCACCCGCGGCAACTCCGCCAACACCGTCGTCTCCTGGGGCGCGGGCAGCCCGATGCTCCCCGCCCCGGCCAGCCCGGAGCGCCGCTACGAGTACCCCTTCACCGACCAGTGGCACCAGGCGCGCTGCAACCCGGCGGTCTTCACCTCCGCCCAGCGCAACGACGCCGACGCCGCCGTGGCGAACCTCTTCGCCATGCACAACCGGATGCACGACTGGGCCTGGCACCTGGGCTTCACCGAGGCGACCTGGAACCTCCAGGCGGTCAACCTCACCCCCGCCGGCCTCGGCGGCGACGCCGAGCAGGGGCGGGCCCAGCAGGGCGCGCTCAGCGGCAACCGCAACAACGCCAACCAGGGCACGCCCCGCGACGGCCTCCCGCCGACCACCAACATGTACCTCTGGCAGCCGCAGGCCGGCGGACCGTACCCGCCGTGCGTGGACGGCGACTACGACATGACGGTGATCGGGCACGAGTACACCCACGCCATCACCAACCGGATGATCGCCGGCCCGGACAGCGGCATCGGCGGCCACCAGGGCGGCGCCATGGGCGAGTCGTGGAGCGACCTGCTCGCCGCGGAGTACCTCTACGAGCACGGCCTGCGGGCCCCCGGCGAGACGCCCTTCGTCACCGGCGGGTACGTCACCGGCAACCTGGTCAGCGGCATTCGCAACCACGACTTCAGCCGCAGCCCGCTCAACTACTCCGACGTCGGCTACAACACCGCCGGCCCGGCCGTGCACGCCGACGGCGAGATCTGGAGCGCCACCAACTTCCGGATCCGCTCCGCCCTGGTCAAGCGGTACGGCCTGGGCACCCCGCAGCGGCAGCTGGCCTGCGCGCAGGGCAAGGTCGCGGCGGAGCAGTGCCCGGGCAACCGGCGCTGGGCGCAGCTGGTCTTCGACTCGTTCCTGCTCCAGGCCGCCAGCCAGGTCAGCATGCTCGACATGCGGGACAACCTGCTCACCGCCGACCTGCTCCGCTTCGGCGGGGCCAACCAGGAGCTGATCTGGGCCGAGTTCGCCCGCTCCGGGATGGGCCGGGACGCCGCCACCAACGGCGCCACCGACACCGACCCGACGCCCAGCTTCGCCAGCCCGGCCGGCGGCAACGCCACCCTCACCCTGCGCCCGAAGGGCGACAGCGCCGAGGCGCCGATCCGGCTCTACGTCGGCGCCTACGAGGCCCGGGCCACCCCGATCGCCGACACCGACCCGGCCACCCCGCTGCCGGACACCTTCGAGGCGGTCGCCGGGACGTACCAGCTGCTGGCGGTCGCGCCCGGCTTCGGCCACCAGCGGCTCAGCGTGGTCGCCGAGGCCGGTCGGGAGGGGTACGTCGACCTGCGGCTGAGCCGCAACCTGGCCTCCACCGCCTCCGGCGCCACCATCACCGGCGACGGGGTCAACCTGGACCGGATCGGCGACGACACCGAGGCCACCAACTGGGCGTCGCTGACCGGGGTGGCCGGCAAGGGGGTGACCGTGGCGCTGCCCGGCGACGCGCCCCAGGTGGTCAAGCGGGTCAACGTGAGCGCCATGCTCCGCCCGGCGATCACCGGGGACGCCGACGCGGGCGGGCAGAACGCGCTGAGCGCCCTGCGCTCGTTCGCCGTGCTCGCCTGCAACGCGAAGACCACCGACTGCGCCGACCCGGCCCGCTGGGAACGGATCCACACCAGCGCCGCCGACGCGTTCCCGGGTGGGAAGTACCGGGCGTACATCCGGGACATCAACCTGCGCTCGTTCCCGGTGCCGACGACGCTCGCCACGCACCTGCGTCTGGAGGTGCTGACCAGCCAGTGCACCGGTGGCCCGGCGTACGCCGGTGAGCAGGACGACGACCCGGCGACCAGCACCGACTGCGCGACCAACAGCCCGGCCCGTGACCAGGTCCGGATCGCCGAGTTCCAGGTGTTCTCGAAGTGACCCCCGCCGGGGTCGGGCGGTCCGCCGCCCGACCCCGGCGGCCCCGATCAGCGCCGAGCCTGCGTCCAGCGGCCCGGCCGGCGTTCGAACGGCCGCCCGCCCTCCGGCGCCCCGTCGGCCGTTCGGGTGAGCTGCCGCAGCCGCAGCAGCAGCCCCACGCCGAGGAAGAGCAGCAGCCCGCCGAGCAGGAAGGCGGCCTGGACCAGGCCGAAGCCACCAGGGCGGGACGCCGCCCGGTTGGCCGTGGCCGGCGGCGGCACCTCGGCCACCGCCTCCTCGGTCGGGACGGCCACCTCCTCCGTCGGCTCCACCGTCGGCTCGGCCGGCACCGTCGACCCGGACGGCTCCGGGGTCGGGATGTCCGCCGTCGCGAGACCCACCACCTCCCGGGTCGCCGTCCGGCTGGCGAGCAGCCGCAGCCCGGCGTCGTACGCCTCGGCGGCGAGGGTCAACCGTCCCCGGGTGACGTCCTCGGCGAAGGCCACCCGGTAGCGGGCGGTGACCGTGCGGTCCGGGCAGAGGGTGCCGGGGTCGAGCTGCCGGTCGGTGAGCCGGGCGACGGCTCCCTCCGCGCGGATCTCCAGCGGGAAGGAGCCGGACTCCTCGACCCGGTCCATCTTCACCTGGTCCAGCCGGAGGCCGCCGGCGACGGTGAGCACCATCGACCAGCGGACCTTCACACACCCGCGCCCGCTGTCGCGGGACACCACCGCGGAGACCGTCCGCACCTGGTCGCCCGCGGTGAACTCCTCGGGCAGGCCGCTCAGCTCGGTGGCGAAGCCGGGCGCCGCCGACGCCGGCACGGGCGCCGCCAGCCCTGTCCCCGACAGGCAGGCCAGCACCACCCCGACCCGCAGCGCCTTCCGCCACACCGTCACCACCGCCTCGTCCTTTCGTCGGTCCTGTCCACCCGCCACGCTATGAGCGGGCAGGGGAAGCCGGTAGACGGGCGTGTTCGCGTAGATCGTGAAGTCCGGGGCCGGTTATCACCGACAGTGGTGAACCGATCACGGTCGACCCGCGACACGCCGGTCCGCCCGGCCGGGGGAGAATCCTCGGATGCCCGACCTCTCCGCGGCCTTCGTCCGGCTGCACGCCCGGCTCACCCCGGTCGCCTTCGTCCCCGAGGTGCGGCTGCATCAGGCCGACGAGCCGATCGGGCTCTGGGAGCTGACCGAGGGCGAGTTCCGCAGCGCCCAGCCGCCCCCGTTCTGGGCCTTCGCCTGGGCCGGTGGGCAGGGGCTGGCCCGGTACGTCACCGACCACCCGGAGCTGGTCGCCGGCCGCCGGGTGCTCGACCTGGCCTCGGGCTCCGGCCTGGTCGCGATCGCCGCCGCCCGCGCCGGCGCCGCCGCGGTCCGCGCCGTCGAGGTCGACGAGCGGGCCGTCGCGGCGGTCACGCTCAACGCCGAGGCCAACGGGGTACGCGTCGACGCGGAGCTGGGCGACATCCTCGACGGCGACGCCGGCGACGCCGAGGTCGTGCTCGCGGGCGACGTCTTCTACAGCGAGGCGATGGCGCGGCGGATGCTGCGCTTCCTGCTGCGGGCGGCCCGCGCCGGCGCCCGGGTGCTGGTCGGCGACCCGGGCCGGGCCTTCCTGCCCCGGGAGCGGTTCAACGAGCTGGCCGCCTACGAGGTCCCCGTGTCCGAGGCGCTGGAGAGCGTACGGGTGAAGCGCACCACCGTCTGGGAGCTGAACGCGGCCCTGCCCGGAGCCGCCCGTTAGCGTGTCGGCGTGCTGTTCCGGAGCTGGGACGAGTCCGTCGACGAACGGTGGCCCGACGTGGCCACCGTCGCCGACCACGTCGGGGTCGACCATCTCGTGGTGACCCGGCACGCGCTGGTCCGGCAGGTCCTCGCCGACCCGACCACCTGGCGGCCGGAGAACGCCCTGGACGCGGTGACCCCGATGCCGGTGGCGGCCCTGCGGATCCTCGCCCGGCACCGCTTCCGGTTGCCGCCGACCCTGGCCAACAACTCGGGGCCCAGTCACCCGCAGATCCGGGGCATCGTCGCCGAGGCGCTGCACCCGGACCGGGTGGCCGCCCTGCAACCCTGGCTGGCCGACCTGGTCCGCGGTCGGGTGGCGCGGCTGGCCGACGCGCTGGACGCCGGCGAGCCGGTCGACCTGTACGCCACCCTCGCCGCCGACCTCCCACTGCTGGCGCTGGCCCGCCTCGTGGCGCTGCCGGACGCCCCGGTCGGCACGGTCAAGGAGTTCGCCCGGGCCGCGCTGGAGCTGTTCTGGGCACCGCTGGACGCCGACCGGCAGCAGGCCCTCGCCACCGAGGTGGGCCGGTTCCACACCGTGCTGCGGGACTTCGCCGCCACCGGGGGTGGGCTGGCCGCGTCGCTGCGGGCCGCCGGGCACTCCCCCGACGTGGTGGTCGGCGCGCTGTTCTTCCTGCTGGTCGCCGGCCAGGAGACCACCTCGCAGTTCCTCACCCTGCTGCTGCACCGGCTCACCGGCGAGCCGGAGGTCCGCGCCGGGCTGCGCGCGGGCACCGTCGCGGTCGCCGACGTGGTCGAGGAGGGGCTGCGACTGGAACCGCCGATCGTGACCTGGCGGCGGGTGGCCGCGGTGGACACCACGCTGGGCGGGACCGCGGTGGCGGCGGGCACCAGCGTGGTGCTCTGGCTGGCCCGCGCCGGACGCGACCCGGCGGTGGTGGCCACGCCGGACGCGTTCCGACCCGGACAGCGCGGGTCGCGCCGGCACCTGGCGTTCGGGGCGGGCGCGCACCGCTGCGTCGGCGCGCAACTGGCCCGGATGGAGGCGGCGGTGGTGGTGGCCGAGGCGGCCCCGCTGCTCGACGGGGTGACCGTGGTACGTCCACCGTGGTGCCCGGACAACCTCACCTTCCGGATGCCGGACGCCTTCGTGATCCGCCGGCGCTGACCCGCTCCGCCCGTGGCGGCGCATCGCCACGCGAGCCCGGCCTCTCCCCACCCGGCGGTGCCGCAACGCCGCCACCACCGCTCGCAGCGGCGCCGAACCGGTGGATCCGAGCCGGCACCACCTTTTCGGCTCCCTTTGGAGCTGATGTCGCAAACGATTCAGGCTGCCCCCGGCGCATGAGTCGTTTGCGACATCAGCTCGAAAGCGGACGAGCAGTACGGCCGGCGGTACGGGCGGACCGCCCCGCGGCGTCGGCCCGACGAGGACGCAGCCACGTGCGACGGCGCCACCTGCGACGGCGGCCCGACCGGGACGGCGGGGCGGCGGGGCGGGCGGGGCGGCGGGGCGGGAGCACCTGACGAAAGTCGGGTGGGGCGGAGGCCGATCGGCAGCGGCGAGGCCGGCCCGCCGGTCCCTACCGTCAACGCATGATCACACTACGTGGGTTGACGAAGAGGTTCGGGGCGGTGACGGCCGTTGAGGACCTGACCGTCGACATCGCACCGGGGCGGGTCACCGGGTTCCTCGGCCCCAACGGCGCGGGCAAGTCCACCACCATGCGGATGGTGCTCGGCCTGGACCGGCCGACCACCGGCCGGGCCCTGGTCGGCGGGCGGGCGTACCGGGAGCTGCGGCATCCGCTGCGGGAGGTGGGGGCGCTGCTCGACGCCCGGGCGATCCACCCCGCTCGGGCGGGCCGAGCGCACCTGCTGGCCATGGCCCGCAGCAACGGCATCCCGGCCCGGCGCGTCGACGAGGTGCTCGCCGTGGCCGGCCTCGACGACCGGGCCGCCGCCAAGCCGGGACGGACCCTGTCGCTCGGCATGGCGCAGCGACTCGGCATCGCCGCCGCGCTGCTCGGCGACCCGCCGGTGCTCATGTTCGACGAGCCGGTCAACGGCCTCGACCCGGACGGCGTGCGCTGGATCCGGCAGCTCACCGCCGGTCTCGCCGCCGAGGGACGGACCGTCCTGCTCTCCAGCCACCTGATGAGCGAGATGGAACAGACCGCCGCCCACCTGGTGGTGATCGGCAAGGGGCGGCTGATCGCCGACGCGCCCGTCGCGGAGGTGCTCGCCACGGCCGCGACCGCCGCCGTGCGGGTGCGCGGGCCGCGCCCGGAGGCGCTCTCCGCGCTGGCCGGGCGGCTCACCGCCGAGGGGTACGCGGTCACGGTCGAGGGCGCGCGGGACCTAGCGGTCACCGGGGCCACCGCCGCCCGGATCGGTGACCTGGCGTACGAGCTGGGCGTGCCGCTGCACGAGCTGACCCCGGTGGCCGTGACGCTGGAACAGGCGTTCATGCGGCTGACCGGCGACGCGGTCGAGTACGCCGCCGGAGGTGCCCGGTGA
The DNA here is from genome assembly GCF_036902725.1 of Micromonospora psammae. NCBI lineage: Bacteria > Bacillati > Actinomycetota > Actinomycetes > Micromonosporales > Micromonosporaceae > Micromonospora > Micromonospora psammae. Next base: position 118,629 of record NZ_JBAKHM010000018.1, on the reverse strand, counting down.
CCGCGATCTCCCCCGCCCGCCCGGCCGCCCGGGGCGGCGGACTCGCCGGCGCGGTGGCCGCCGAGTGGACCCGGCTCTGGTCGGTGCGGGCCACCTGGTGGACCCTGCTGGCCGGCGTACTGCTGATGGCCGCCACCTCGGCCCAGCTGGCCATCTACGCGGACAACGCCAACACCAACGACGACCCGGCCGACGACCGGGGCGTGGTCACCGTCGGCAGTGTGCTGATCGGCGCGCTCGACCTCACCCAGTACGCGGTGCTGGCGCTCGGCCTGCTCGCCATCACCAGCGAGTACGCCACCGGCACCATCCGCACCACCCTGCAGGGCACCCCGTCGCGGGGGCAGATGCTGCTGGCCAAGGCGGTGGTGTCCGGCGCGGTGACGTTCGCCTTCGGGCTGCTGCTCGGCCTGGTCGGCGTCCTCGCGGCGGCTCCGCTGCTCGGCGAGTGGGGCCGCGTACCGCTGGGCGGGACGCTCCGCGACGTGCTGGCCACGGCGGTGTACCTGGCGCTGGTGGGAGTGCTCGCCCTCGGCCTCGGGGCGGCGCTGTGCAGCGCGGTGCTGACCCTCACCGTGCTCTTCGCCGTGCTGATGATCGTGCCGCTGTCGCTGCGCGAGCCGGACATCACCCTGCTCACCCGGATCTCCGACGCCTTCCCCGGCGTCGCCGGCGGGCACTTCCTGGCCGGGGAGACCGACCCGTACCCGCCGGTGGTGGGCCTGGCGCTGCTGGTCGGCTGGGCCGTCGCGGCGCTGGCGCTCGGCCGGGCCGCGCTGCGCCGCCGCGACGCCTGAGCCAGGGGCGGGGCGGGCCGGTCAGCCGGCCAGCCCCGCCTCGTACGCGATGATCGCCGCCTGCACCCGGTTACGCACGTCCAGCCGGGTGAAGATGCTGGTCAGGTAGCCCTTCACGGTGCCCTCGGTGAGGAAGAGCCGGCGGGCGATCTCGGCGTTGGACAGTCCCGCGCCGACCAGGCCGAGCACCTCGCGCTCCCGGTCGGTGAGCCCGGCCGTGCGGTCCCGGGCCGCCGGCACGCGGGCCATCCGGTCGCCGTTGAGCTCGATCACCCGCCGGGCCACCCGCGGCGACAGGTACGCCCCACCGTCGGCGACCGCCCGTACCCCGGTGATCAGCTCCCGGGGGTCACCGGCCTTGAGCAGGAAGCCGCTGGCGCCGTGACCGAGCGCCCGGGCCACGTGCTCGTCCTCGCCGAAGGTGGTGAGCATGACGGTGGCCGTCGCGGGCACCAGCCGGCGGATCTCCGCCGCGGCGGCGAGCCCGTCCAGCTTCGGCATCCGGATGTCCAGCAGCGCGACCCGGGGCCGGTGGGCCCGGGCGAGCTCCACGGCGGCACGCCCGTCGCCGGCCTCGGCGACCACCTCGATGCCGGGGTCGGCGGCGAGGATGGCCCGCACCCCGGCCCGGACCATCGCCTCGTCGTCGGCGAGCAGCACCGTGACCGGCCCGTCGTCGGTGGTCATGTGGTCGTCCGTCCCTTGCTGGCCAGGCGGTCGTCGGCGAAGCAGAGCCGCCAGGTCGGCTGGGCCAGCGGGAAGTCGCCGTCGGTGTAGTACTCGCAGGTCACCCCGGCGGGCGGGGACGGCGCGTCGACGGGCGGCTCGACCTGCCGGCGGGGCAGCCCGGACAGCTCCGCCCGGGGCGTGCCGATCCGCATCCGCTCGAACGTCGGGCCGTCGAGCACCGCGCCAGTGGTGACGACCGGGTAGTAGACCAGCGACAACAGCAGCGCGACCGCCGGTGGCGCGGCGAGCGCGGCGAGCAGGCTGCGCCGCACCCCGCGCCGGGCGTCGCGCAGCGGCCCGGGCTCCCCGGACCGTCCGCCGTCGATGGGGCCGGGGCGCGGGGAGCCGTCGGCCACCGGCAACCGGGCCGCCACCGCGAAGCCTCCGTCGCCGGTCGGGCCGGCGTCGAGGGTGCCGCCGGCCAGCCGTACCCGCTCGCGGAGCGCCACCAGGCCGGAGCCGTGCGACGGCGGCCCGGGTAGCGGCCCGGCCGGCGGTGCGGCGTTCACCACCCGCACCTGCACCCGGTCGTCCACCCCGGTGAGGGTGACGGTGACCGGGGCGCCGGGGGCGTACCGGGCGGCGTTGGTGAGCGCCTCGCGGACCACCCGGTGCGCGGCGTGCGCGGTCAGCTCCGGCAGGTCGGCGACGTCCGGCGTGGCCTGCAGGCGCACCACCATGCCCGCCTCGCGGGCACCCTCGACCAGGTCGGCGACGCTCTCCCCGGCGGGGCGGGTGGTGGCCGGGGCGTCCGCCTCGCGGAGCACCCCGATGATCCGGTGCAGCCGCTCGGTGGCCCCGGCCACGCTGGCCCGCAGCTCACCGGCGGCGGCCCGGTGCCGCGGGTCGAGGTCCCCGGCGACCTCCAGGGCGGCGGCGCGCAGCGCGATCAGGCTCAGCTCGTGGCCGAGCGAGTCGTGCATGTCCTGGGCGATCCGGGCCCGCTCCCGCAGCCGGATCCGCTCGGCGGCGCCCCGCTGCTCGCGCTGCACCGCCTCGGCGTGCTCCCACCCGGCGAGCACCAGCGCCTGCTGCTGCCGCCGGTACCGGCCCACCAGCCAGGGGAACACTCCGGCGCCCAGCAGCACGCAGCTGAGCAGGAACCAGGTGGCCAGGCCGGTGTCGAGCAGCACCAGGTGCAGCACCGTGCCACCGGCCGCCACCGCGGCGAAGATCGCTCCGGCGGGGGCCGCCCGTTCCCCGCGCCGCCCGGCCAGGTAGCTGAACACCAGCAGGGCGAAGACGAAGTTGCCGTCCACCGCCGAGCCGAGCAGCACCAGCACCACGGCCACCGCCGGCAGCCGCCGGCCCACTGCCACCGCGGCCGCCAGCAGCAGCACCGAACCGACCAGCAGCGGTACGACCCAGCGCTCGTACGGCGGGGTCAGCCGCGCGTACGCCATCGGGGCGGCGAGCCCGGCCCAGAGCGCCAGGTCGCCGGCCACCTGCCGGCGCCGGATTCCACGTTCGCGCACGTCGGCCAGGCTACCGACGCCCGGCGGGCCCGGGCACCGACGAAGGTCAGGTGGTCAGCTGATGTCCTCGGCCCAGGCCCGCCAGTCGTCCAGCACCCCGTAGAGGGCGGGCGTGAGCCAGCCGGGCGCGGAGCGCCGGAAGACGCCCGGGTCCATCGACCCGGCACCCGCCGGCAGCGCGCCGAGCAGGTTCGGCAGCAGGTCCGTGAGGTTGGTCCAGTGCACCAGCTCCGGCTCCGTCGGCCAGGCGCCGATCACCACGCCGGCCGGGATGGCCCGCCGTTCGAGCGCCTCCAGGGTGAGCGCGGTGTGGTTGAGCGTGCCCAACCCGGCGCGGGTGACCACCACGGCCGGAGCGCCGAGCGAGACCGCCAGGTCGGCCACCGTCCACGGCTCGCCGGAGGGACGCAGCCCCATCGGTACGAGCAGCCCGCCGGCCCCCTCGACGAGCACCAGGTCGTGCTTGTCGACCTCCTCGCGGATCGCGTCGACGGCGGTGTAGAGCTCCAGCGGCTCCAGCTCGGCGACCCGGGCCGCGGCGAGCGGGGCGAGCGGATCCGGATAGCTGGCCAGGGTGCGGCCGGTCAGCGGGGCGGCCAGTCGGGTCACCGAGTCCACGTCACCGGGCTCGCCGGTGGCCGTACCCGTCTGGCCGGGTTTGACCACCGCGACCCGCAGGCCGGCGGCCTGCGCGGCGGCCGCGACCGCCGCGGTCACCACCGTCTTGCCCACCTCGGTGTCGGTGCCGGTGACCAGCACCGCACCCTTCCACGGCGTCGTCACGACGACACCTCCGGCCCGTTCACGGCACCACGCTCATGGGGGCGCACTCCACGATGATCTCCAAAGCCCGTTCGAAGTCCGCCCGCGACACCCCGGCGGAGAGGGTGAGCCGCAGCCGGGACCGGCTGTCCGGGGTGGACGGCGGCCGGAAGCAGCCCACCGCCACGCCGCGGTCGCGGCAGTCCGCGGCCCAGGCGGTGGCGGCCTCCGGGCCGGGGGCGGTCACCGACACCACGGCCGCGTCGGGGGTCGACACGGTGAGCCCCGCCGCGCGCAGCCGGCGCACCGCCAGGGCGGCCCGGTCGGCCAGCTCCGCCCGCAGGTCGTCACCGGCGCGGGCCAGCGCGACGGCGGCGTGCACCCCGGCGGCGACCGCCGGGGGCGGCGCGGTGTCGAAGATGAACGTCCGGCCGGTCTCCACCAGGTGCCGGACCAGCTCCGCCGGACCCGCGACCACCCCACCGGCGCCCCCGAGGGCCTTGGAGAGGGTCGCGGTGACCACCACGTCCGGCTGGCCGGCGAGACCGGCGGCGGCGACCCCGCCGGCGCCGGCCGGGCCGGTGACGCCGAGCGCGTGCGCGTCGTCGACCAGCAGCAGCGCGCCGTGCCGGCGGGCGACGGCGTGCAGCGCGGCGAGCGGCGCCAGGTCACCGTCGACGGAGAAGACCGACTCGGTGACCACGACGGCGGGCCGGCCGGGGGCGGCGGCGAGCGCGGCGGCCACCGCGTCCACGTCGGCGTGCGGGGTGACCACGGTCTCCGCGCCGGAGATCCGGCAACCATCGATCAGCGAGGCGTGGTTGTGGGCGTCGGAGACGAGCAGCGTACGGGGCTGCACCAGGGCCCGGACCGCGCCGAGGTTGGCCAGGTAGCCGGAGGAGAAGACCAGGGCCCGGTCGGTGCCCAGCCAGGCGGCGAGGGCGTCCTCCAACGCGTGGTGGGCGTCCGTGGAGCCGCGCACCAGCCGCGACCCGGTCGCGCCCAGCCCGTACGCGGACAACGCCCGCGCCGCGGCGGCGACGACCTCGGGGTGGGTGGCCAGGCCGAGGTAGTCGTTGCCGGCCAGGTCGATGACCGGGTCGCCGGCGGCGCGGGGCCGCAGGGTGCGGGTGAGCCCCGCCTTGGCCCGCAGCTCGGCGCGGCGGTCGAGCGCCGCCAGCCAGTCCGCCACCGTCACTCCCCACACCGTCGGCCAGTTCCGCCGGGCGAAGTTACCACCCGCCGGTGCGGGCCCGGCGATTCCACCGGGTGCGCCTCGACCTCGGCGTCGCCGGCCGCCCGACCTCGTCGAACGGCGGGGCCGGGGGAAGCGGCCATTTCTCCCCGTCGGGCGGCCTTGTAGGGTACGAGCCATGCCAGAGATCCTCGACCAGGCCCGCACCCAGGTGCTGGAGAACGGTGTCGGCCTCGACCAGGCCGGCGTCCTCGCCGTGCTGAACCTGCCCGACGAAGACGTGCCCGCCGCCCTCCAGCTCGCCCACGAGGTGCGGATGCGCTGGTGCGGCCCGGAGGTCGAGGTCGAGGGCATCGTCTCGCTGAAGACCGGCGGCTGCCCGGAGGACTGCCACTTCTGCTCGCAGTCCGGCCTGTTCACCTCCCCGGTCCGGTCGGTCTGGCTGGACATCCCCTCGCTGGTCGAGGCGGCGAAGCAGACCGCGGCGACCGGCGCGACGGAGTTCTGCATCGTGGCCGCCGTGCGCGGCCCGGACGCCCGCCTGATGAAGCAGATGCGCGAAGGGGTCGCCGCCATCAAGGCGGAGGTCGACATCCAGGTCGCCGCGTCGCTGGGCATGCTCAGCCAGGAGCAGGTCGACGAGCTGGTCGACATGGGCGTGCACCGCTACAACCACAACCTGGAGACCTGCCGCTCCTACTTCCCCAACGTGGTCACCACCCACTCGTGGGAGGAGCGCTGGGAGACGCTGCGGATGGTCCGCGAGTCCGGCATGGAGGTCTGCTGCGGCGGCATCCTGGGCCTGGGCGAGACGGTGGAGCAGCGCGCCGAGTTCGCCGCGCAGCTCGCCGAGCTGGACCCGCACGAGGTGCCGCTGAACTTCCTCAACCCCCGCCCGGGCACCCCCCTGGGTGACCGCCCGGTGGTGGAGGGCAAGGACGCGCTGCGCGCAATCGCCGCGTTCCGGCTGGCCATGCCGCGCACCATCCTCCGGTACGCGGGCGGCCGCGAGATCACCCTCGGCGACCTGGGCACCCGCGACGGCCTGCTGGGCGGCATCAACGCGGTGATCGTCGGCAACTACCTGACCACGCTGGGCCGGCCGGCGACCGCCGACCTGGAACTGCTGGACGACCTGAAGATGCCCGTCAAGGCGCTCTCCGCCACCCTGTGAGGTAGCCGGTGACCGAGTTGGCCGAACCCACGACGGCCTGGTGCGACCGCTGCGGCGAATCGGCCGCGGCGGGCCCGCACCTGGGGTGCGCGACCGCGCGGGCGTTGGAGCCGCCCCGGTACTGCGGGCACTGCCGGCGCCGGATGAAGGTGCAGGTGCTGCCGGTCGGCTGGTCGGCGGTCTGCGTCGAGCACGGCGAGCTGCGGGGCTGACCCGGTGCTGCGGGGGCGGTCGGTCACGTTGCGTCCGGTGACGGACGCCGACGTGTCCGCCCTCGCCGCGATCCGCGCCGCCCCCGAGGTCCGCCGCTGGTGGCGCGGGGGCGACGACCTCGCCGCGGCGGTCCGCGCCGACCTCGCCGACGACGACCTCACGGTGTACGCCATCGAGCACGACGGCCGGGTCGTCGGGGCGATCCAGTGGTTCGAGGAGTCCGACCCGGACTACCGGCACGCCGCGCTGGACATCTTCCTCGACCCGGCCGTGCACGGCGCCGGGCTGGGTGGGGACGCCGTCCGCACCCTGGCCCGGCACCTGATCGACCAGCACGGCCACCACCGGCTCACCATCGACCCGGCGGCGGCCAACACCCCGGCGATCCGCGCCTACGCCAAGGTCGGCTTCCGCCCGGTCGGCATCCTGCGCCGCTACGAGCGGGGCGCGGACGGCCGCTGGCAGGACGGCCTGCTGATGGACCTGCTCGCCGACGAACTCGCCGACTGAACCACGACCGCGACGATCAGGGCCAGCCGCGGCCGCCGGCAGGACGACTGGCCGGCCGGGAACGCGGGTCGGTGTCCGGGGCGCGGGCGGGTGGGTCTTCAGCCGTCCCAGCGGAGGTCGTGGTCGCCGTCCCGGCGGGCCCCGGCGGCGGGCCGGTGCGGGGCGAGCCGGCCGTCCGGCATCAGGTGGTGCACCGGCACGTCGTGGCCGAGCACCGCCACGTCGGCGATCAGTCGCCGGTGGCAGCGCCACCAGACGCTCTCGCTGCACATCACCGCCGTGGTCCGGGCCGCCGCGTCGGCCAGCACCGCGTCCAGCGCCGCCCGGAAGTCGGGGGTCCGGGTGTACGCCGCGTACGCCCGGAAGGCCGGGACCGTCCACCAGGTGTCCGGCTGCGGTGCGCCCGCCGGGATGTGCCGCCGGCCGCCGAGGCGCGGCTCCCAGCGGTAGCCGATCCCGTGCTCCGGTAGCCAGCGTTCCAGCTCCTCCCAGCGGACGTCGGGGTTGGTGCGGCTGGCGGGGAACCGCCGCACGTCCACGACCAGCGCGATCCCCGCCCCGGCCAGCAGCTCCCCCAGCCCCGCCCGGTCGGCCGCCCCGTGCCCCACCGTCACCAGTCCCCGCTCCACCACCACATCCTGCCGTGAATCCTGGGCAGTCACCGTTCCGCGCGAACGGTGACTGCCCAGGATCTCGACGAGGGCGGTCAGGCGGCGGTGCAGGCGACGCCGTTGAGGGTGAAGGCCGTCGGCTTCGGGTTGGTGCCGGTGTGGGTGCCGTTGAAGCCGAAGCCGGTGGACGCCCCGGGTGCCAGCACCCCGTTGTAGGAGACGTTCGAGGCGGTCACGGCCGTGCCGGTCTGGCTGTACGTCGCCGACCAGCCCTGGCCCACCTTCTGCCCGGCGGTCGGGAAGGTGAACGCCAACGTCCAGCCGTTGATCCCGGTCGGACCGGTGTTGGTGATCGTGATGTTGGCGGTGAAGCCGGTGTTCCAGTCGCTGGTGACGTACCCGACCTTGCAGCCGCCGGCGGCGGGCGGGTCCGCGGTGGTGACGGTGACCGGCGCGGACGCCGCGGAGGCGTTGCCGGCCGCATCGGCCGCGACGACGTAGAACTGGTATTCGGTGGCCGCGGTCAGCCCCGCCAGGGTGATGGCGGTGCCGGTGGGCGAGCCGACCAGGGCATCGGTCGCGCCGGCCTCCCGGTAGACCCGGTACCCGGTGACGCCGACGTTGTCGGTCGACGCCGCCCAGTTCAGGGTGAGACCGGTGGCGCTGACCGCGGAGGCGGTCGGGGTGCCCGGCCGGGTCGGCGCGGTGGTGTCCGGGGCCGGCGAGGCCGGGGTGGCCACCGAGACCGTCGGCGAGGCGGTCGACCGGTTGCCGGCGCCGTCCCGGGCCCGCACCCAGAACTGGTACGTCCGCTCGGGTTGCAGCCCGGTGACCGCGAGGGAGTTGGTCGCGGCGTTGAGCAGGAGCAGCGCGTCGCTGCCCACCTGGGCCTGGGTGACCTCGTAGCCGGCCAGCCCGCTGCCGCCGGTGTCGGTGGAGGCGGGCCAGGTCAGCGTCAGCCCGGTCGAGGTGACCGCCGAGGCGACGGGGGTGCCGGGCGGGGTGGGCGCGGTGGTGTCCGGGGTGACCGGTCCGGGCTCGGTTCCCCAGACGCGGGTGGCGCCGGCGTAGAGCGGCACCTTCGGGTTCGGCCCGGCGGTCGCCTGGTACGACGGATCGTTCGTCGGGTCCCAGGTGCCACCCTCCGGCACGCCGATCTTGAATTGGACCTCCATCCGGTGCTGCGACTGCCCGGCCGGGGCGATGGTGTGGCCGGTGCAGTCGACCTCGACGTACCAGATGTCGCCGCTGAACTGCCGGGCGGTGGTCGGCGCCGGGCAGCCCTGGGTGTAGCCGGGGGTGACCTGGACCGGGCCGGTGCCGTCGGGTCGGAAGTAGTAGCGGAACCGCGCGTCGGTCAACGCCCGCGCCGGGAAGCCGGAGCGGTTGTAGACGACCGCCTTGAGCCCGGTGGCCCGCGGCTCCGCCTGCATGACGGTGGTCTCCACGGTCAGCTCGTCCAGGTCGGGTCGTTCGGCGGCGGGGAAGCCGGCGAGCGGGGTGCCGCCGTACTCCTGGGAGAGCCGGGCGAGGGCGGAGGTGAAGCCGGCGTTGTAGTCGGTGGCGACCTCGTTCATCACGTAGTCACCGCGGCTGTCGGTGTACGCGTCATTGGCCGCGGACGGGCCGCCGACCAACGCGCCGTAGAGCACGTGCCGGGTCTCGGCGGGCACCTGCTGGCTGTCCCACCAGGAGCCGTGGGCGGTGCGGTGGTGGGGGTTGCGCGGCGGGTTGTTCCCGTACCCGATGACGTAGCTGGAGTTACGCGGGTTGTCGCCGAGGGCGTAGTTGATCTGCTGGACGGCGAATTCGTGGTAGCGGGCCTTGCGGGTGGCGTCGGTGGTCCGGTCGCTGTAGACCAGCGCGGCGAAGGAGGTGTTGGCGGCGTAACGCAGCGCGCCCCAGGAGTCGAGCACCGCCATCCCGCCGGGTGAGTAGGGCACCCGGGCGCCGTTGACCCCGACCGTCCAGTAGTCCAGCCAGCGGTTGGCGTCGTCGACGTACTTCTGCTTGCCGGTGAGGTTGGCCAGCAGCACGTACGCGCCGAACTGCTTGTTGTCCCAGGCGATGGTCCACTTGTAGGACCTGGTGCTGGTCTGGTTCTCGGTGCCGAGCCGGTCGTACTCGCTCTCGGCCTTGGCGAGGTAGGTGGGGTCGCCGGTGGCCCGGTGCAGCCAGATCGCGCCCCAGACCAGCTCGTCCTGCCAGCCGCTCCAGGAGCGGTAGAAGCTGGTCGCGTCGGTGATGCACTCGTGGTAGCTCCTGCGCACCGTGTCGGCGAAGGTGTAGAGCTGCTTGGCGTGGCCGAGCAGCTTGTCGGCGTAGGCGGCGTCGGTGGGCCGGAACACCATCGACGAGGCGGCCATCGCGGCCGCCGTCTCCCCCGCCAGGTCCGCGCCGCCACAGCTGGCATCGATCCTGTACGCGGGCCGCGCCATCGGCAGCACCTCGGCCGGGCCCCACCACTTGTGGTCGTCGTCGCCCTTGCCGACCTGTCCGTAGAGGACGTTCGGGGCGGGATGCGCCTTGACCAGGTAGTCGTTGACGAAGCGCAGGTTGTTCAGCAGGTGCGGCAGCTGGCCGGAGGCGACGTAGCCGTCGCGGTACTCCACCGCGCCCCAGGCGAGCATGGTGGTGCTGAACGCCATCGGGAAGCCGAACTTGACGTGGTCGCCGGCGTCGTACCAGCCGCCGGTCAGGTCGAGGCCGGCGTCGGCGCCGTCGGTGAGCGCGGAGTCGCCGCGCCAGGAGACCCGGTTCCAGGCCGGTTTCCGCCCGGACTGCTGGGCCTCGTAGAAGAACAGACTCTTCTGCAACGCCTCGGCGTAGTTGAAGGCCGGCGCGGCGACCGCGACGTCGGCCGGGCGGGCGGCCGCTGTGGAGGGTGGCGGGACGCCGACGGCGAGGGCGAGCCCGCTGGTGAGCGCTGCACCGGCGGCGATCAGTCGGCGCAGCCGGTGCCGGGCGCCGGCCGTCCGGCGGGCCCGGTGGGGGTGCGGCATGGGGTGCTCCTGTCGGTGGTGCCGCCGACGGCACCCACCGGGGCGCGGGACGGCGTCCGGGCAGGGCGGGTACCACCGGAGGCGGTGTGGTGGGGTGACCACGACAGCGCGGGAGCGCTCCCATGGATGAGTAACAATGTAATGCGCCGGCCATCCGTTTGTGAAGGCGCCGCCCACCGGGCGAGAGGGCCGGAGCGTCCGCCGTCCCGTCCGCGTTACACCGACACGCGGCGAAACGGGCTGCGATCTGCCGGATTCCTACCGCATCACCGGCGCGTCGCCCCAGCTCAGGCCGATCGTCCGATGTGACCTCTCGATGCCGTGCATGGGATCATGTGCCGTCCCCTCTACCGATCTTGGAGGATTCCACATGCCACAGCGTCGGCACGTGGCGCGCGCGGCCCTCACCGCAGCCGCCGCCACGGCCTGCCTCACCTTCGCCACCCCGGCGTGGGCGAGCAGCACCGCTCCGCTCCACCCGGGCCACGTGGGCTCGACGGCGGCCGGCTTCGGCACCCAGCAGTGCGGCGACGAGAAGTTCGACGGCCTGCCCGCCGGCCACGACGGCTGGCACTTCGTCCTGCCCACCAACAAGGCGGGCAACTTCGAGAGCCTCACCCTCACGTTCAAGAACAGCGCGGGCAGCACCGTGACGGTGAAGGTGCCGGACTCCACCGACCCCTACACCGACTTCCTCTCCGGCAACGGCGGCGGAGACAAGCAGGTCAAGCACGCGTACCTGTTCACCCCGGCCGGCTGGAAGCTGACCGGCGGCAGCGCCACGATCAGCGGCCAGGCCGACAAGTTCAACCTGAGCCACACCTGCGCCGGCACCGGCACCGGCGCGTCGCAGTCGCCCGGCACCCCGGCGACGCCGACCACGCCGGGCGGGTCGGTGAACCCGTCGGAGTCGACGCCGAGCTCTTCGTCGACCTCGCCGTCGGCAGGCAACGGCGGCAACGGCGGCAGCGGCGGCGGTGACGACAACGAGGGCGGGCTGCCGATCACCGGTGCCGCCGCCACCACCATGGGCCTGATCGGCGTCGGCCTCATCGGTGGCGGCGCCACCCTGGTGGCGATGCGTCGCCGCCGGGACAACGTCACCTTCACCAGCTGATCGGACCGGCGACAACGCGACCGGCCGCCGGACACCCGTCCGGCGGCCGGTCGTCTTTCCGGCGCCCGGATCCGCGCTGACGCGCCCGGATCCCCGCCCGCCCGGCACCCTGAACGCCCGCCCGCGCGGCGCTCGGATGCCCGCCCGCGCGGGTGCCCCGGTCCCCCGCTCGCGGCGGCTCTCCGCCCGGCGCGCACCGCCGGCGCGGCCCCGCGTTGATCCGTCCGGACCGATGGTCCGTACTGACGGGTAACCCGGTCGACGTCGCCCGGAGATTCATCACATCATCGGCCTCTGTCGATCGCTTGGCTTCGTACGCCCAGCTCAACGCCGTGACGCGCGGCCGGACTGGCATCCGGCGGACGGCGGACGGCGGGCCGGGCGTTCCGGCATACGAACGTACTGTTGCCCACCCGCGCGACGGCGCGGGACAGTACGCCACACCAGCGGTGCCATCGACGCCGCCGCTCCCCGGTCCGACCCTGAGGAGAAACGCGATGGCTCTACGACTCGCCGACGGCACCGCCTGGTCCGACACCCTCGCCCGCGCGGTCGCCGCCGCACCGGAGGCCTTCGGGCCCGACACCGACGGCGCCACCACCCTGCACAACCTGGTCTCCGGCGAGTGGCGGGCCGTCGGGACGCCCGGCCCCGTCCGCACCCCGGTGGACAACACCGTCCTGGTCAACCTGCCCAAGCTGGACGCCGAGACCGCCCGCGCGGCGGTCGCCCACGCCGCCGCCGCGCACCGCGACTGGGCCGCGACCCCGCTCGCCGAGCGCAAGGCGCGGGTCACCGACGCTCTGGACGCCCTCACCGCGCACCGCGACCTGCTCGCCCTGCTGCTGGTCTGGGAGATCGGCAAGCCCTGGCGGCTCGCCTGCGCCGACGTGGACCGCGCCCTGGACGGCGTCCGCTGGTACGTCGACGAGATCGACCGGATGCTCGCCGACGGCCGGGAGCCGCTGCCCGGGCCGGTCAGCAACATCGCCTCCTGGAACTACCCGATGAGCGTGCTGGTCCACGCCGAGCTGGTGCAGCTGCTCGCCGGCAACGCGGTCATCGCCAAGACCCCGTCGCAGGGCGGCGCGGTCTGCCTCACCGTGGCGCACGCGCTGATGCACCGCGCCGGGCTGCCCGCCACGCTGCTCTCCGGCAGCGGCGAGGAGCTCTCCGAGGTGCTGGTCCGGGCGCCGGAGATCGGCGCGGTGGCCTTCGTGGGTGGCCGCTCCAACGGGGGCAAGGTGGCCGCCGCGCTGCTCGACACCGACAAGCGGCACTTCATCGAGCAGGAGGGCCTCAACGCCTGGGGCATCTGGAACTTCTCCCAGTGGGACCTGCTCGCCACCCACCTGAAGAAGGGATTCGAGTACGGCAAGCAGCGCTGCACCGCGTACCCCCGGTTCGTGGTCCAGCGCGAGCTGGTCGACGAGTTCCTCGACATGTACCTGCCGGTCGTGCGCTCGGTCCGGTTCGGACACCCGCTCGCCGTCGGCGACGACTGGTCGGCCGGCGACCCGCTGCCCGAACTGGACTTCGGCCCGCTGATCAGCGGCGCCAAGGCCGAGGAGCTGCGCCGCAAGGTCGACGAGGCGGTACGCGGCGGCGCGGTGCCGCTGCACCGCGGCAAGCTCGACGGCGCGCCCTTCCTCGACGGGCAGGACACCTCCGCGTACGTGGCGCCGGCGGTGCTGCTCGCCCCGCCCGGCCGGTCCCGGCTGATGCACGCCGAGCCGTTCGGCCCGGTCGACACCATCGTCGTGGTGGACACCACCGACGAGCTGCTGGCCGCGATGAACGCCTCCAACGGCGCGCTGGTCGCGTCGCTGGCCTGCGACGACACCGACGAGGCGGCCAAGCTCGCGGTCGACCTCCAGGCGTTCAAGGTGGGCATCAACAAGCCGCGCTCGCGGGGCGACCGGGACGAGCCGTTCGGCGGCCGGGGCGCCTCCTGGAAGGGCGCCTTCGTCGGCGGTGACCTGCTGGTGCAGGCGGTCACCGTGGGCGGCGACGGTCGGCTCTACGGCAACTTCCCCGACTACAGCAGCTACCCGGCCACCTGACCGGCCCGCCCGGCGGGCTAACCTCGATCGATGTCGAGGATCGAGCAGATCTCGTTGGGCGTGACCGACGACCACCGGGCGGCCGCATTCTGGGCCGCCGCCCTCGGGTACGGGCGCCGGGCACCGCGCTACGACGGCGACGGGTGGATCGTGGTCGAGCCCCCACCCGGGCAGCCCGGCGCGGCGATCGCCATGGACGTCAGCCGGAGTCCGGTGGAGGAGTTCCCCCGCGTGCACCTCGACCTGCACGCGGGGGAACGGGACCTGGACGAGGAAATCGAGCGGCTGCTCGGGCTGGGCGCCCAGCGCGTCGACTGGCGGCACTACCCCGCCGAGCCCGAGCCCGGGCAGCTGCCGTACGTCGTCCTCGCCGACACCGAGGGGAACCGGTTCTGCGTCTCGGGTCACCGTCGCGCCGGGCCCGTCTTCGGCTGACACCCCCGCCGGCGGCGGCCGGCCGGGCCGGACCGGGCTACGGCCGGCGGGGGCCGGGCACACCCGCGGTCGAGCGCCCGCGTCGCGGCGCGTCGACGTCCAGCGGCAGCACCACGGTGACCAGCCCGCCGTCCCGGGCCGTCGTCGTCGGCCGGTCCAGCCGGGCCACGGTCCGCAGCATCGGGGCGTTCTCCGCCTGGGTGTGCAGGACCAGGGCCCGGTACCCGGCCCGGCCGGCGTGCCCGACCAGGCGCCGCAGCAGCGCCGACCCGAGCCCTCGCCGCTGCCAGTCGTCCCGGACCAGCAGGGCCACCTCGGCTTCGTCCCCCTCGGCGAGGAGGTTCGCCATCGCGACGACCGGCTCCGCCGCCGCGCCGGAGCCGGCCGTCGCCACCAGGGTCGCCCCCCGGCTCGGTGTCAGCAGTCGGCGCAACCGGCTGGGCGACGCCGACCCGCCCAGGTAGCGGCGCTGCCGGCTGCGCGCCGAGCAGCGCTCGTGCAGCTCGACCACGGCGGCCAGGTCGTCGCCGGTGGCCGGGCGTACGGCCAGCTCCGCGCCGTCGGGCAGGACCAGGATCACCTGGTCGGTGGAGCGTCGGGACGCGGTGGTCGCCAACTCGACCAGGGCCTGCGCCCGGGCGTACTCGGCCGGCGTGAAGCTGGGCGCCGCCCGCCGCAGCGTGAACGAGCCGCCGGACGGGTCGGCGAGCTGCATCGTCGCCGCGCCCACCCCGGCGTGCGGGGCGGCCGGCGTCGCTCGCCAGGTCACCTCGTCCGCGCCGAGCAGCACGCGCAGTGCCGCACCAGTCGCGTCCGGGTCGCGTACCAGCCGGGTGGCCAGGCCGAGCACCCGCGTCGGCTGGTCGACCAAGCCGCGCGCCTCGCTGCGCGCCACCCAGCAGTCCCGTCCCCGGCCCCGCTCGACGGCGGCCAGCAGGTCGGCCTGGTCCAACGTGTCCGGCGCGTCGACGAGGAAGTCGTCGACCGCGCCCGCCTCGGTGGTGTGCACCTGCACGGTGAGAATGTTGACCCCTCGCAACGCCAGACTCGCCGTGAGCACCGACAGATAGCCCGGTCGGTCGTCCACGGTCGCTCGGATCCGCCACAACGCCATGTCCGCTCCCTTCCCCGCTACGACCCTGCCGGGCGGCTGTTGCCGTGCCGTTGCCCGACGGTGACGGCCCGGCAACCGTTGCCCGCGCTCAAGTGACGCTGGTCACCGGCGGCGCGCCGACCAGGTCCAGCCGGTCGCCGAGGATCACCGCGCTGGCGCGGACCAGCTGGGCCAGCCGGTCCACCTCGGTGGAGTGGAAGCCGGCCGCGGTCAGCGGCTCGCTGTGCTCCCGCGCCGCCACCAGCACCAGCCCGGCCCGGCCGAACGGCGCCACCGCGTAGTGGCCACCGTCCAGACCGGTCAGCGCCCGGGCCCGCAGCGGGGTGATCTCGGGCAGCACCGGCGGCTCCGGCGCACGCCAGCTGGCGTGCCCGACGGTCGCCGTCCCCCCACCGGTACGCGAGGCCCAGTCCACCGGCACCACCGCGGCGACCGCCCAGTCGGCGGCGAGCAGCCCCGGCACCGCGTCGACCAGGGTGGCCACCCCGTCGGTCGGGTTGGCGGCGACCTGGGCCAGCAGCTCGGCGTCCTGACCGGTGGTGGTCGGGGCGCCGATCGCCCGCCACACCCCGTCGACGCGTACCCCGGGGATCGCGGCGAGGCCGGCCATCAGGCGTTCCACCCGGGCGGCGCCGGGCCAGACCACGGTGAAGTCGTCCACGGCCCGCCCACCGAGCCGTTCCAGGACCACCACCTGGACGATGTCGGCGCCGGAGACGCCGAGCGTGCGGGCCACCTGGCCGAGCGTGCCGGGTCGGTCCGGCAGGGTCACCCGAACTCTCAGCAACATGTCTGTTCCTCCGCTCGGCGGGCCGGCCGCGGCCGGCAGGCTGGTCCCAGCCTGCCGTTTGAGCATTTCGCCCCTGTTGCAGCGGCATGTCCCGGGCGGAAACTCCAGCCTTGACAAGAAAGCTGAGCTGCCATCAACTATTCGGATGACCGAACCGGCCGTCGACGCGTACCCGGCACCCGGTGCCCCGACCGGTTCGGCGCCCGCCCGGTCGCCGAAGGGCCTGGACCTCGACCGGCTCACCGGCTACCTGGGCACCCACCGGCCGGAGCTGGCCACCGGGCCGCTGCGGGCCACGCTGATCGCCGGCGGCAAGTCCAACCTGACCTACCTGCTGCACGCCGGTGGGCAGGAGTTGGTGCTGCGCCGCCCCCCGCTCGGGCACGTGCTGGCCACCGCGCACGACATGGCCCGCGAGTTCCGGGTGATCTCGGCGCTGGCCGAGACCGACGTGCCGGTCCCGGCGGCGCTGCTGCACTGCGCGGACGCCGACGTGATCGGCGCGCCGTTCTACCTGATGGAGCGGGTCCGCGGCGAGGTGTTCCGCAGCCGCGCGCAGACCGACCCGCTCGGCGCCGACCAGCGGCGCGAGCTGGCCCTGGCGATGATGGACACCCTCGCCGCGCTGCACACCGTCGACCCGGCGCGGGTCGGGCTGGCGGACTTCGGCCGCCCGGAGGGCTACCTCGGCCGGCAGGTGCGCCGCTGGGCCGGTCAGCTCGACCGCTCCCGCAGCCGCCCGCTGCCCGGCATCGACGAGCTGCGCGACGCGCTCGCCGCGTCGGTGCCGGAGGGCGTCAACACCGGGCGGATCGTGCACGGCGACTACCGGCTGGACAACCTCCTCGCCACCGTCGACCCGGTGACGGTACGGGCCGTGCTGGACTGGGAGATGGCCACCCTGGGCGACCCGCTGGCCGATCTGGGCCTGCTGCTGACCTACTGGGACGTGCTCGGCGACAGCGACCTCGCCGAGGGCAACCCGGTCGCCGACGGCATCGGCCCCCGGGCCGGCTTCCCCACCGGCGCCGAGCTGATCGACCGGTACGCCGGGCGCAGCGACGTCGACGTCGGGCCGCTGCACTGGCACGTGGCGCTCGGCTGCTTCAAGCTGGCGGTCATCTGCGAGGGCATCCACTACCGGCACACCCTCGGTCAGACCCTCGGCGCCGGCTTCGACCGGATCGGCGAGATGGTGTCACCGCTGGTCGAGCACGGCCTGCGCGCGCTCCGCGACAGGTGACTCGCAGCCCCGTCCCGCACCCGCCGCCCGCCGTACCGCCCGACGGCCGCCGCCGGTCGGGGCACGAGTGCGCCGCTTGATCGTGCTACATCCCTGGATGTAGCGACCTCGCCCCGACCCGGACACCACGAGTTCCAGGATCCAGCGCGATCTTGCCCGTCGCCGGGGCGGGGGCGGGCTCAGGCGGAGGCGCGTTCGACGAGTTTGGTCTCCAGGAGGAGGTGGGGGTTGGGGATCTCGTCGCCGCGGATGCGGGCCACCAGCAGTCTCGCCATCTGCCGGCCCATCTCCTCCACCGGCTGGAACACCGTGGTCAGCGGCGGGTCGGACTGCTGGGCGATCGGCGCGTCGTCGAAGCCGATCACCGCCACGTCCTCGGGGACCCGGCGGCCCGCGTCGCGCAGGGTGCGCAGCGCGCCGAAGGCCATCAGGTCGGAGGCGACGAAGACGGCGTCCAGGTCGGGGCAGGTCTCCAGCAGTTGCCGCATGCCCACCGCGCCGCTGCCCTCGCTGAAGTCCCCGTACGCGATCAGGGCGGGGTCGACCCGGCCGACCGCGGCCTGGACTGCCTCCCGGTAGCCGGTCAGCCGGTCCAGGCCGGCGCCCATGTCCTGCGGGCCGGCGAGGTGGGCGATCCGCCGCCGCCCCCGGGCGGCGAGGTGCTCCACCGCCTGCCGGGCGCCACCGACGTTGTCCACGTCCACGAACCAGGACGGCTGGGCGCCGGGCTGGAGCATCCGGGCCGGCCGGCCGCCGAGCACGGTGGGCAGGTCGCGCTCCTCCAGCAGGGTGGGCAGCGGGTCGGAGTCGTGCAGCGACAGCAGCAGCACCCCGTCGACGTGCTGGTTGGTCAGGTGGTGCTCGACGCGTTCCCGCTCGATCGGGGACTGCACCATGGCGAGCCAGAGCTGCAACGGGGTCTCCAGCAGCCCGGAGCTGACCCCGCGGACGATGCCGGCGAAGAACGGCTCGGTGAAGACCCGCTCCCCCGACTCGGAGACCACCAGGGCGATCGAGTCGGTGCGCTGGGTGACCAGCGCCCGGGCGGCGCGGTTCGGGACGTACCCCAGCTCGGCGATGGCCTGCTGCACGGCGGCTCGGGCCTCGGGGCTGACCTGGGGCGAGCCGTTGACCACCCGGGAGACCGTCCCGCGCCCGACGCCGGCGCGGGCGGCGACCGCGTCGAGGGTCGGGCGCCCGAGCGACCGGGTGCGCTGCGTTGTCATCGTCTGCTCCTCCGACGTCGGGCGGACCCGCCACCACCCGTGGGGAGCGGGTGGACGCGGGGCCGCCCGTGGAACTGGCTGGCTTCGCCTATTGTGCGGCCAGACCGTTGCGTCGGATGACCTCGGCGTACCACCTGGCGCTGGACTTGGGAATGCGGGCCTGGGTGTCGTAGTCGATCCAGATCATGCCGAACCGCTTGGTGTAACCCCACGCCCATTCGAAATTATCCATCAGGGACCAGGCGAAGTAGCCCCGCAGGGGCACCCCCGCGCTGATCGCCTCGTGGGCGGCGCGCAGGTGGGCGTCGAAGTACGCCAGCCGGTCGACGTCGTCGACCCGCCCGTCGACCACCGCGTCGACGAAGGCGGAGCCGTTCTCGGTGACGTAGAGCGGCAGGTCGGTGTACTCCTCGTGGACCCGGCGCAGCGTCTCCACCAGGCCCGGCGCGTCGATCTCCCAGTCCATGTCGGTGACCGGGACGCCCCGGGTGACGAACCGGACGTCCTCGCTGCCCGGCCAGCACGACGGCGCCCGCCAGTACGGCTCCGGCTCGGCGCCCTCGACCGGGGCGGCGACCACGTGCCGGCTGTAGTAGTTGATTCCGACCAGGTCCAGCGGGCTGGAGATGACCGCCAGGTCACCGTCGTGGACGTGCCCGAAGTCGGTCACCTCGCGCAGGTCGGCGGTGAGGTCCGCCGGGTACGACCCGCGCAGCACCGGGTCGAGGAAGAACCGGTTGGCCAGCCCGTCGATCCGCCGGGCGGCGTCGACGTCGGCGGGCGCGTCGGTGGCCGGGGTGACCGGGTAGAGGTTGACGGTGATGCCGAGCTGCGCCTGCGGCCGGGACGCCCGCAGCGCCTGCACGGCGAGCCCGTGCCCGAGCATCAGGTGGTGCCCGGCCCGCACCGCGTCGGCGCCGTCGGAGCGCCCGGGCGCGTGCGCGCCCGAGCCGTAGCCGAGGAACGCCGAGCACCACGGCTCGTTGAGCGTCGTCCAGTACTTCACCCGGTCGCCGAGGGCGTCGGCGACGAGCTGGGCGTAGTCGGCGAAGCGGGCGGCGGTGTCCCGGGCCGGCCAGCCGCCGGCGTCCTCCAGCGGCTGGGGCAGGTCCCAGTGGTAGAGGGTGAGCCACGGCTCGATGCCGTGCCCGAGCAGCTCGTCGACGAGCCGGCGGTAGAAGTCCAGGCCCTGCTGGTTGGCCGGGCCGGAGCCGTTCGGCTGCACCCGGGGCCAGGCCACCGAGAACCGGTACGACTTCAGTCCCATCTCGGCCATGAGCCGGACGTCGTCGGGCATCCGGTGGTAGTGGTCGCAGGCCACGTCCCCGGTGTGCCCGGCGACGACCCGCCCTTCGGTGTGGCTGAACGTGTCCCAGATCGACGGGGTCCGGCCACCCTCGGTGGCCGCCCCCTCGATCTGGTACGCGGCGGTCGCCGCGCCCCACAGGAAGCCGGGCGGGAAGGTCAGTTCCGGCCCCTGGTCGAGTACGCCGACTGCGGGCGGGTGGTGTGGGTTGCTCACGATTTGACGGCACCTTCCATGATCCCGCCAATGATCTGGCGGCCGAACAGGGCGAACACGATCACCAACGGCACGGTACCGATGGCGGTCGCGGCGAACACCTGCGAGTAGTCGGTGTAGTAGGCGTACGACAGGAACGCCAGCGACACCTGCAGGGTCGGGTTCTCGGGGGTGAGCACGGCGTACGGCCACAGGTAGGAGTTCCAGGTCTCCATGAAGGTGAGCAGGCCGAGCACGGCCGCGGCGGGGCGCAGCGCGGGCAGCACGATGTTCCAGTAGATCCGGAAGGTGCTGGCCCCGTCGACCCGGCCGGCCTCGATCAGCTCGTCGGAGATGGCCTGGGTGGCGTACTGCCGCATCATGAACACGCCGAAGGCGCTGACCAGGAAGGGCACGGTCACCGCGTAGAGGGTGTCGTACCAGCCGAGGTCCTGGATCATGCCCCAGAGCGGGATGAGGCCGAGCTGGGTCGGGATCATCATGGTCACGATGATCGACAGCAGCAGGATGTTGCGGCCCCGGAAGCGGAGCTTGGCGAAGGCGAAGCCGGCCAGCGATCCGGTGATCACCACCGAGACGGTCACCACGCCGGCCACGATCATCGAGTTGAGCAGGCCGGTGAGGAAGTTCGCCGCGTCGTTGTCGAGCACCCGGCCGAAGTTGTCGCCGAACGCGCCGCCCGGGGTGACCGGCGGCGGCACGTCGTTGATCGAGTCCAGGCTGCGGGTGGCGATGACGACCATGTAGTAGAAGGGGTAGATCGAGAAGAGCACCGCCAGCACGAGGGCGACGTACATCAGCGGGCTGGTGCGCCAGAGGCGCTGGGAAGCGGAGTTCATCCGGTCGCTCCTCACTTGACCGTACGGCGGACGAGCAGGAAGTTGACCAGCGAGACCAGGGCGATCAGCACGAACATCGCCCAGGCCACGGCGGCGCCGTACCCGGCGGTGTTGAGGTTCTCGATGCCCAGTTCGTACATGTACATGGCCAGGGTCTGGAACTCGCGCTGGTCGCCGCCGATGATGTTGCCGTTGGCGAAGACGAGCGGCTCGGTGAAGAGCTGGAGCCCGCCGATGGTGGAGAGGGTGACCACGAAGACGAAGGTCGGGGTGAGCATCGGCAGGGTGATCCGCCAGAACTGTTTCCACTGGTTGGCGCCGTCGATGGCCGCCGCCTCGTAGAGGTCCTTCGGGATGGCCTGCATGCCGGCCAGCAGGATGAGCGTGTTGTAGCCGGTCCACCGCCAGTTGACCATGGAGGCGATGGCGGTCCACGAGCTCCACCGCTGCGCGTCCCAGTCGACCGCGTCGACCCCGACCAGGCCGAGCAGCCAGTTGATCAGGCCGAAGTCGCGCTGGAAGAGCATGCCGAAGACGATCGCCACGGCGGCGACCGAGACCACGTTCGGCATGAAGATCGCCATCCGGAAGAACGTCCGGGCGCGCAGCAGCGTGCGGTTGAGCAGGGTCGCCAGGAAGAGCGCGAGCAGCAGCTGCGGGATCGTGGAGAGCAGGAAGATGCCGAAGGTGTTGACCGTGGCGTTCCAGAAGTACTCGTCGGTGAAGAGCCGGGTGTAGTTGTCCACCCCGATGAAGCTGTGCTCGCCGATGAGGTCCCAGTCGTGCAGCGACATCCACGCGGTGCGCAGCATCGGGTAGAACCCGAAGATGCCGAAGATCACGAAGAACGGGGCGATGTAGAGGTACGGGGAGAGCTTGAGGTCGAGGCGGGTGAGCGACAACGCCCGGCTGCGACGCCGGGTGGGTGGGGGCGGCGACGCCGTGGGCGACGGCGGCGCGGTCGTGACCGACAGGCTCATGCGGTGTCCTTTCCCGGCGCCGGCGGGGCCGGTGGGGCGGGCGGTACGTGCGACGGGACGCGGCCGGTGGCGCCCGGGAGACCCGGACGCCACCGCCGTGCGGGGTCAGCTCAGAAGGCGCCCTGGGTCTTGGCGTCCTTGACGTACTGCTCCCAGGCCTTGTCCCTGTTCGACTGCCCGCTCTCGTACGACCGCAGCGCCGGCTCGAAGGCGTTCTCCTTCACCGCCTGGTGCTTGGGACCGAGGTGCAGCGGCTGGATCTTGGCGACGCTCTCCCCGAAGATCTTGCCGGTCGGCGCGTTGTTGAAGTACTCGTTGGTGTAGGCGAGGAACTCCGGGTTCTTCAGCGCCTCCAGGTTGGTCGGCAGCGGGCCCTTGGCCTTGAACGCCGCCACCTGGCTCTGCGCGTTGGTCAGGTACTCGGCGAGCTTCGCCGCCTCCTTGTGGTGCTTGCTCTGGGTCGGCACGGCGAGCCAGGAGCCGCCCCAGTTGCCCGCGCCGCCGGGGACCGGCGCCACGTCCCACTTGCCCTTGTTCTCCAGGCCGGAGTTCTCCTGCACGATGCCGAGCATCCAGGACGGGCAGAAGGTCGCGGCGAAGGTGCCCTGCTTGAAGCCGGCCGACCACTCCGGCGACCAGGTGGCCGTCTCGGCGGTGATGTTGGCGTCGGCCATCGCGACCGCGGTGTCCCAGGCGCTCTTCACCGAGGCGCTGGTGTCGGCGACGACGTTGTCCTGCTTGTCGTAGAACAGGTCACCGCCCTGCTGGAACATCACCGCGCTGGAGGCCGTGGTGACCGAGTCGAGCAGCCCCTTGCCGGTGGCCGCCCGGTACTTCTTCCCGGTCTCGATGAAGGCGTTCCAGTCCGGCCAGAGCGCCGCGACCTGGTCCCGCTCGGTCGGCAGCTTGGCGGCCTGGAAGAGGTCGCGGCGGTAGCAGACGGCCAGCGAGCCGACGTCGGTGGGCAGGCCGATCAGCCGGCCGTCCGGCGCCTTGCCCAGCTCCCACTTCCAGGGCAGGTACTCCTTGCTGTGGTCGGCCACGAGCGGCGCCAGGTCGGCCCAGTTGGCCGGGTTGGCCTTGAACTCGTTGAGGATGCCCTCCTCCAGGGCGACCACGTCGGCCGCGCCCTTGCCGGTGGCCAGCGCCCTGACGATCTTCGGTCGGTACTCGTTGAGCTGGGCGGTCTTGCGCAGCTCGACCTTGATGCCGGTGTCCTTCTCGTACTGCTTGACGATCTCGTCGTAGCCGAATTCGCCGAAGGTGTCCACGACCAGCTTGGCGGGCTTCCCGCCGGACGCCGTGGCGTCGTCGTCCTTGCCGCAGGCCGCGAGACCGCCGAGTGCGGTGACCGCGGCCAGGGCGGCGGCCGCGAGGCGGGTACGCCGCGTGGTGACGCTCATCCTGACCCCTCTTTTCAGTGGTGAGGCTGGGTTGGGTGTGGTGGGGGGTGCGTTGCGCGCTCCCGGGCCGGACCGGTGGGCCGGGTCGGCCGGGCGGGTGCGTAGTGATCCGCGCCACGCCCTGGGAACGCTCCCATGAGCGTGCCGGGAGGGGTGGGGGGTGTCAATAGACCGATGGGAGCGTTCCCAGATCGTTACCGCTGGCGCCCGCCGCCGTTCGCCCGGTGGCCGGAAGGGATCAGCAGAGGCGACGCAGCAGCGTGCTCGCCCGCCCCGGATCGAAGCCGGCGGGGTCGAAGCCGCGGCCCGCCCACTCCCGCATCGCCGCGTGCTCCGGGTGCATCGGATCGGCCAGGGCGGCGAGCAGGACCAGGTAGCCCGACGGGCCGCCGACGTCCTCCGGCGGGCAGGCGCGCTCGCCGTCCGCACAGGACGGGTACCGCTCCTCCGGATCGGCGGTGACGCCGTCCTCCACCACCAGGTCGTGCTCCCACCAGTCGCCGAAGTCGTAGACGTAGCGGAACCTGCTGCCCTTGCCGAGCACCGCGTCGAGCCGGACGTCCAGCTCGTCGCGGTGCGACAGCTCGCCGTCCGGATCCGGCTCGCCGTACTGCACCCCGTCGATCTCGAACGAGTGCAGGTGGCAGTCGCGCCAACCCATGGCGTGCTGCACCACCCGGTGCAGCCGGTCGAGGGTGTAGCCGCCGGGCACCAGCACCCGCCGCCAGACCGGCGGGCGTACCCCGGCGAGGGACATCTTCAGCTGGAAGATCTGACGTGGCATGCTGCCCCCTCCTCCCACCGCATAGGCTGCCGGCATGATCTGCCGAGCCTGCCGGGAGCGGCGGCACGACGACTGTCCCGGCCGGAAGTGGTGCGACTGCCAGCACCGTACCCCCGGACCCACCCCTCCGGTCACCGGTCCGGCCGGCGAATGACCGTCGGAACCCCGATCCGCCGGATCTGGCCGACGCC
Source organism: Micromonospora psammae (assembly GCF_036902725.1). Classification (NCBI taxonomy): domain Bacteria; kingdom Bacillati; phylum Actinomycetota; class Actinomycetes; order Micromonosporales; family Micromonosporaceae; genus Micromonospora; species Micromonospora psammae. Next base: position 94,454 of record NZ_JBAKHM010000018.1, on the reverse strand, counting down.
GGCCACGCCGCCCCTGGACGACGCCGAGCTGACCGCGCTCTACGGTCGCGCGGACCGCCCGCACCTGCGGGTCAACTTCGTCGCCAGCCTCGACGGCGCGGTGAGCCTCGACGGCTACTCCGCCGGGCTCTCCGGCGCGCCGGACAAGCGGGTCTTCGGGCTGCTCCGGATGCTCTGCGACGGACTGCTGGTGGCCGCCGGGACGCTGTACCACGAGGGCTACCGCGCGGTGCGGCTGAGCGAGCCGCGCCGGGCCTGGCGGCGGGAGCGGGGGCTGGCCGAGTACCCCACCCTGGTGGTCGTCTCCGGGTCGCTGGACCTCGACCCGGAGCAGGCCGCGTTCGCCGACGCGCCGGTGCGCCCCCTCGTGCTGACCCACGCCGCCGCCGAGCCGCCCCCGGGGCTGACCGACGTCGCCGAGCTGGTCCGCTGCGGTGACGAGCGGGTGGACCTCGCCGCCGGCCTGACCGAGCTGCGCCGCCGCGGGCTGGGCCAGATCCTCTGCGAGGGCGGTCCGCACCTGTTCGGCGCGCTCACCGCCGCCGACCTGGTCGACGAGCTCTGCCTGACCGTCGCCCCGCTGCTCGCCGGCCCGGGCCCCGGGCGGATCTCCGCCGGTGGGGCGGGCGCGCCCCGCGAGCTGCCGCTACGGCACGTGCTCGCCGCCGACGACGGCGTGCTGATGCTGCGCCACGCCCGGGACGCCACCGCGCCGACGCCCGCCGGGGCGGCGCCGGCCGCCTGACGGCACGCGCCCGCTCCGCCACGCCCGCCGCCGGCGGTGGACGCCGGGCCGCGCCGGGCCGTCCCCGGCGGCCACCCACCGGGTACGCGGGCGGTCCGCCAACGGCCACGACGACGGGCCCGGGCACACCGATCCGCGTACCCGTGCCCGGGACCGGTCCGCGTCGGGACCGGCGGTCCTAACCTGGGCGAATGGGCGTTCCCGCGCCGGGCGGCGCGATCCCACCGGGCCGACCGCTGCTGGTCGGCGCGCTGCTGGTCCTCGCCGGCCTGGTGGACCTGCTCTCCGCGCTGGCCGCCACGACCGGCGCCCCGTTCGCCGTCGCGACCGGGCAGGGCGTGTACCTGGTGGACATCGCCGGCTGGGCCAGGCTGCACGGGGCCATCGGCGCGGCGGTCACGCTCTCCGGGCTGGCGGTCGTCACCGGACGCCGGGGCACGGTGCCGGTCGCCCTCGGCTGCGCCGCGGTGGGCGCCGTCGTGGACCTGCTGCTGTTCCCGTACGCGCCGGTCCGGGTGCTGCTGGTGGTGGGGCTGTACGCCACGGCCGTCCGGCTGCTGCTGCGCCACCGACGCGCCGCCGGAGGTGGCGGACGGCTCAGCGGGCCTCGCAGACCCGGCCGGTCATCGCCGGATCCCCCTCCCTGGTCGCCGACCAGATCGGGTTGAGCGCCAGGGCCAGTGGCGGAGCCTGCCAGGCGGCGCCCAGCCGTTGCAACAGGCCGTACTCGCCCCGGGGCATCTCCACCGGCTCCCCGGCCAGGAAGGCGACCACCCGGTCCTCCACCGCCCGTTCGCCCACCAGCCCGCCGTGCAGCGCGGGCTGCTGGTAGACCGGGACGCGGCTGTACTCGCCCGGCGGCGCCTCCGCGGCGCTGACCGTCGGCATGAAGGCGATCATCCGCACCCCGGCGACCGGGCAGAGGGTGCGGTTGCGGTAGAACGGCGCGTTGATCAGCACCGACCGCACGAACGGGCTGTCGGGTTCGTCCTTCACCGTCTGGGGCAGGGCCGCCAGCCAGAACATCGCCCGCAGCTGCCATCCGGTCGCCACTCCCCAGCCGGAGTGGCCGGGCGGCGGGTAGTAGGCGCGGCCGGCCTGGACGAGGGGACTGAACATCACCACCGCGTTCACCGGGCCGCGGGGCAGCCGTTCCAGGTACGTGCGGGCCACCATCGAGCCCTCGCTCTGCCCGAACAGGGCGACCGGACGTCCGGTGCGCCGGTGCACCGCGTCGATCTGGTCGGCGAGCAGGGAGGCGCTCGAGTCCAGCGAGCGGTGGGTCGCCTCCGGCGGGTACGGCAGGGGGCGGCCCCGCGCGTCCAGGCCCTGGTAGGAGAAGCGCTCGACCCGCGGGTCGGCGGAGGGGCTCCCGTCCCAGCTGGAGTTGTGCCCGCCCAGCACGATCACCGCGTGAGGGACCCGGTCGGGCAACCGCTCGGTGAGGATCGGTGGCCGCCACTCCCCCCGCCCACCGCCGCTGGCGAAGCCGATCGCCGCCTGGGCCCAGACCGCGCCGGCCAGCGCGAGCACGAACGCGATCGGCGCGACCGGCACCCGCGCCCAGCGGAGCCGGGCCGGCGCCGCCGCGGCGGCCACGGTCCGCTGCCAGAGCAGCCCGTTCACCACGCCGGCCAGGCCGGCCAGCACCACCGTCCACCAGCCGGAGGCGCCGGAGATCACCGCGCCGGCCAGGGTCAGGACCACGAAGTTCAGCGACGCCCAGCCGAGCAGCTCGATCGGGGGCAGCCCCTTCCACCACCGGGCCACCACCCCGGCCCGGACCAGGAAGGGGGCGAGCACCAGCATCGGGCCGAGCGAGGCGAAGAGGTACCAGGACAGCGCCACCGCCGAGAAGGCCACGGAGAGGGCGGCCCACGGCGAGATGACCGCCGCGGCGAGCACCGCGACCTCGAGGTTGCGCCGCACCAGCCAGCCCCAGGAGGGCCGGGGTACGCCGTCGGGCCAGGCGAGCGCGGTCAGCCCGGCGGAGAGCACGCCGCGCAGCACGGTCAGCAGCAGCAGGCCGAGCAGGAACATGCCCCAGGAGTCGTGGTAGACCAGCAGCCAGCGCAGGTCGTGGTACGAGTCGTACGGCCAGACGGCGGTGGCCTGCGGGGCCAGGCCCCGGGCGGCGTGCAGGCCGACGCCGACCAGCAGCGCCTCCTCCAGCGCCGGCGGCAGCGCGGCGAGGCCCAGCAGCCCGACAAGTCGGCCTCGTGTCGGTCCCACGGCACCCCTCGCTCTCCCGGTCCTCCGATGCTCTCCCGGATCACGCCGCGCAGGATGCGATTCGCGCCGACGGCGGCACCCAGCGTGGCCGTGCGATCCCGTAGCGCGACGGTGCCGAACGGGGCGCGTGGCGTCCGCCGCGTCACGTGGCAACCTGTCGTACTCCTCGGGCAGGATGCACCACGTGTGCCCCGACCGAGACGACCAGCTGACCGGAGTCCCCCGATGACCGACGACCAGCTCGACGGCCCGGGCAGGGCGGTCGGCCGGGTGCTGGGCACCGCCGACGCCACCCCCCTGCAGTTCTGGACCGCCGTCTCCCCCGACAGCTACCTCCAGCTCGACGACGTGGTGGTCACCCGGCGGGAGCTGCCCGACCGCGAGCCGGTCACCATCGCCGGAGTGGTCACCCAGGTCCGGGCGCGGCACGAGGGCGCCCAGTTCGACTCCGACGTCTTCGCGATCGCCGACGGCACCCTCCCCGCCCAGGTGCAGGAGGCCGCCGAGATCACCACCACCCGGGTCGACCCCGAGTTCTACGTGCCGCCGGCACCGGGCGCGGCGGTCTACCGCGCCGAGGGCGACGCCCGGGCCCGGGCGCTGCACTTCGACCGGATGGAACGGCGGATCCCGATGGGCATGGGCCGCGACGGCGTCCCGGTCTACCTCAACGCCGACTTCCTCGACGGCAGTCGCGGCGCGCACGTCTCCATCTCCGGCATCTCCGGCGTGGCCACCAAGACCAGCTTCGCCACCTTCCTGCTCTACTCGGTCTTCCGCTCCGGGGTGCTCGGCGGCGACGCGGTCAACGCCAAGGCGCTGATCTTCAACGTCAAGGGCGAGGACCTGCTCTTCCTCGACCACCCCAACCTCCGGCTGGACGACGCCACCCGGGCGTCGTACGCGAAGCTCGGGCTGGACGCCGGGGCCTTCCCCGACGTGCGGGTGTACGCCCCACCGCGGGTCGGCGACTCCTCCGGCACGCCGGATGTGAGCAGCCGGCTCACCGGGGTGGACAGCTTCTACTGGACGCTGAGCGAGTTCTGCGCCGACCGGCTCCTGCCGTACGTCTTCGCCGACGCCGACGACGAGCGCCAGCAGTACACGATGGTGGTCCACTCGGTCGCCGCCCACCTCGCCCGGTACGCCCAGCCCGCCGACGGCGGGGTCAGCCTCGACGGCGTCCGGCTGGGGTCCTACGCCGACCTGGTCGACCACATCGTCGAGCAGCTCAACGACGACGAGACCCGCGCCGACTGGGCGGGCAGCGCGGTCGGCCTGGGCACGGTCAACGCCTTCGCCCGCCGGCTGATCGGCAGCAAGAAGGACCTGGGCCGGCTGATCCGCGGCGACCTGGCGCTGCGCCGTCCGCACAGCATCAACACCGCCGAGAGCGCCCAGGTCACCGTGGTCGACCTGCACAACCTGCCGGACCGGGCGCAGCGTTTCGTGGTCGGCGTGACGCTCAAGAGCGAGTTCGAGCGCAAGGAGAAGGCCGGCACGGCCAAGCCGCTGCTCTTCGTCGTCCTCGACGAGCTCAACAAGTACGCCCCGCGTGAGGGCTCCTCCCCGATCAAGGAGGTGCTGCTCGACATCGCCGAGCGGGGCCGCTCGCTCGGGGTGATCCTGGTCGGCGCGCAGCAGACCGCGAGCGAGGTGGAGCGGCGGATCGTCACCAACTCGGCGATCCGGGTGGTCGGGCGGCTGGACCCGGCGGAGGCGTCCCGCCCCGAGTACGGCTTCCTGCCACCGGCCCAGCGCCAGCGGGCGCTGCTGGCCAAGCCCGGCACCATGTTCGTCAACCAGCCGGACATCCCCGTCCCGCTCTGCCTCGAGTTCCCCTTCCCGGCCTGGGCCACCCGGGTCTCCGAGGCGGGTCGGGCCCCGTCGGAGACGCTGCGCTCGATCACCCAGTCGGTCGACCCGTTCGCGGTGGTCGGCTCGGGTGCCGACGACGACATCCCGTTCTAGGGGGCACCGGTGAGCGCGAGGAGTGAGCCTGCGAGCCCCGCAGTCGCGAACGAAAGGCCGGCATTGGTGAGCGCGAGGAGTGAGCCTGCGAGCCCCGCAGTCGCGAACGAAAGGCCGGCACAGCAGTGAAGATCCTGCACACCTCGGACTGGCACGTCGGCAAGGTGCTCAAGGGGCGGTCCCGGGCGGAGGAGCACAAGCAGGTGCTCGCCGGCGTGATCGAGATCGCCCACGCCGAGCGCCCCGACCTGGTGATCGTCGCCGGCGACCTGTACGACACCGCCGCGCCCACCCCGGAGGCGACCCGGCTGGTCACCCGGGCGCTGACCGCGCTGCGCCGCACCGGCGCGGACGTGGTGGCGATCGGTGGCAACCACGACAACGGCGCGGCCCTCGACGCGCTGCGCCCGTGGGCCGAGGCGGCCGGGATCACCCTGCGCGGCAGCGTGCGGGAGAACCCGGCCGAGCACGTCATCGACGGGGTCACCCGCGACGGCGAACGCTGGCAGGTGGCCGCGCTGCCCTTCCTCTCCCAGCGGTACGCCGTCCGCGCGGTGGAGATGTACGAGCTGACCGCCGCCGAGGCCAACCAGACCTACGCCGACCACCTGGGCCGGGTGCTCGCCCGGTTGACCGAGGGCTTCACCGAACCGGACCGGGTGCACCTGGTCACCGCCCACCTGACCGTGGTCGGGGCGAGCACCGGCGGCGGCGAGCGGGACGCGCACACCGTCCTGGGCTACGCGGTGCCGGCGACGGTCTTCCCGGGCAACGCCCACTACGTGGCGCTGGGTCACCTGCACCGGTCGCAGCGGGTGATCGGCCCCTGCCCGGTGCGCTACAGCGGCAGCCCGCTGGCGGTGGACTTCGGCGAGCAGGAGAACGTCCCCTCGGTGACGCTGGTCGAGGTGACCGCCCGGACCGCCGCCCAGGTCCGGGAGGTGCCGGTGCCGGCCGCGCTGCCCTTGCGCACGGTCCGGGGCACCCTGGCCCAGCTGGCCGAGCTGACCCCGCCCGAGGGCTGGCTGCGGGTCTTCGTCCGCGAGCAGCCCCGGGCCGGGCTGCGGGAGGAGGTGCAGGAGCTGCTCCCGGGCGCGCTGGAGATCCGGATCGATCCGGAATTGATGCCCGCGCCGGGCAGCGGCGCCCGGGTCGCCCAGCGGGCCGGCCGCTCCCCGCGTGAGCTCTTCGCCGACTACCTGGACAGCCGGGGCCACGACGACGACGGGGTGCGGGAGCTCTTCGACGAGCTCTTCGAGGAGGCGGACCGCTGATGCGTCCGATGCGGCTGGACATGGCAGGCTTCACCGTCTTCCGGGACGAGACCACCGTCGACTTCACCGACGCCGACTTCTTCGCGCTGGTCGGGCCGACCGGCTCCGGCAAGTCGACGGTGCTGGACGCGATCTGCTTCGCCCTCTACGGCACCGTCCCCCGCTGGGGCGGCGCCCGGGGCCTGGCCAACGCCCTCGCGCCGTCGGCCACCGAGGCCCGGGTCCGGCTGGTCTTCGAGTCCGCCGGGGCGCGCTACGTGGCGACCCGGGTGGTCCGCCGGGACGGCCGGGGCAACGTCAAGACCGCCAACGCGGGGTTGCAGCTGATGCCAGCCGGCTTCGACGTCACCAAGCTCGACACCGGGCTGAGCCCGGAGGACCTCGGCGAGGTGATCGCCGGCACGCCGGCCGAGATGGAGGAGGCGGTACTGGAGGCGGTCGGGCTGCCGTACGAGCAGTTCACCTCCTGCGTGGTGCTGCCGCAGGGGCGGTTCGCCGACTTCCTGCACGCCAAGCCCGCCACCCGGCAGCAGATCCTGGTCAACCTGCTCGGCCTCGGGGTCTACGAGGATGTGCAGAAGCGGGCCACCGAGCGGGCCGGGCAGGCCGAGGCGAAGCTGGAGACGGTCGACCGGGTGCTCGCCGGGCTGACCGACATCGACGACGCCGCCCTGGCCGCGGCCACCGGGCAGGTGGCGCGGATGCGCGAGCTCGCCGCCGCCGTCGAGGCGGCCGTACCCGAGCGGGAGCGGGCGCGGGCGGCGGCGCGGGAGGCCGGGGCGGCGCTGGCCGCCCTCGACGCCGACCTGGCCGGGCTGGCCGGGGTGCGGGCGCCCGACGGGGTCGCCGAGGTGGCCCGGGCGGTCACCACGGCGCGGGTGGCGGCCGACGAGGCGGCGGCCACGGTGGCGCTGGCCGAGGAGCGCGAGGAGAAGCTGCGCGGCGAGCTCGCCGCCGCCGGCGACGAGAGCACGCTACGGCTGCTGCTGCGGGCGCACACCGACCGGGACCGGCTGACCGGCGAGGCGGAGCTGGTCCGCGGCGCGCTCGACACGGCCCAGCGGGAGCACGACGTCGCGGTGGCGGCCCTCACCGCGGCCCGGGAGGCGTCGGCCCGGGCCGAGGCCGAGCTGGAGGCGGCGTTCCGGGCGCACGAGGAGGCGAAGGCGACCGACCAGGCGGTGGCGCTGCGGGCCCACCTGAGCGCCGGCGCGAACTGCCCGGTCTGCGAGCAGACCGTCGGCCGGGTGCCGCCGCTGCCGGCGGGCTCGGCGGTGGCCGAGGCGACCGCCGCCGGCAAGGCCGCCCGGGCCGCCACCAAGGCCGCCCAGGCCCGGGTGCAGGAGCGCGACGCCGCCGCCCGCGACCTGGAGCGGGTGCTGCTCCGGGCACGCGCCCAGCACGACCAGCTCCGCTCCCGGCTGGCCGAGCTGGACGACCAGCTCGCCGGGGCCGCCGCGCCGGAGGCGCTGCGCGCGGCGCTGGACGAGCACACCCGGCTGCGGCGGGCCCTCGACGAGGCCGCGACGGCCGTCCGCGCCGGTCGGGACGCCGCCCGGCGGGCCCGGGGCGCGCTGGACGCGGCCGAGGAGCGGCTGCGCGCGACGTGGCGCGGTTTCGACGCCGCCCGGGACGGGCTGGCCCGGTTCGGCCCGCCCGCCGCCGACCGCGACGACGTGGCCGGCGCCTGGACCGCCCTGGTGGACTGGGCGGCCGGTCAGCTCGGGCAGCGGCGCGCCGAGCGGGTCGGGCTGGCGGCGACGGTGGCCGAGGCCGAGGCGGCGGCCACGGCCGTCGAGGAGCGGATCGCCGGCCTGCTCAGCACGGCCGGGTTGCCGCCCGCCGACGACCCGGTCCGCGCGGTGACGGTCGCCGCGGAGCGGGCCGAGGCGGCGGTGCGCCGCATCGAGGAACGCCGCGAACAGGCCGGTGAGCTGCGCGGGCAGCGGGTCGAGCACGAACGGCAGGCCCGCACGGCGCGGGCTCTGGCCGGGCACCTGCGGGCCAACAACTTCGAGCGGTGGCTGCTGGCCGAGGCGCTGGACCTGCTGGTCGACGGGGCCTCGCGGATCCTGCGTGAGCTCTCCCACGGCCAGTACGACCTGGTCCACGACAAGGGCGAGTTCTTCGTGGTCGACCACCACGACGCGGGGTTGCGCCGGGGGGTGCGCACCCTCTCCGGCGGGGAGACGTTCCAGGCGTCGCTGGCGCTGGCCCTGGCGCTGTCCGAGCAGCTCGCCGGGATGTCCACCACGGCGGCGAGCCTGGAGTCGATCGTGCTGGACGAAGGCTTCGGCACCCTCGACGCGGCCACCCTGGACACCGTCGCCGCCACCCTGGAGAGCCTGGCGGCGCGGGGCGACCGGATGGTCGGCGTGGTCACCCACGTGCCGGCGCTGGCCGAGCGGATCCCGGTCCGCTACGAGGTCCGCAAGGACGCCCGCAGCGCCCACGTCGAACGGACCGGCCTGTGAGCGCGAGGAGCGCAGCGCAGCGGAGCCCCGCAGTCGCGAACGAAAGGTCGGCCCCACTGAGCGCGAGGAGCGCAGCGCAGCGGAGCCCCGCAGTCGCGAACGAGAGGCGAGCCCCGTGACCGGGCCACGGCTCTTCGTCGACACCTGGGATCCCTCCTACGGCGCCTCGTTCGAGGCGTCGGTCGGCGGGCCGGCCACGCCGAGCAGCGCCCAGGTCGAGGCGGACGTCGAACTGCCGGTGGCCGAATGGCGGGCGATCGGGCCCCGTGCGGGGCTGCGCGCCCCCGACGTGGTGCTGCTCGTCGACGGGGTGCGCCGGATCGACGCCAGCGTCTGGACGGCTGAGGAGGATGGCGCCTCGTTCCCCGGCATCGCCGCGTCGTACGCGGCCGGGGTGGTCCGCTGCGACCTGGAGCGCGGCGCGGCGGCGCTGGCCGGGGCACGGGTCGGGCGGGGCCTCTTCACGGCCAGCCCCTCCGCCGAGGAGGTGGTGTGCGGGTCGGTCCGCTACCCGGTGCACCGGGTCGGCGGGACCGGCGAGCTGAGCAAGCTGCCGGCGGCGGTGCAGGCGCCGCTGACCGCGCTGGAGGTCGCGGTCTCCGACGCGGCGCGGGTGGACGGGGACCTGCTCGTGGTGGACGGTCCGCTGCGCAGCCGGCGGCAGCTGCCGCGCACCCTCGGCTACATCAAGACGCAGCACAGCCAGTACCTCGACGCCCGGCTGACGGCCGTGGTGACCGGGCTGGGTGCGGGCGAGCGGTCGCCGGTGTTCCGGCTCGGCACCGCGTGGGGCGGCTGGTCCTGGTACCTGCGGCTGCCGGTGGCGCTCGGCGCGCCCTGGGCCGGCATCGTCCGGATGGAGTGCTCGGCCGAGCTACCGCCGGAGGAGGCGATCGCGCTGGCCGACCTGTCGCTGGTCACCCTGCCCCGGTTCGCCTCCTCGCCGTACAAGGACCCGCGGGCCCCGCAGAACCTGGTGCCGATCGCCGGGCTGGAGCGCAAGCTGCGCGGGCTGCTGGGGGATGCCCGGCTGCTGCACCGGGCGCTGACCATGGCCACCCGCGCCGGCGCGGTGCGTCGCTGATGGGCCGCCGTCGTGGCGACGACCGGGTCGTCGCGCCGGTCGACACCGGTCAGGCCGAGCTGGTGCCGGACCCGGACCGGTCCGGGTCGTGGACGCTGCTGCTGGACGGCGCGCCGCAGTCGCACGTGGACCTGACCGACCCGACCCACCTGGAGTTCGAGTACGTCCGCCGGCTCGGCGCCGCGATCGACCTGCTCGCCCCGGCCGGCGCGCCGCTGCGGGTGCTGCACCTCGGCGGCGGGGCGCTGACCCTGCCCCGGTACGTGCAGGCCACCCGCCCCGGCTCCACCCAGCGGGTGGCCGAGGTGGACGGCGCGCTGGTGGAGCTGGTCCGCCGGGCGTTGCCCTGGCCGACCGATTCGCGACTGAAGGTGCGGGTGGCCGACGCCCGGGCCACGCTGGCGTCCACCCGGGACGCCTCGTACGACGTGGTGGTCGCCGACGTCTTCGCGGGCGCCCGCACCCCGGCCCACCTCACCTCCGTCGAGTACGCCACCGAGGTGGCGCGGGTGCTGGCGCCGGCCGGCTGGTACCTGGCGAACCTGGCCGACGGGCCGCCGCTGCGGCACGCCCGCGCCCAGGTGGCCACGGTCCGCTCGGTGCTGCCCGGCGCGTGTCTGGTGGGGGACGCGGCGGTGCTGCGCGGGCGCCGCTACGGCAACCTGGTGCTGGTGGCGGGCCGGACGGAGCCGCCGGTGCCGGAGCTGACCCGGCGCGCGGCCGGGGACTGGTTCCCCGGCCGGGTGGTGGCCGGCGCGGAGCTGGACCGGTTCGCCGGGGGCGTCCCGGTGGTGCGCGACGCCGACGCCACCGACTCCACCCCACCCCCGCCGGGAATTTTTTCGGTTCGCCGTTGATCCGTTGGGCCGGCCCGTGCGTATCACCGGGCGGCCCTCCCCCTTGGGCCGGCTGATGTCATCGGGCACCAGGAGGTTCCATGCACGCGGTCGCGGCCGGCTTGCACGGCGATATGGCCAGACCAGGGTGGATGTTCGCCCGGGCCCAGCCCCACTCCCGTGCGACGAGGTCCGGTCGTGGGGTCGACGCCGGACCCACCGATCGCCAGAATGGCCCGGTGACGCCCCGACCGGCGCCCGGACGCCACCAGGCGGCGTCCCCCGAGGCCAGTCATTCCGACCAGCTCATCCGGCTGCTCTACGCCGAGCACGCCGGTCCGCTGCTGATGTTCGTGATGCGGTTGACCGGTGGTGACCGGCAGCGCGCCGAGGACATCGTGCAGGAGACCCTGCTGCGTGCCTGGCGCAACGCCCACCGGCTGGGCGTCCAGGGCCAGGGCTCGCTGCGGCCGTGGCTGGTCACGGTGGCCCGCCGGATCGCCATCGACGAGCACCGCAGCGAGCAGGCCCGGCCGGCCGAGACGTACGACCGGGACCTCACCGCGTTCGCCGAGTCGGACAGCACCGACCGGGTGCTGCGCACCATGACGGTGGCCGACGCCCTCCGTACGCTCAGTCAGTCGCACCGGGAGATCCTGGTGGCGACGTACTTCCGGGGCCGGACGGTGCCGGAGGCGGCGGAGGAGCTGGGCCTGCCGCTCGGCACCGCCAAGTCACGGGTCTACTACGCGCTGCGCGCGCTGCGCACGGCCCTGCAGGAGAGGGGGGTGACGGAATGAGCCGGGCAGACCACATGGACGTCGCCGCGTACGCGCTCGGTGTCCTGGACGAGCAGGACGCCGAACGGTTCGAGGAGCACCTCGCCACCTGCTGGGCCTGCGCCGCCGAGCTGGAGACCATGGTTCCCGTGGTCGGGCTGCTCTCCGACATCGACGGCGAGACGATGATGGCGATGGAGCACACCGCCACCGATCCCGCCCTGCTGGACCGCACGCTGGTCGCGGTCCGCACCCATCGACGGCGCACCCGGTTCCGGCGGGTGCTGGCCACGGCGGCCGCGGTGGTGGCGGTCGGCGCGGCGAGCGGTGTCGGGGTGTCCACCCTGGGCGGCGGCGACACGGGCGGTCCGCCGGTCGCCGGGCCGACGGTGACCGTGCCGGTGGGTCCGCCCACCCCGCAGCCGACCCGCAGCGGGCCGGGCGCGGGCGGCCCCAACGAGATTCCCGGTGAGCAGTACGACGCCACCGACAGCAGCACCGGCGTGGGGGCCACGATGTTCCTGGCCAAGAAGGAGTACGGCACCTGGATCGGGTTCAACCTGACCCGGCTGCCCGGTCCACGCACCTGCCGGCTGGTGCTGGTGCGCAAGAACGCCACCACCGAGGTGGTCTCCACCTGGTCGGTGCCGGGCACCGGGTACGGCACGAACGCCAACCCGCAGGACCTCCAGCTGCAGGCGAACACCTCGACTCCGCCCAGCGACATCGCGAAGCTGCAGGTGCAGTCGATGGACGCGAACGGGGTGGCCAGTCCACTGGTGACGGTCGACCCCTGACCGGGTGGTACGGATCGGCGTCGGCCCCGCGGGCCGGCGCCGTTTCGGCTTTCCCGGCGAAATGACGGGGATGTGGCGGCACACGTAGATTCCGGCGGATCGGTTCAACGCATCGTCAGTGAAATTGCCCACTCTCAATCGTTCAACCTTGACAGCGGACCCTCCGTACTACTCGGTGAACTGCCAAGAATGAGGAGGGCACGTGGCACAGATGAAGCGGTCCGTCATCGTCGCGAGCGCGATGGTCGCACTAACGGCCTGCGCTCCCGCGGGTTACGACGGAGCGAACAGCAGCGCCGCCGAGCCGGTCGCCGTTGCCGCGGCCGAGCCCACCGCGGCGGTCGAACCGGAGGCCTCCGCCGCCCCCGAGGCGCCCGCGTCGGAGCAGGCGCCGCCCCCCGCCGACGTGAAGCTCACCGACCAACTGGTCGGCAAGAAGGTCGCCCGGATGGGCAACGTCGTCACCGACCAGGACGGCTGGATCCTCTACCGCTTCGACAAGGACTCCGACGATCCGCCGTCGTCCAACTGCGTGGACAAGTGCGCCCAGATCTGGCCGCCGGCGCTGACCGACGGCAACCCGCAGCTGGAAGGCGTCTCCGACGACAAGGTCGGCACCGTCACCCGCCAGGACGGCACCCGGCAGATCACCATCGGCGGATGGCCGGTCTACCGCTACATCGGCGACAAGAAGCCCGGCCAGTGGAAGGGCCAGGCCGTCGGTGGGACCTGGTTCGTGGTCGACCCGAACGGCAAGAAGAACCTGACCTGCCTGCCGACCGGCACCCCGAAGGCGGTCGCCCCGCCGGCCGCGAGTGACTCGGGCGGCGCGCAGGGCGGCAACTCGGGTTACACGTACTGATCCGACGGTCGCCCCCGGACACGGTGGCCGGTCGCAGCCGGGGAGGGCGCGGCCGGCCACCGTCACGGATCTGGACGCCGGCGTACCGGCAGCGTTGCGTCCCGGCCGTGGCGCCGGCCCACCCGGGCCGGCGCCACGGTTCGTCCTGACTGCCGCCAGCCCTCCCCCACCAGTCCCCGTTGCGGACGAGGGCGGTGCGCGCGCCCACGCCAGCAGGCGCGCCACCGAGGTCCGCCGACCCGCACCCACGGCCGCTCGGGCGGCCGGCCCGCATCGGGATGGAGACACCGCCGACGTGCAGGGCGTCGGCGGTGTCGTCCGTCACGGGACCGGCCCGTGGCAGAGTGTCGGCGTGACCTGGACCGAGCCCGCCGCCCGCCGGGTGCTGCATCCCCCGGCCGACTACCGGCTGGCCGCCTCCGTCCGGGCCCTCACCTTCAGCCCGTACGACCCGTGCGCCAGGATCGCCGCCGGCACGTTCTGGTGGGCCACCCGCACCCCGGCCGGCCCGGCCACCCTGGCGCTGCGCCCCGACGGCGGGGAGATCACCGCCGACGGTTACGGCCCCGGCGCCCAGTGGGTGGTCGAACGGGCCGACGCGATCGCCGGTCTGCGCGACGACCTCACCGGCTTCGCCGAACTCGCCGCCGCGCACCCGCTGGTGGCCCGGCTGGCCGCCCGGCACCGGGGGCTGCGGATGCCGGCCACCGGGCTGCTCTTCCCTCGGGTCCTGCGGGCGGTGTTCGAGCAGAAGGTCACCGGCAAGGAGGCGTACCGGGCGTACGCGGCGACCGTACGGCACTTCGGCGAGCCGGCGCCCGGCCCGCTGCAACCGCTGCTCCTACCGCCCGAGCCGGCGGCGGTCGCCGCTGCGCCGTACTGGGTCTTCCATCCGTTCGGGGTGGAGCAACGCCGGGCCGACACGCTGCGCCGGGCCGCCGCCGTCGCCGACCGGCTGGAGCGCTGCGCGGACAGCGCCGAGGCCACCCGGCGGTTGACCGCCATCGCCGGCATCGGGCCGTGGACCGCCGCCGAGGTGGTCCGGGTCGCGTACGGGGACCCGGACGCGGTCAGCGTCGGCGACTACCACGTGCCGAACATCGTCGCCTGGGCGCTGGCCGGCGAGGCGCGCGGCGACGACGCGCGGATGCTGGCCCTGCTGGAGCCGTTCCGGGGGCATCGGGGCCGGGTCTGCCTGCTGCTGGCCGCCGCCGGCATCCAGGCGCCGAAGTTCGGGCCGCGGATGCCGATCCGCTCGTTCGCCCGGTTCTGACGCCCCGACCCGGACGGCCGTCCCCGGACCCGACAGCGGACAACGAAACCGGCGTCCGGCTGCTATACAGCCTGCATGTCATCCTCATCGATCGGGCTACTGGCGCGCGCGGTCCTCGCCGTCGTCGCGTCGGTGGCCTCGGTGGGCGTCGTCGCGAGCCCGGCCACCGCCGCTCCCGGCACGCTCAGCCTCCAGAACATCGAGTTCTCCCCGACCCGGGTCGACGCCTCGGGTGACGGGGCGGTGGTGCCGCTGCGGTGGACCGTCCGCAACGGCGACGCCGCAGCCCAGAACCTGTACGGCACGGTCCTGCTCCAGCAGGCCGGCCCGACCACCGGCAGCTTCGTCGGGCAGACGTACGAGATCGACTTCCAGTTCGGCGAGACCTCGTACACCAAGGCCCGCTGGGTGTCCGGCACCCTCCAGCGGTCCACCTTCGAGTACGACTTCGTGGTGCCGCGGTACGCGGCCGGCACCTCCGCCCGGTGGCTGGTCACCCGCTTCGAGGCGCACGACGAGCGCGACGGCGCGGTGGTCCTCGACCGCGCGGCCCTGGCCCGGTACGAGACCACGCTGACCGCCCGCACCGGGGCGGACTCCACCCCGCCGTCGCTCACCGACGTATACCTGGAGCCGATCAGCGACTCCCGCCCCTACGCCTACGTCAAGGGCAAGGAGGCGGTGTTGCGCTACGTCGTCACGGTCGCCGACTGGGAGTCCGGCTTCTGGAAGGGCGCCCTGACCCTCACCGGCCCCGACGGGCGGACCGCCACCGGCGCCTTCGAGGCGACCTTCCACCGCCCCGACCCGCACTGCGGGGCGTATACCGCCACCGAACCGAACTCGCCCACCTGCTCTGTCGAGGTGCGCCTCCCGGCCGGCGCGGCGTCCGGCGACTGGCGGGTCACCGAACTCGCGCTGACCGACAACGCCGGCAACCGCGCCGCGGCGACCGGACACGGCCTGGGGCCGGTCACCGTCACCTCGAACGACGTGCTCAACGCGAGCGGCTTCGCGGTCACCCCGAACCCGGTGGACAACTGGACCACCACCGTCCAGACCGCCCTGAGCATGACCGTCGCCGGCGCCACCGGCGGGGTGCGGGAGATCGTGGTCGACTTCGACACGAACGGTTGCACGCAGACCTCGACCACGCCGTCGACCCGCGCCGACGGCGCGGTGACCGTCCCGGTGCGGGTGTACAGCCGCACCAGGAAGTGCGTCGTCACCGGCATCGCGGTGCGCGACGACGCCGGCGCCCTCGCCCTCTACGGCAGCCGGTACGACGCGCCCGACCCGGGGCTGACCATCACCCAACGGGTCAACACCACCCCGCCGACCGCCAGCGACATCTCGGTGACCCCGACCACGGTGGCGCGCAGCGCCGCGGCGGACACCAGGCCGGTGGTCGCCATGACGGTGAGCGCGCCGATCGCCCCGGTCAACGGCTACTCGCTCTACCTGTACGGCACCGACGGCCAGGTCGTCGCGCAGCAGTTCGGCGGCGCCGGCGCCGGCCCGGACGGCCGGCTGAGCATCCACGGGTACCTGCCGTCGGACGTCGCCCCCGGCGTGTACACGTACCAGGTGACCCTCAACGACGCCAGTGGGCTCAGCACCACCTACGGCGTCGGGGGCCAGCCCATGCCGGGCGGCCCGCTCACGCTGACCGTGACCGACGCCTGAGGAGCCGCGCCGGCCCGCGCCCGGTGGACCCGGGCGCGGGCCGGCGCGGTCAGGCGCAGAGACGGCGCAGGGTCCGCCCGAGCCACCAGGCGTACGCGTGCTGGAAGAACCGGGCGACCGGCCCGGCCGCGCGGACGTACCAGTGGACCGGACGGCTGAACGCCAGCACCTCGAAGTAGACCCCGCTCGCCTCCCGGAGCACCAGGAACGCCTCCTCACCGCGCTCGGGGTGCCCCGGCAGGGTGCCGTAGCCGAAACCGGCCCGGTCCGGCTCGCTCGCCGCCCAGACCACCTCGGTGGGGCCCCAGATCCGCAGCGGGCCGACGCCCAGGCCCGGGGTCACCCGCACGCCCGGGTCGGCGCGGGCCGCGTCGGTGCGCATCACCACACCCGCGGCCCGGTGCAGCCGCCAGCGCAGCACCGCGTCCGCCGCGGCCGGGAAGCAGCCGTCCGGCAACCGGACCCGATGGCGCAGGTGGTGGTAGCCGGCCGGCAGGCGACCGTCGCGGGTCGCCCCCACCTCGGGGTACGTCAGCTCGGGCACCCGACACCTCCTCGGGGTCACGCCCAGCCTACGGTCGCCGGCCACCACCCGCCGGGGTGGCTGTGGTTGGCTGGCGGACGTGACCGGGGTGACCGTCGTTCCGGCCGGTGTCGCGGACGCCGGCGAGCTCCTCACCGTGCAGCGCGCCGCCTACCTCACCGAGGCCCAGCACTACGCCGACCCGTTCCTGCCGCCGCTGACCGAGACCCTCGACGAGGTCCGGTCGGTGCTGGCCGGGCCGACCATCGTGCTGACCGCCCGCGCCGGGCACCGGCTGGTCGGCTCCGTCCGGGCGCGGCTGGACGGGGACACCGCCCTCGTCGGCCGGCTCTCGGTCGCCCCCGACTGGCAGGGGCGCGGTCTGGGCAGCCGGCTGCTGACGGCGGTCGAGGCGGCCTGCGCCGGCCGGGTGGGGCGGCTGGAGCTGTTCACCGGCGCGGGCAGCGAGCGGAACCTGCGGCTGTACCAGCGGCACGGCTACCGGGTCGTGGGGTACCGCTCCGACCCGAACGGGGTGCGGCTGGCCGTGCTGGAGAAGCCGGCGGTCGGCCCCGCCCGCCGCCACCCCTGAGCCCCTGCGCCGGGGGCGGGGTCAGGCCGCCTCCTGGAGGTCGGCCAGGGTGAGGGGGGTACGTCGGTGCAGCAGCTCCTCCAGCTCGGCCACGGTGCCGACCTCGCCGAGCACGTTCTTGCCGCCGCCGAACTCGGCCGGGTATCGGCGCACCAGCCGGTAGCGGTGCCGGCCCCGGATCAGCTCCACGCTGACCCGCCAGCGCCCGCAGCACCCGCATGCCAACTCCACCCGGCGACGGTAGCTCTGAGCTGCCCGAACGTGAGCGGCGCGCGGATGACGAGCGGAACGCGACGGGACACGCCGTACGGGCGCCCGGTGGTGATCTGCCTCACGGGTGTCGGTGCCGTCTGATTGACTGGTCGCCGTGGACCTGCCGATCAATCCCCCGGTCGAGCCGATGCTGGCCAAGAGCGTGGCCCGACTGCCCACCGACCCCGGCCTGACGTACGAGCCGAAGTGGGACGGCTTCCGGTGCATCGTGTTCCGCGACGGCGACGAGGTGGAGCTGGCCAGCCGGGGCGGCAAGTCGA
Source organism: Micromonospora psammae (assembly GCF_036902725.1). Classification (NCBI taxonomy): domain Bacteria; kingdom Bacillati; phylum Actinomycetota; class Actinomycetes; order Micromonosporales; family Micromonosporaceae; genus Micromonospora; species Micromonospora psammae. The sequence goes on along the minus strand of NZ_JBAKHM010000018.1, from coordinate 76,793 downwards.
TGACGCGCTACTTCCCGGAGGTGGTCGAGCAGGCCCGCCGGCAGCTGCCGGAGCGGTGCGCGGTCGACGGGGAGCTGATCGTGATCCGGCGCGACGGCCCGGGCGGCCAGCCGCGGCTCGACTTCGAGCTGCTCGCCCAGCGCATCCACCCGGCCGCCTCCCGGGTGAAGCTGCTCGCCGAGACGACGCCGGCCGACTTCGTCGCCTTCGACCTGCTCGCCCTCGACGACGAGCTGCTGCTCGACCAGCCCTACCCGCGCCGCCGGGCCCGGCTGGAGCAGGCGCTGGCCGGGGTCCACCCGCCGGTGCACGTCACCCAGGTGACCACCGACCCGGAGACCGCCCGCCGCTGGTTCGACGTCTTCGAGGGCGCCGGGCTGGACGGGCTGATCGTCAAGCCGGCCGACCTGCCGTACGAGCCGGGCAAGCGGCTGATGTCCAAGGTCAAGCACGCGCGGACCGCCGACGTGGTGGTGGCCGGCTTCCGCTGGCACAAGTCCGGCCCGGTGGTCGGCTCGCTCCTGCTCGGTCTCTACGACGACGCCGGGGTGCTGCACCACGTCGGGGTGAGCGCCTCGTTCACCATGGCCCGCCGCGCGGAGCTGCTGGAGGAGCTGGCCCCCTACCGGGACGGCGGCGGCGAGCACCCGTGGGTGCACGGCGACCACGAGCGCGGCCAGCGCATCCCGGGCGGGGTGAGCCGGTGGACCGGCACCAAGAACCTCGAGTGGGAGCCGCTGCGCCCCGAGCTGGTGGTGGAGGTCGGCTACGACGCGATGGAGGGCGACCGGTTCCGGCACACCGCCCGCTTCGTCCGCTGGCGGCCCGACCGCGACCCACGCTCCTGCCGCTACGACCAGCTCGACCGGCCGATCCGGTTCGACGTCGACGAGGTGCTGCGCGGCGATCCACTGGCGACCGTCGAGCCGACCGCCGCCGGCCCGGCGTAGCCTGGCCGTCGACACGATCACGGAGGCTCGCTGGTGACCTGCACTTCCGACCGGATCCGCCGGGTCCGGCTCTCCCTGGCCGGCTTCGTCGCGGCCGCGCTCTTCGCCGCCGGGTGCACGCTGCCGGCGTTCGCGCCGCGCACCACGGCCGAGGGCGGGGCGGCGGCGCCGGGCGCCGCACCGACCTGGCGGGCCTGCCCCGAGGTGGCCGAGGAGCTGGTCGGCCGGGGCGCGCCGGGCGTGCGGTACGAGTGCGCCCGGATCACCGTGCCCCGGAACTGGGGCGCCGGGACCGGCGCGACCGCCGGCCCGGGCAGCGGGGAGACCTTCGAGATCGCGCTGCTGCGGGCCCGCTCGTCGAAACAGCGGGACCGGATCGGCTCGCTGGTGATCAACCCCGGCGGCCCCGGCGGGTCCGGTGTGGACACCGCCGTCTACCTCTCCTTCGGGCAGGCCTTCGGCGGGCTCCCCGCGTCGATCACCGACCGGTTCGACATCGTCGGCTTCGACCCGCGCGGGGTGTCCCGGTCCAGCCCGGTCAAGTGCATCCCCGACGCCGACCTGGACGCCAGCTTCGGCTACGACCCCGACCCGCGCACCGAGGAGTCCTTCGACGACTACGTCGCGCTGAACCGGAAGATCGGGCGGGGCTGCGGCGACAGGTACGGCGCCCAGCTCCCGCTCTACGGCACCGAGCAGGCCGCCCGGGACATGGACGCGATCCGGGCGGCGGTCGGCGACGAGAAGCTGACCTACCTCGGCTACTCCTACGGCACCCTGCTCGGCGCCACCTACGCCCAGCTCTACCCGCAGCGGGTCCGCGCGCTGGTGCTCGACGGCGCGGTGGACCCGGAGCAGAAGCTGATCGCCGGCTCGGAGAGCCAGGCCCGGGGCTTCGAACGGGCGTTCGGCAACTTCACCCGCTGGTGCGCCGATAACGCCGGCCGCTGCCCCATCGCCCCGGACGCCCGGGCCGCGGTGACCTCCGCCATCGACAAGGCGAAGGTCTCACCGGTGCGGGGCGCCGACGGGCGGGAGGCCACCTCGGGCTGGGTCTTCTACGCGGTCATCTCCTCGCTCTACACCGAGTCGGGCTGGGAGGAGCTGGCCCGGGCGATCGACAAGCTGGAGGGCGGCGACCCGAGCGAGGTCTTCCGGCTGGCCGACGCGTACGCCGGCCGCGACGACGACGGGCGGTACTCCAACCTCTTCGACGCCAACCTGGCGGTCAACTGCGCCGACGAGACCGAGAAGCCGAGCCGGGAGCAGATCCGCCAGCTCCAGTCCCAGTGGCGGGAGAAGTACCCGCTCTTCGGGCCGGCCCTGGCGGTCGGGATGCTGGGCTGCGCCGAGTGGCCCGGGCAGCGGGACCCGTACCCGACCGGCAAGGCCGTGGGCGCGCCGCCGATCGTGGTGGTCGGCACCACCGGCGATCCGGCCACCCCGTACGAGCAGACCGCGCGGCTGGCCGACATGCTGGGGGTGGGGCGGGTGCTGACCTGGGAGGGCGAGGGGCACACCGCGTACCCGCAGACCACCTGCGTCACGGACGCGGTCGACGCCTACCTGATCTCCTTGACCGTTCCCAGAGCGGGGCTGCGCTGTCCGGCGCGTTGAGCGGCTGAGGCCGCTCCAGTTCCGGCATCTCGATGCCCTGCCGGGCGGCCAACTCCTCCAGCAGCGCCCGCATCCGCCGGATTTCGTGTTTGAGCTCCTCCTGCTCGTCGTGCTCGAACGCGTCGTCGTCGACGATGAGGTGGCTGGCGAAGTGCGCGGTGATCAGCGGGATGACCAGCAGCACCATGGTGGAGATGAGCAACGCGGCGAGGAAGCGCCCCTGCCAGGTGGTCGGCGAGATGTCGCCGTATCCGACGGTGGAGGCGGTGACCACCGCCCACCAGACCGCGTCGGCCGCGCTGGCGTTCTCCACCTGGCCGTAGATCACCCCGGCCACCACGATCATCAGCAGGTACGAGGTGATCAGCGTCCGGGGCGAGTTGGCGAACCAGAACAGTCCCCGGTAGATCCATCGGAAGGGCAGCAGCAGGTTCTCCATGCCGAATCATGCTGCCCGCTCCGGTCAACGGACGCCCGCACATCGGCCGTAGTGGCTGTGGCAGGCTGCCGGTCATGAGTGACCTGACCATCCGGGAGGCGACCCGCGCGGACCTGCCGGCTCTCCTCGCGCTCCTCGCCGACGACGTGCTGGGCCGGGCGCGGGACCACGTCGAGGTCGACGAGGCGTACGAGCGGGCCTTCGCCGAGATCACCGCCGACCCGCGCAACCAGCAGATCGTCGCCGAACTGGACGCCGAACCCGTCGCCTGCCTGCAGATCACGTACATCCCGGGGCTGGGCCGGCACGGGGCCGAGCGCGCCCTGATCGAGTCGGTGCGGGTCCGCTCCGACCTGCGCGGCCGCGGAGTGGGTCGGCAGTTGATGGAGTGGGCGGTCGACCAGGCCCGGCAGCGCGGCTGCGGGCTCGTGCAGCTCACCACCGACAAGAGCCGCGCCGACGCGCACCGCTTCTACCGGAGCCTGGGCTTCGTCGCCAGCCACGAGGGCATGAAACTCCCTCTCTGACCCACGGTCGTCCACGCCCGCGTCGGTCCCTGTCCCCGCCGCCCGCTGACCCGCCCGCACATCCGACCGGCCCGGACGCGGGCCCGACCAGGACCCGGCATGGACACGAACCCGGCCACACGCACGGGCCCCGACCAGGACCCGGCATAAACACGAACCCGACCGCACGCACGGGCCCCGACCAGGACCCGACGTGGACACGAACCCGGCCGCACACGCGGGCCGAGCAGAGACGCAGGCCCGGGAGACGCCGAGACGCCGAGACGCGGACCCAGCAGAGACGCCAGGCAGTCCGAGGCTTCCGGTCCTTTAGAGCTGATGACGTAAACGACTCAACAGGCGCCAGCTCTGGGGGACGAGCGTGGTGCGCAGGCTCCCGTAGACGCGCCCCAGCCGAAAGGGGCACCACGGCCGAGAGGGGCGCCGGTGCCGGCAGCCGGCCACCTGTCGCACGCTGAGTCCTTTACGTCATCAGCTCTAAAGGAACGACAAACCCGTGCCGAGGGTGGGCCGGTGCGACGACGGGGTATCCCAACCCACCGAGCAGACACGGCAGCACGGCAGCACGCAGCACGGCGCGCCGCGAAACGGCGGCGCCGCAGCACGGCGGCGCCGCAGCACGGCGGCGCCGCAGCACGGCGGCGCCGCAGCACCACGACACGGCACCGCGGCCCCCACAATCCGGGGCGGGCGGGCCGGGCCGTCGGGCGTCGATTCGTCAGGCGTCGACGAGGTGGCCGTCGCGGAGGGTGAGGGTCCGGTCGGCCAGGTCGATCAGGGCGGGATCGTGGGTGGCGACCAGGGCCGTCATGCCCCGGGCGTGCACCACGGCACGCAGCAGGTCCATGATGGACCGCCCGGTCTCCGAGTCGAGCTGACCGGTCGGCTCGTCGGCGATCAGCAGGTCCGGCTCGTGGGCGAGGGCGCGGGCCACCGCCACCCGCTGCTGCTGCCCGCCGGAGAGCTCGTACGGCCGCTGCGCGGCGTGCGCGCCCAGGCCGACCAGCTCCAGCAGCACCGCCACCCGCTCCTCCCGTTCCGCCGCCGGCACCCGGGCCAGCCGCAGCGGCACGCCCACGTTCTCCGCCGCGGAGAGGATCGGCACCAGGCCGAAGGTCTGGAAGACGAAACCCAACGTGCCGCGCCGCAGCCGGAGCAGCTCCGCCTCGCTGGCGGCCGTCACGTCGTGCCCGGCCACCCGCACCCGTCCGGCGTCCGGCCGGTCCAGCCCGCCGACCAGGTTCAGCAGCGTCGTCTTCCCCGCGCCGGAGCGGCCCCGCACCGCGACCAGCTCGCCCCGGCCGGCGGTGAACGAGACGTTCCGCACGGCGTGCACCGCCTGCGCGCCCCGGCCGAAGGTGCGGCTCACCCCCTCGACCCGGACCACCTCGTCGACGACGGCCGCGTCCCCGGCCCGGACGGACACCTGCTCGCTCATGCGTCACTCCCGTCAGCGTCCGGCGTACGGTCACCGGGGCGGACCTGCACGTGGTCCGGTTCGAGGTTGAGGCGGACCCGGTCCCGCAGGGTCAGCGCCTCGACGAAGGGTGCCGGCAGCTGCATCCGCCCGGAGCGGTCCAGCACGGCGTACTCCTCGCTGACCAGCTCGGTGCCGCCGTCGGCGCCGACCCGCGCGGTGCGGCGTACCTCGGAGGCGGTCCGGCCGTCGCGGATCGCGACGGTCCGGCGGACCTGACCGGCCACGGCCGGGTCGTGGGTGACCACCACGACGGTCACCCCCAGCTCGGCGTTGATGGTGCGCAGCGCGCCGAAGACCTCCGCCCCGGTCGCCTCGTCCAGCTCACCGGTCGGCTCGTCGGCGAAGAGCACCTGCGGGTCGTTGGCCACCGCCACCGCCACCGCGCAGCGCTGCTGCTCACCGCCGCTGAGCTGCCCCGGTCGCCGGTCCGCGCAGTAGCCGACCCCGACCAGCTCCAGCAGCTCCTCGGCACGCCGGCGACGGCCCCGGCGGCCACCGCCCCGGCCGGCCAGCTCCATCGGCAGCTCGACGTTCTCCCGCGCCGTCAGGTACGGCAGCAGGTTGCGCCCGGTCTGCTGCCAGATGAAGCCCACCATGTCCCGCCGGTAGCTCAGCCGCCGCCGGGTCGAGAGGTTCAGCAGGTCGTACTCCCCGACCCGGGCGATGCCGGCGGTCGGGGTGTCCAGCCCGGAGAGGATGTTCAGCAGGGTGGACTTGCCCGACCCGGAGGCCCCGACGATCGCCACCAGCTCGCCCCGGTCGATGACCAGGTCGAGCCCCTGCAGGGCGACCACCTCCACCCCCTCGGTCTTGAAGATCCGCACGAGGCCGTCGCAGACGATGTGGCCGCGCAACCGGTCCCGGCCGCCGGCCCGTTCGGCGGCCCGCGCGGCCGCCCGCTGTTGCAGCGCCGCCAGGTCCGGCGCGACGGGTTGCTCCGCGGTAGCGGTCATCTCAGCTCTCCTCTCCGAGCCGGAGCGCCTCACCGAGGCGCAGCCGGCGATTGTTCAGGGCCTCGACGGCGACCGCGAAGCCGAGGGCGACCGCCCCGAGCGCCACCACCCCGGCGACCAGCGCCGGTTCGAAGGCCACCCGGACGGGGGTGCCCCGGGTGAAGGTGGCCAGCCCGAGCACCGGGTTGAGCAGGACCGGCAGCAGCGCGCCGACCAGCGCGCCGGTCAGCACCGCCGCGCCGACCAGCGGCGACAGCTCGATCAGCAGCAGGCCACGCCCCTGCCCGCGGGACAGGCCGAGGGTGCGTAGCCGGGACAGCACCTGCCCGCGGGCCCGCGCGCCGGCCAGCACGGTGAAGGCGATGGCGAGCAGGCCGAGGACGGTGCCCCCCACCGCCCCCGCGACGAACCCGAAGACGAGCACGCCGTTGGGCCCACCCTCGCCCAACTCCCGCCGGACCGTCGTCCAGGTGGAGACCTCCACGGGGAGGTTGCGCTCCCGCGCGCTCACCGCCGATCCGTGCTGGAACCGGGACTGCCCCTCGGTGCCCACCTCACGCAGCCGCGCGACGTCGAGATCCTCCCCGGCCAGCACGAAGCCGGTCGGCACCACGGCGTACTCCCTGGCCGGCAGGGCCTGCCAGGGCAGCACGACGAACCGGTCCCCGCCCCCGGTGAGCAGGGGGAAGGTCTCCGCCTGCCCGGTCACCCGGAACTCGTACCGCTGGCCCTGCACCGTGGCGAACGCGGACCCGGCCAGCCCCGCGCCGGCCAGGTCGGCGGCGACCGCCGGGGAGACCACCGCCGGCGCCGGACCACCCGGACCGGCGGTCACCAGCGTCCTCGGCAGCCCGGGATCGCGGCCGGCGGCGGCGACCACCCGGTCCAGGGCCGCGGCGTCGACGAGCAGGACGGTGACGTCCCCGATCCGGGCGTCGGTGCCCAGCGCGTCCGTCGCCAGCCGCTGCGCCGGCTCCTCCGCCAGCGGGGCCGCGACCCGCACCCCGGACACCCGCTCCAGCTCGGTCCGGGTGTCCGGGGCGAACCGCTCACCGAGCAGCAGAGCGTCCCCGGGCACCACGGCGGTGGCCGCCCGGTCCCGGCTCGCCTCGACCCCGGCGGCGACGACGGCGCTGAACGCGGCGGTGGCGATGGCCAGCACGACGACCACCAGCGGGGCGGTGGCCTGGGCCCGTCCGGCCCGGGCGGTGCCCAGGAAGGCGACGCTGCCCCGGGCCCGGGCCGCCAGGCGGCTGAGCAGGCGCAGCGGCAGCGGGTAGAGCCGGATCGCCACCAGCGCCGCCGCCACGGCGAGCAGCACCGGGACCGACACCAGCAGCGGGTCCACCTCGCCGGACTCCAGGCCCCGCTGGCGCAGCAGCACCACCGCGAGCGCGGCGAGCAGCAGCAGTCCGCCCTCGACGCCGAGCCGGCGCGTCGACGGCCGCAGCCGCAGCCCGTCCCGCCGCCCGGTCACCTCGGCCGGCGCGGTCAGGGTGGCCACCGGCAACGCCAGCGTCACCAGCACGGTCAGCGCCACGGCGAGCCCCAGGGTGTCGCCGGCGCCGCCGGGCGCCAGCGTGCCGGCCAGCCAGCCGAGCACGGCGGCCGGCGGCACCACCAGCAGCGACTCGGCGAGGCTGCGTCCCGCCCCGGCCGCGGGACCACCGCCGCGCGCCCGCAGCAGGGCGAACTCGCCCCGGCGCCGGCGGACCGCCGAGCCGGTCGCCAAGAGCACCAGCCCGCCCAGCGTGGCCAACGTCCCCGCCGCGATCACCGCGAGCACCGTCCGGGCGGCGTCCATCCCGGCGATGAACTGTCGCAGCGGGACGTCGAGGCCCTGGACGAAGGTCCGCCCCGCCGACCTGCGGGACATCTCCTGAAGGCCGGCGAGAATCTGGTCCAGGGCCCGGACGTCGATGTCGGCGGAGAGCCGGTAGCGCCAGCTCAGCCGCAGCGACCAGCCGATCGCGGCCTGCCGGTCCAGTACGGCCTCGTCGACGACCGCGAAGCCGACGAAGGGCTGCCCGTCCCCGAGCGGCTCGACCACCCGCAGCAGCGGCGGCAGGGCGTCCCAGATGCCGTCGCCGCCGTCGCGGGGCGCGAACAACCCCACCACGGCGATCGGGGTGGGCGGCAGCGACACGCCCGGGGTGTCCGGGCCCTTGAGCGTCAGCCGGCTGCCCACCCGCAGGTTGAACTGGCCGGCCACCTGCGCGGCGAGCGCCACCTGCACCGGCTTCCCGGACGGCACCGGCCCCCGGTCCGGCCAGCGTCCCTCGACCAGGGTGGCCGCCTCCCGGATGTCCGGCACGACGCGCAGGCCGAGGTCCACCGTAAGGTTCCGCGCCGCCAGGTCCCGGCCGACCACCCGGCTCGGCTCGGTCTGGGCGCTGAACCACCGCTGCGCGACCAGCTCGCGCACCCGGGGCGGCATGCCGGCCCGGATGGTCTCCAGGTCGCTGCGGTACGCCTCCATCAGCGACGTGCCGTTGGCGGTGGCGGTGAGCGGCGCGGCCGAGTAGGTCAGGTCCCGCTCCTGCGCGGGACGGTCGGCGAGGAACTGGTGCAGGCCCTGCCCGGCGTACCAGTTGACCAGCCGGGGCACCCCGCTGACCAGCAGCGTCGCCGTCATGGTCAGGACGGCGAGCAGGAGGAACTGCCCACCGAAGGCCCGGACCCGGCGGGCGGCCGCGCCCACGCTCAGCACGTCGCCACCTCGCCGCCGGCCTCGATCGTCCCGGTCACCGGTCTCCCCCGATCCGCAACTGCGCCGCCGCCACCCGCTGCCGGATGCCGAGGGCGATGAACACGCTGACGGCCAGCGCCGCCAGCAGCAAACCCGCCGCGGTCAGTCCGACGGGTTGCCAGGGCAGCACGAAGGCCGCCTCCGGCACCGGCCGGTCGGCCGCCGGGGTCAGCACGACCAGCGGGGCCATCGCGGCGCCGACCACCGCGCCCAGCAGCAGGCCGACCCCGACCCCGATGCCGGCCAGGAAGGTCTGCTCGGCGAGCAGTGCCCGGGCCAGCAGCCGGGGTCCGGCGCCCAGGGTGTGCAGCACGGCGAACTCCCCCAGCCGCTGCCGGGTGGTGGCCCAGACGTCGACGACCAGACCGACGAGGGCCAGCAGCACGGACCCGAGGGCGGCGGCGAGCAGCCCGGTCCGCGCCCCCTGCCAGTACGGGTCCGCGGCGGCCTCGTCGGCCACCACCCGCCGGTCCAGCACGGTGATCCCGGCGAGCCCGGCCGCCGCCCGCGCCGCCTCGGTGTGTCCGTCGCGGTCGGTGGAGAGCCACCACTGGGCGGTGGGCCGGACCACGCCGCGGTCGCGGACCAGCCAGTCGGTGGCCGCGGGCAGGTCGAGCAGGATCCCCGCCCCGCTGGTGGACGGCACGGCGTCCAGCTCGCCGACGAGCCGGACCGGCAGCGTGGCCCCGGAGAGGGCGAGGGTGACCGTGTCGCCGACGCGCAGCCCCAGCGCGGCGCGGACCGCCGGGGTCATCAACGCCCCCGGTGGGCGGTTCTCGCCGGACGGGACCACCACGAAGCGGGACGCCACCTGGTAGGCGAACCGTCCGCCGGGGGCGAGGCCGACCTCGCGCTCGGCGGTGAGGCCGCCGGTGGTGGTGTCCAGTGACACCGGGTCGGTGGGGTCGCCGCTGGTCACCGTCCAGTCGCCGGTGAACGACACCGGGCGGGCCCGCCCGTCCGCGCCGGCGCTGGCCAGCTCGGCCAGCTCCATCCGGTACGCCCGACCGGCGATGTCCCCCGCGTCGAGTTCGAATCCGGCCAGCCGCATTGCGCCGGGCCCCGCCTCGGGGAGGGCCACCGTGAACCGCGCCGGCCGGCCGTCGCTGCCGGTGACGGCGACCGGCAGTCGCCAGGCCGCCCCGTCCGTCTGGGTGATCAGGACGAAGACGGAGACCGGGTGCGGGGCGACCGGTTCCCGCACCGGGGTCCGCAGGGTGCCGGTCAGCGTCCGGGTGCCGGCGGGCAGCTCCAGCCCGGCCGGCGCGGCGCGGGACCGGACGAGCCGGTCGAACAGGGTGGACGACGGCTCGTCGGCCAGCCGGTCGGCGAGCCGGACGACACCACCGGCGGTGGCGAAGTCGAGGCTCACCACCGTCGTCTCCAGGTCGGCGCGGCTCACCCGGATCTCGTCGGACCAGGCCGGCAGGGCGCGGTCGACCCCGGGCAGCTCGGCGAGCCGGGTGGCCCGGTCGGCGGGCGCGGCGCCGCGGCGCTCCACCAGGCGCAGGTCCGCCCCGACGGTGTGGTCGGCCCGGTCCACCTGGGACCGGTCGGCGGTGGCGACCAGCGACCAGGCCAGGGTGCTGCCGCCCACGGCGAGCGCGAGCAGCAGCACCGGTCCGGCGTGCGGCCGCCGACCGGCCTGCCACATGCCGAACATGGTGGCGGTCCACGGCCGCCGGTCGACGAACCGCTCGGCGAACCGGGTCACCGGTGGCAGCAGGCGCAGGGCGACCACCGCGCCGGCGAGCACGCCCAGGGTCGGGGCGGCGACCAGCAGCGGGTCGATCCCGAGCCGGCCGCCGGCGCCGGCGACGGGCGACGCGTACTGCCGCAGCTGGGTCCAGGCCAGCACCGCGAAGCCGACCAGCACCAGGTCGACGCCGGCCCGCTGCACGGCGGCGGACCGGGTCGGCCGGGACCGGGCGGCCAGGTCGGCGACGTAGGTCTCCGCCCCGCGCAGCGCCGGCAGCACCATGGTGGCGAGGCAGCCGGCCGCGGTGCCGGCGGCCGCCGCCCAGAGCAGCGTGGTGTCGGTGTCGGCACGGCTCAGGTCGACCGGCCCGCCCGCGCCCAGCCGACTCAGGGCCACCTCGGCGAGCACCGGCCCGAGCACGGCGGCGGGGACGACCACCAGGAACGCCTCCCGGGCGGCCAGGCCGGCGAGCTGCCGGCGGGCCGCGCCCCGGGCCCGCAGCAGCGCGGTCTGGGGCCGCCGGTCCTGGTGCAGCAGGGCGGCGATCAGCACCAGGGCGTAACCGCCGAGCACGAGGATCAGCAGCAGTGGGGTGGCGAGCGCGGAGCGGCCGGTCAGGTCGGCCCGGCTGATCCGGTCCAGCAGCCGGTCGATGCGGGTCACGGTCTGCGCGGACGAGCCGAGGCCGGCCTGCTCGGGGACCTCCACCGCGGCGGCGGCGACCCGGGGTGGCAGCTCGGCCAGGCGGGACGCCCCCACCGCGGCGAGGTCGGGCACGACCACCCAGGACGCGGAGGCCGAGCCGGGGAAGGCGGCCACGAAGTCGGCCGGGTCGAGCACGAACGGCCCGAAGGAGGAGCCGTCCTCGGCGCCGGCGCCGGCGGCCACGCCGGGGGCCAGCCGCCAGTACGGGTCGGCGAGGTCTCGGGGCCGCCAGGTGCCGGTGAGGACGAGTTCACCGTCGCGGTCGGAGCGGCGGTCGCGGATCGGGATCCGGTCGCCGGGGGCCAGGCCGAGGAGGCCGGCGACCTTCTCCGGCAGGGTCACCCCGCCGCTGCCGGCCGGCGGCCAGGCCCCCGCCACCAGGTCTGCGTGGCGGGGCAGGTCGTCGAGGGTGGCCAGGTTGGCGAAGGCCGGGTCGTCGTCGGTGCGGCGCACCTCGCCGAGGTCGCCGGTGAGTTCCCGGCCGGTGCCGTAGCGGGCGGCGGCGACGGTCACCGGGGCGCCACCGAACGCGGCGGTGAAGCCCTCCCGGACCGCCCGGTCCCGGGTGGTGAACTCGGCCGGGTCGGCACCGCCGGAACCGGTGACCAGCAGGCTGCGCTCCTCGACCGGGGCGGAGGCGAGCAGCGCCCGCTGCCCTGACTCCACCGCCCGCCGGTTGTACTCGGAGAGCCCGGCGACCAGCACCACCGCGACCAGCGCCGCCGCCACGGCGGCGGCCAGCAGCCCGCGCGCCTCGCGGGCCCGCCTCCAGACCAGCTTCATCCGACCCCTCCCCCGCAGCCCCCGCCGGGCCGACGATCAGGAAGAGGGGGTACGCGCCGGGAAAGGTTCGCGCCCTTTACGTGATCGTTATCGTTCGTCCGGCGCCCAGCGCAGCCCGGCCCGGTCGGCGGCGCCCCGCAGGGCGGTGGCGAACCGGGCGACGTCGCCGTCGACCTCCGCCAGCTCGTCGGGGCCGAGCAGCGGCCGGTGCCCGGCGTCGGTGACCGCGAGCACGCAGGGGGTACGCCCCTCGCTGGCCGCCCGTACCGCCGGGCTGCGCTCGTTGAGGTGCACCAGCTCGACGGGCACCCCCAGCGCGGCGACCAGCTCCCGCCACTCGCGCCGGCGGCCGAGCGCGTGGTGGGTGACGTCGCAGAGCCCGCAGTGCGCCGTGCCCCGGGCCTTGCCAATCAGGTACGCCAGCTCGCCGCGGAGCCCGCCGTCGGCGTGGTAGACGCCGACGATGCCGCGGATCACGTCCGGGGTGGAGGTCATGGGGGCAAGTGTGCCTGGTGGGGATGTGCTTTCCTCGCGGACATGGAGTTCACCCTCGCCGCGCTGACGCTGCTCGTCGCGACGCTGCTGCTGGTCCGCCTGCCGGGCTCGACCGGGCGGGACGGCACGGCCGCCCGCCTGACGGAGATCGAACGTCGGCTCCAGCTGGTGATGGACCACCCCGGGGTGGTCGACGACGGCCCGGCGCTGCCCGGGGTCCGGGAGCATCTGGCCCGGGGCGAGAAGATCAAAGCGATCCAGGCGTACCGGGCGGCGACCGGCGCGGATCTGAAGACCGCCAAGGAGGCCGTGGAGGCGATGGCCCGGCACCGCTGACGGCGCATTGGCGGGTGGTCAGTCGGCGGACGAGTCCGGCCGGTGCTGCTTGATCCACTTCTCGACGTCGGACTTCCGCCAGACCTTGCCCATCGCCAGCACGGCGATCGGCTCCGGGAAGTTCCGTTGATTGGCGATCACGGACGCGCGCTGCCGGGAGACGCCACCGAGCATCTCCCGAATCTCCGACACGCCGACAAGCTCCACACGTTGACGATGACAGCGGCACAGTCGCCGCACGGCGACAACTACGGTGATTGTTGACAGAGGCAATAACAGGGGCGAGCATGGGTGCATGGCCTGTTCCAAGGGATACGGGCAGTACGCAGGCGCGAGGGCATCCATGATCGACGTTGCCCAGGCAAGGCGACCGTGGAGGCCACGGCACGTCGATTTGGACACCCTCGCGACCGAAGGCGTCTGCGCACCTCAAACGGTGGCGGCCAGCGGTCGGGATCACCCCGAAGGTCACCGACGCTTGAGTTGATCACCGTGTCCGTGATGCAGGCCCTGCTGGGCTACCACAACGAGACCCGCGGGATCCGTTATGCCCGAAAACCGGTGTGGGCTGCCTCAGCTCAGTCCCACTTCTCTTCCCAGGCTGCTCGATACAGATCTGCCATTTCTTCGGGCGTCGGCACACGGGGATTCAACGCCGGCCCACCTGTGAGGAAAGCTTGTTCGGTCATGGTGTCGATCTGTTCGAAGTACCGCTGCTTGTCGAGACCGTAGGCCTGCATGGACGGCAGTCCCAGATCCCGGTTGAGCGCCGTCAGCTCGTCTGCGACCAGCTTGGAAGCGGTTGCGTCGTCGTGGTCGTCCCCAGCGAGCCCCAGCGCCTTGGCGGCCGCGGCGTATCGTTTCTGCGCGGCGCTGGTCGACCACCGGTGCACGGTCGGCATCACCATCGCGTTCGAGACCCCGTGCTGGATGCCGAACAGGCCCCCGAGTGGAGCGGTCATACCGTGCACCAGGGTGACACCAGCGCTGGTGAACGCATAACCTGCCTGTGTTGCGCCCAGCATCACCTGTCGGCGCGCTTCACGATCATTCGGTTGGCTGATGACGGTGCGCAGGTTTGGGCCGATCAGCTTCAACGCGCTCAGCGCCATGGCATCGCTGAAGGGGTTGGCTCCCGTGGAGGTATATGCCTCCAGCGAATGCGCGAGTGCGTCAATTCCTGTGGATGCAGTCAGCGAGGCGGGCACATTCAAGGTCAATTCGTAGTCGATGACCGCAGCACTCGGGACACAACTCTGCCCGAGGTACACGAGTTTCTCGCCTGTAGCAGTTTCCTTCAGAATGCAGGCATTGCTTACTTCGGACCCGGAGCCGGCGGTGGTGGGGACGCAGATGATCGGCACAGAAACCCGACCCGCTGGAGTGTTCGGCACCACCCAGCGCCGGTAATCCTTTCCGAATGTCTCAGTGACGGCCAGCGCTTTGGCGGAATCCATTGCGCTGCCGCCACCAAAGGCGATCAGGCCGTCGTAGTCGTCGCTCGCGAATTTTTCGCGGAGTGTGTCAATCGAGCCCGTGGTCGGCTCGGGAAGGGTTTCGCGAAACAGGCCATACTCCACACCCGCCGCGACCAGCGGCTGAGTTACCTTCTCAAGCAGGGGGCTGGCAGCGAGGAACGAATCTGTGACAATGAGCGGCCGGCTGACGCCGAACGACTGGCAAATCTCGGCGAGTCGCTTCAGTCCGTCGGCGCCAAATTCCACAAGTGCGGGAGAACGGAAAGTTGTGAACATATCATCTACCCCTCTATCAGGCGCTCCTTCGCGATGGCCAGGTTTCGCCGCATCTCGCCTCAGCGAGGCATCGGTCAGGCCGGCATCGATCATCGCGAGAGAACTAGAGCTGGAGTTTTTCAAACTCGGTGAACAGTGCACCGTCAGTGAACCTTTGCGGGCACACCCTCCCACTTCGGGGGAGGCTGATGACAACGAAGCCGCGATCTGGCGCGCGTCACTGGCAGTTCCCGCTGAGCGGCAGGCTTAACCAGTTGGCGAAGGGGCGGGTTCTCGGTGCGCAGCAGACAACGGCCGTTCATTTGACGTGACATCGCCGGCCGCGGTTGCGATTCGCATCTTCGTCACCCCCCAACTCGAATGATTGAAGCTTGAACCATATGTGGCGCTTGGGCGCTCGGTTCTGTTGCGCGGTTGCGTGCCAACCGTCATGGAAGAGGCCTTTGGTCAGACCGCGTGGGTCAGGACGGCCTTGGCGGTGCCGCCTGTCTTCACATCGGCGACGGCGGTGTTGATGTCGGTCAGCGGGTAGGTGCTGATCATGCGGTCGAATGGGAAGCGGCCCTGGCGGTGCAGGCCGAGCAGGCGGGGGATGAGGACACCGGGGGCCTGGTGTCCCATGACCGAGCCGGCGATGGTGCGGCCCTTGAGCAGTTCGAAGACGTTGGCGTGCAAGGTGGCGTCCAGGGCGGCGACACCGAGGATGGCGGCGGAGCCCAGGGGGGCGAGGGCGGCGATGGCGGTGTTCATCACCGCGACGACGCCCGTCGACTCGACGCTGTAGTCGACCCCGCGGCCGCCGGTCAGGTCGGTGATGGCCTCGGTGGTGTCGGCGGTTACTGCGTCCACCAGGTCGGTGGCACCCAACTCCTTGGCCAGGGCGAGGCGTTCGGGCTTGGTGTCCACGGCGATGACACGCGTGGCGCCGCAGGCGACGGCCGCCATCAGCGCGGAGAGTCCGACCGATCCCACGCCGAAGACGGCGACCGTGCTGCCTGCCTGGACCCGGAGGGAGTTGAAGACCGCTCCGGCGCCGGTGACGATGCCGCAGCCGAGAGGGGCCAGTGTCGCCAGCGGCACCTCGTCGTCCACCTTGATCAGGCCGCGCGGGTGGGCGAGGCCGTGGCTGGCGAAGGAGGACTGGCCGAAGAAGTGATCATGGACCGGCCCGGCACTGTCCCTGAGTCCGACCGAGCCGTCCGCGCGGCGGGACTCGAAGTTCAGCGGGACGTGTCGCTCACAGTAGGCAGGCTGCCCGGACAGGCAGTTGCGGCAGGTGCCGTCGGAGTCGAGGCTGAGTACGACCCGGTCGCCGGGCCGGAAGCCGGTGACCCCGGAGCCGACGGCCTCCACGACACCGGCACCCTCATGGCCGAGAACGACCGGGTGCGGGGTGGGCAGACGACCCGCGGCGGCTTCCAGGTCGGTGTGGCACAGGCCGGCCGCGGTGTAGCGGACGAGGACCTCATCCGGACGCGGGTCCTCCAGCTCCAGCCGCTCGATCGAGAAGCCGTCCTGTCCGGTGCGGGCCACTGCTGCGGTCACGGTCGTGGGCATGGTCTTCTCGCCTTCTGCTCAATGGGTTCGCGGTTGTGAAGGTGCCGGTCCCGTACGGGGCTGGCTGCCTGGACGGCACCGGATCCTGCCGGAGCTGTGCCCGGTCATCGGCGCTGCGGCCGAGAATCAGGTCCGCAGCCTTCTCGCCGATCATGATGCTGGGGGCATTGGTGTTGCCGCTGGTCTCGTGCGGCATGACCGAAGCGTCGGCGACACGCAGCCCCGCATCCCGTGCACCCGCAACTCGGGGTGATCAAAGACTTTGCTCCTGCTGCTCATTGTCGCCCACCTCCTTGTACCGATGTGGCGAGTTTGCCTGGGGAAGCGGCCGTGCGGATCAGTCACGATGACTGGTGTACGGGGCAAGGCCAGGAAGTTGGGTGCTGAATCTCGGTGTCAAGGGGTGTGTCAGCACAGCGTGTAGGTGGCCGGAGCGGTCTTTCGATCGGTCACTGCATGGCTTATTGCGACATTTGGGCACAAAAGCTGTTGAGGTTAGCGTGCGATGTCGCGGGCTTCCAGATTCCCTGGGGATCGCGGCCAGGAGAGCGAGGATGGCCGGCCGGCGACGTCATGGTGATCACGGTTTCCGTGATGGTTGTGCTGGTCAGTGGCCAGGTGTCGGCTTTAGGGTGTGGTAGGGCGAGATCGGTGATTTGACCTTGCAGGCGGATTATCTGGGTCTACCGGCGGGCAGCAGTGCGGCCAGGACGGCGGTGCCGGTCGTGGCGCGCGGGCCGTCTGCAATGCGATGGTGAAGGCGTCGTGGCCTTGGGGCACGAGGCGTGACGCCCTGCTACTCCGAGCGCAGTTCGGGGACCTCGCGCAGCTGGGAACGGGACGTGACACCCAGTTTGGGAAACACGTGATACAGGTGATAGCCGACAGTGCGGGGGCTGATGAACAGCCGGTCGGCGATCTGCTTGTTCGTCAGCCCGCTCGCCGCGAGGCGGCTGATCTGCAACTCCTGTGGCGTCAGATCTTCCAGGATGTCCGGCGTACTGCTGGCCACCTGGTCGCCGGCGGCCTGGATCTCCCGCCGCGCCCGCTCCCGCCACGGTGTCGCCCCCAGCCGGTCGAAGGTCTCATATGCCGCCCGCAGTTCCGGCAACGCCTGCCCGCGCTGCTTGCGGCGCCGCAGGAGCTCACCGTGCAGCAGCCGCGTATGGGCCAGGTCGAACGGACGCCCGGCCGCTGTCGCCGCGTCGATCGCGGCGGTGAAATGCCCGGCAGCCGTCTCGTCCGCCGCAGGAGTCTGCCTTTCGGCGGTGGCTAGCAGCCCCAGCATGCGATGGCCGGCCGACCGCGCCCAGGCGATGTCCGACTCCAGCCCACCCTGGGCTGCCTCCTCGAGACTGCCCCGTATCTCCGTCAGACGTCCGCAGCGTACGGCTGCCTCGGTCAGGTCGGCCATGGCGAGTGCGGCGAACGAGGGGTGGCTGCTCGGGCCCCCGGGAGCCACCACCGGCAGCAGGACATCCATCGCCGCGTCTGGCCGGCCCATCCCCAGCTCCAGCAGCGCCAGGTGCCAACGGGCGCCCGCAGCGATGACGTTGATGCCGTGCTCGGACGCGAACCGCAAGGTGCGATCGGCTCGCTCCCGGCAGTCCCGCTCCCGGCCCTGCATGGCGGCCACCCAGGCCAGTGCGTTGTCCGAGACTGCCGTCGTCGCGGGCTGCCCGGACTGCTCCGCCAGCCATCCCCCCTCGGCGGCGTTCGAGACGGCGGTGGTCCAGCGTCCGGCGGCCACTTCCAGCGTGCTCATCTGGGACAGGACCACCGCCAGCTGGCCCACCGCGCCGCCACTGCGCAAACGCTGCTCCTGTGTCACGTACGCGCGGTGGACGATGTCCTCCGTCCCGCAGGCCAGGGCGAGCAGGGCGGCGATCGCGACCCAGTCCCGGTCACTGTCGGCGAGGGTCGGCGCCAGCTCGGTGAAGAGCCCGCGCAGGTCAGCCGACCGCTCCCCTTCTCCCAGATCCCCCGGACCGGGGTTGCTCCCACAGTCGGGGAAGGACCGTGCCGCACTCACCTGGACGAGATGGCCGAGCGGCCGGGCCAGCGAGGGCTCGGCGGACAGCAGCGCCGCGCCCTGGACCCCCGTCTCCGCGACCAGCGAGGGCAGGTTCGCCGCCCAGGCCGCGCGCACCGCCATCGCGAGCAGTTTGGCCGCGCGTGCGGCGTCCGTGGGCGCGAGTTCCCGGGCCGCGCGCACCAGCAGCAAGTGGGCTGCCTCCCCGGTGCAGGAGAAGTACTCGGTGATGCCGCGCAGCGCCAGCAGCCGTCCCCGCGTCGGCGCGTCGGCGTGCCGTTCGTCCACTCGGCCGGCCAGGGCCTGCGCCTGCTCTCTCTCCCCGGACTGCCAGGCAGCCTCGGCGGCGCGTACGGTACGCGCCATCCGCACTGCGTCGCTCTCGCTCAGCTCGGCGGCCCGCACCAAGGCCCGTTCCGCCGTACCGGTCGCCCCCCGGCGCAGGCACACTTCCGCCTGCCGCTCCAGCAGCACGGCGATGCCCTCGTCCGGCCCCTCGGCTGCGGCGGCCAGGTGCCAGGCCCGGCGCTCCGGATCGCCGGCCTCGGCGAGCGCGCGGTGCGCTGCCATCCGGGCGGCGGGTCCAGCATCCTCGTACACCGCCTGGCGGATCAGCGGATGCCGGAACCGCACGCGCCCCCGGTCCATCCACACCGCTCCCGAACCCTGCAAGGCGTCGAACGCCTCGGCGCCGATCCCCAGCGACTTGGCCGCCCGCAGCAGGAGGTCCATATCCTCCCCGCCCTCGGCGGCCGCGAGCAGCAGTACCCGCCGGGCATCCGGACCGAGCCGCTGAACATCGCTGAGCAGCACCGCGCGCAGCCGCGGGCCCACCACCGGGTCTGGGGGCAGCTCCCTTGTCCCGCTCAGCTGGGCCGCGTCGAGCGTGGAGGCGAGTTCGAACAGGACGAGAGGGATGCCCGCGGCGGCCGTCAGCAGCCACTCGCTCACCGGAGGAACGATCTCCGGGTGCCGCTCGGCCAGCACGGCTGCCGCCTCCGTGTCGGACAGCGGCCCCAGTTCGATCACCGGCGGCCCGGCCCGGCCCACATCCCACTCGGGGGTACGTCGTGCGGCCAGCACCATGCACACCGACTCCAGGGCCAGGCGCCGGGCCGCGAACAGCAGCGCGTTACGCGAATCCGGATCCAGCCAGTGCATGTCATCCACCAGGACCACCACCGGCCGCTCCTCGGCCACGGCGACCAGGAGTCCCAGCACCGCCACCGACACCAGGAACCGCTCCGCGGGCCGGTCGCTCAGCCCCAGCGCGCTGTCCAGCGCGGCCCGCTGCGGCCCGGCCAGCTGCTCGATCCCATCCTGGCAGGGCCGCAACAGCTCGTGCAGGCCCGCGAAGGGCATGTCCCTCTCCGACTCCACGCCCCGGCACCGCAGTACGCGCATGCCGCGCTGCCGAGCCCGCGCCTCGACATCGGCCAGCAGCGACGTCTTCCCCATCCCCGGTTCACCGACGACAACCGCCGCGCCACCGCTTCCCCTTACAGTCCGCTCGAGCATGCCGTCGAGCAGATCGGCTTCGGTTCGCCGTACCCGCGCCATAGTGCTGTCGACCCTATCGCCGGAAGATCCGCAGCCCGGACGGGGTGCTCGCGCCACTGTTCATGGTTCGGCTCTATTTCCGAATCTCTTACGGACCACACCCATTGAGCCTTGGGAGGTGAGTATGAACACCGCCTACCGCCGATCAAGGCGGTGCGAGCACGACCGGTGACGAAAGTGGCGGTTCGTCCGGATAGCAGCACCGCATCCGGGGGCCAACCGCCACCCCGTACGGGTCCCCCGCGGGCCGGTCACCCCCAGGACGGTGTCCGTGACGCGATCCCTGACCGCATACGACCACCGACCCCTTGGAACCAGATCGGATTAGGCGGGATCCTCGCCGACGGCGCGCTTCGCCCGGGAGGGTTGGACCCGCTTCGGTTCGCCGGGCATCTTCGGGTGGTCCGGCGGGTAGGGCAGGTCGCCCTGGCCGGCGGCGGCGTCCCGGTCGGCCCACTCCAGCAGCGGCGTGATGTCGTACGCGGTGTCGTCGATGCCGGCGTGCGGGTCGCCCCGCTCGGCCAGCCGCGCCGGGACGCTGCGCAGGTCGAAGTCGTCCGGGTCGACGTCGGGCAGTTCGTCCCAGTCGACCGGGGTGGAGACGGTGCCGCGGGCGTTGGCGCGCAGCGAGTACGCGCAGGCGATGGTGCGGTCCCGGGCCATCTGGTTGTAGTCGACGAAGACGCGCCGGCCGCGCTCCTCCTTCCACCAGGCGGTGGTGACCAGCTCGGGCCGGCGCCGTTCCAGCTCGCGAGCCAGCGCGATGGTGGCCCGGCGCACCTCGGTGAACGTCCAGCGGGGTTGGATGCGCAGGTAGACGTGGACGCCCCGGCCGCCGGAGGTCTTCGGCCAGCCGGTGACGCCCAGCTCGGCCAGGAGCCCGCGCAGCTCCCCGGCGGCGGTCGCCGCGTCGGCGAAGTCGGTGCCGGGCTGCGGGTCGAGGTCGATCCGCAGCTCGTCGGGGCGGTCGACGTCGGCGGCGCGCACCGGCCAGGGGTGGAACACGATGGTGCCCATCTGGGCGGCCCAGGCGACGTGGGCGAGGTCGGCGGGGCAGAGCTCGTCGGCGCTGCGCCCGCTGGGGAAGGTGATCGTCGCCGTGCCCACCCACGGTGGGACACCCCGAGTGGGCACCCGCTTCTGGAAGAACATCTCCCCCTCGACGCCCTCCGGGAAGCGCTGGAGGGTGGTGGGCCGGTCCCGCAGCGCCCGCATGATGCCCTCGCCGACGGAGAGGTAGTAGTGGAAGACGTCGGCCTTGGTGAAGCCGCGCTGCGGGAAGATCACCCGGTCCGGGCTGGTCAGCCGGACGGGGTGCCCGGCCACCTCGATCTCGGTCACCGTCGCCTTCGCGCTGCCACCCATTCCGCGACCCTATGCGACGCCTCCGACGTCCGACGTACCGTTGACGGGTGAGTCTTGACAAGAACGAACTGCCCCGCACCGAGGAAGAGTGGCGGGTCCGGCTGACCCCCGAGGAGTTCCGGGTGCTGCGCGAGGCCGGCACCGAGCGCGCCTGGACCGGCGAGTACGTCGACACGAAGACGCCGGGCGTCTACCACTGCCGGGCCTGCGGCCTGGAACTCTTCTCCAGCGACACCAAGTTCGACTCGAACTGCGGCTGGCCGAGCTTTGACGACGCCATCCCGGGCCGGGTCAAGGAGATCCCGGACAACACCCTCGGCATGAGGCGTACGGAGATCCGCTGCGCCCGGTGCGACAGCCACCTGGGGCACGTCTTCCACGGTGAGGGCTTCACCCCGAAGGACACCCGGCACTGCGTCAACTCGGTGTCGATCCGGCTGGAGCCGAAGCAGGGCTGAGCCGCGGGGTTGCGCGGGCCGGGTAGTCGTGGAGGGGTGCTGCGGCTCGACGTGCGGCGACTCGCCGCGATCGACATGTACGGCTCGGTGGGCAGCCGGGTGCGCCGCTGGGTGATCCTGGCCGAGTTCGTCCTCGGCGTGGCCGGCTGCCTCGCGGTCGGCGGCTGGGTGGCGAGCGGTGGGCAGCCGACGCATGTCCTGCTCGGCGGCTGGTTGGCGCTGGTCGGGCTGAACTACGTCCCGCTCACCCTGCACACCGTCTCGCTGCTCCGGCCCGGTGCCCTGGACCGGGAACTCGCCGGCGTCGACATCGCCGCGACGCTGCGGCACTACACCCTCCAACAGCTCTGGATCTTCGTGCCGCTGCTGCTGGTGGTGCTCGCCGCGCGCCAGGTGTCCCGGCGGTGACCGGTCAGAGCAGCAGCAGGCTGCCCCGGTCGTCCACCCGGTCGGCGGAGTCGTCGTCGAGCCAGACGCCGCCGCTGGCCAGGTAGCGGAACCGGTACTCCCCCGGGCCGAGCTTGACGGTGACCGTGCGGGTGCCGTCGCGGCGGGGGACCAGTTCGTGCCGGCCGGGCTCCCAGCCGTTGAAGCAGCCGACGACGCTGACGGTGCCGGGCGGGGCGTCCCGGGGCAGGCAGAAGGTCACCCGGGTCTGGTTGCCGAAGAGCTTGCTGCGCTTGATCACGTCTCTCCTCCGGGGTCACGGCTCTCATCAGGTGCAACGCGCGACACGCCAGGGGCGAAACGCCGCCTGACCGGAGGAATCACGCATGTCGCCCCGATTCGTGTCGCGGCCTGCCGGGCAACAGATATGACACAAGGTGTCAGGTTTCTGGCGGAGCATGGTGTGCATGCGCGAAACGCCAGAAGAACTCACCGAACTCCAGGACCTGCTCGACTCCTCCCTCTCCCGCTCCACGTCGCACCTCCGCTCGATCATCGCCGAGCGCACCCTGACCGCGGGGCAGCTCACCCAGGTCCTCACCGGCATGTGCACCCTCGCCCTGTCCACCGTGACGGCGAAGGGCGAGCCGCGGATCAGCGGCGTGGACGGGCATTTCCTGCACGGCAGGTGGCACTTCGGCACGGCGCACAGCGCCGCCAAGGCCCGCCATCTCGCCGCTCGCCCCGCCGCCAGCGTCGCGCACCTGCGCGGCGAGGACCTGGGCGTGTTCACGCACGGCAGGGTGGAGATCCTCAACCCCCAGGACGGCGAGCCTGCCGCGGACTGGCCGGACCTGCTGGCCTACCTCAAGGACTTCTACGGCAGCGACGCCTTCGACTGGGACAGGGAGGTGGTCTACTACCGGCTGCACCCGCACTGGATGAGCGTCTACGCCCCCGACGTCGGCAAGCTCACCGCCACGTGATCCCAGGCTCGTGAACCAGCCTCCATCCGCCACGCCGGGCGAACCACCGCCCGACCGGATCGACTCGGGGCATTTCGCCCCCGGACGGCCCCGCAATGCCGCACCCTGGTGTCACCTGTCCTGATACCGGGGGTTTTGGATCGTGGCTACCTGTGAGGTCTGCGGCAACGACTACTGGATGGCGTTCGAGGTGCGCACCGTCAGCGGTGACACGCACACCTTCGACAGCTTCGAGTGCGCGGCGCACAAGCTCGCGCCGATCTGCGAGCACTGCCAGGTCAAGATCATCGGCCACGGGGTCGAGGTCGGCGGGCGGTTCTTCTGCTGCGCGCACTGCGCCCGCACGGTGGAGGCCCAGGGCGCGGAGATCCGCGACGCGGTCGGCGCCCGACCGGCCTGACCGGAGCGGCGCTCCGGGGCGTAATCGAGCGGTAAGGGTCGGCGGGCCGGCCACGCGGCTAGCATCCGGACATGTCCACCGCCATCCGCCGTTTCCTCCCGTCCGCGCTGATCGCGGCCGTGCTGACCCTGACCGCCTGCGGCGGCTCCACCGCGCAGCCGCCCGCGCCGGAGGCCGCACCGACCACGGGGGCCACGGCCGCCCCGGGCGGCACCGGGCCCGACGCCACCGGCGGGGCCCGCCCGGCCACGCCCCCGACCCTGGACTTCACCGCGCGCACCCTCGACGACCAGCCGTTCGCCGGCAGCAGCCTGGCCGGCAAGCCGGCGGTGCTGTGGTTCTGGGCCGCGTGGTGCACCCGCTGCCGGGGCGTCGCCGACGAGGTCGCGGCCGTCGCACGGGACAACGCGGCGCGGGTCAACCTGGTCGGCGTGGCGGGGCTGGGCAGCGGCGCGGACGCGATGCGCCGCTTCGCCCGGGACACCGGCATCGAGGGCTTCCCGAACCTCGCCGACGACGACGGCGCGGTGTGGCGGCGGTTCGGCGTCACCAGCCAGGAGCAGTACGTCCTGCTCGACTCGGCCGGGAAGGTCGTCCACTCCGGTCCGCTGTCGCAGGACGAGTTGCGCCGCCGGGTCGCGAAGCTGACCTGAGATGCCCGACGCCTCCTACGGGCTGGCCCTCGGCGCGGGCCTGCTCGCCGCGGTGAACCCGTGCGGCTTCGCGCTGCTGCCCGCGTACCTCTCGGTGCTGGTGCTCGGCGACGGCCCGGCGGCGGACCGCGGGCCGCTGCGGCCGGTCGGCCGGGCACTGGCGCTCACCGCCGCCATGACGGTCGGGTTCGTCGCGGTGTTCGGCCTCTTCGGGCTGCTCGCGGGGCCGGCCGCCGACGCCGTGGCGAGCCGGCTGCCCTGGGTGTCGGTGCTGATCGGCCTGGCGTTGGTGGCCGCCGGCGGGTGGCTGGTCGCCGGCCGGGAACTGCCGACCGTCACCCCGAGGATGGCCACCGGGCCGGCGGTCCGGCTGCGCTTCACCTCGATGGCACTGTTCGGCGCGGCGTACGCGGTCGCCTCGCTCGGCTGCACGATCGGCCCGTTCCTGGCGGTGGTGGCCGCCGGCTTCCGCGCCGGCAGCCCGCTGGCCGGCATCGGCCTGTTCGTGACCTACGCGGTCGGGATGGGGCTCATGGTCGGGGCGGCCGCCCTGGCCGTCGCCCTGGCCCGGGAGTCGCTGGTGCGCCGCACCCGGCGGGCGGCCCCGCTGCTCGGCCGGGTCGCCGGGCTGTTGCTGCTGCTCACCGGTGGCTACGTCGCCTGGTACGGCTGGTACGAGATCCGGGTCTTCTCCGGCCGGTCCGCGCAGGACCCGGTGATCGACGCCGCCGGCCGGGTGCAGTCGGCCGTCAGCGGCTGGCTGGACGGGCTGGGCCCGTGGGTCGTGGCCGCCGTCGCCGTCGCGCTGCTCGCGCTGGCCGCCGGCAGCACGCTGGTACGCCGCCGGCGCACCGCCGCCGACCCGGCCCCGACGCCCGAGCGGGTGGACGGGGCCTAACATCGCAGGGTGCCGCAGACCGCCACCCTCCACGTCGCCACCTTCGCCGAGCTGGACGCGCGCACCCTGCACGACCTGCTCCGGCTCCGGATCGACGTGTTCGTGGTGGAGCAGGCGTGCCCGTACCCCGAACTGGACGGCCGGGACGTCGAGCCGGGCACCCGGCACCTGTGGCTGGAGCGCGACGGCGTGGTGCTGGCGTACCTGCGGATCCTGGCCGACCCCGACGGCGTGGCCCGGATCGGTCGGGTGGTGGTCGCCCCGGCGGCGCGCGGCGGCGGCCACGCCGGCCGGCTGATGACCGAGGCCCTGCGTCTGGTGGGCGACCGGCCCTGCCTGCTGGAGGCGCAGTCCTACCTGGTCGACTTCTACGCCCGGCACGGCTTCGCGGTGACCGGCCCGGAGTACGTCGAGGACGGCATACCGCACGTGCCCATGCGCCGGGACGGCGCGGGCGTCCCCGAGCCCCCGACGGACCACCGGAGACATTGACGGACACCGCTTTCCTGTGCGAGCCTGCGAGGCAGAGCCGTCGCGGGAGCCACGTGGCGGGGCTCGGGAGGGGGCAACTCCCGGCCGTCCGGGCGTCGTCGACCGACCCCGAAACCCCGGAGGCTCCATGTCCACTCTCCTGCGCAGACGACCCCTGCCGATCCTGACAGCGCTGCTCGCCGTCGGCGCGATCGTCGCGCTGCTGCTCACCACCGCCCTGGCCCGCTCCGCGTCCGCGCACGGCTCGGTCGTGGATCCGGCGTCGCGCAACTACGGCTGCCTGCAACGCTGGGGCAGCGACTTCCAGAACCCGAGGATGGCCACCGAGGACCCGATGTGCTGGCAGGCCTGGCAGGCCGACCCGAACGCCATGTGGAACTGGAACGGCCTGTTCCGTGAGGGCGTCGCCGGCAACCACCAGGCCGCGATCCCCGACGGCCAACTGTGCAGCGCCGGGCACACGGTCGGCGGGCGCTACGACGCGCTCGACGCGGTCGGCGCGTGGAAGACCGTACCGGCCGCCACCAATTTCAAGATCAAGCTGTACGACCAGGCCAGCCACGGCGCCGACTACATCCGGGTGTACGTGACGAAGCAGGGCTTCAACGCCCTGAGCAAGCCGCTGGCCTGGAGCGACCTGGAACTGGCCGGGCAGGTCGGCAACACCCCGGCATCCCAGTGGACGCCCGAGACCCAGGGGGTGTCGATCCAGGTGCCGGCGAACGCGCCGGGACGCACCGGCCGGCACATCGTCTACACCATCTGGCAGGCCAGCCACCTCGACCAGTCGTACTACCTGTGCAGCGACGTCGACTTCGGTGGCGGCGGGCCGACCACCCCGCCCACCACCCCGCCGCCGACCACGCCCCCGCCGACCACGCCGCCGCCCACCACCCCGCCGCCGCCGGCCGGCGGTTGCACGGCCACCTACCGGGTCACCGGGCAGTGGCAGGGCGGCTTCCAGGGTGAGGTCGAGGTGACCGCCGGCGCCGCGGCGGTCAAGGGTTGGACGGTGACCTGGACCTTCGGCAACGGCCAGCAGGTCACCTCGTCGTGGAACGCCACGCTCGGCAGCAGCGGGTCCACGGTGACCGCCCGCAACGTCAGTTGGAACGGGGCGCTGACCGCCGGGGCGAAGACCACCTTTGGCTTCCTCGGCTCGTGGAGCGGCGCCAACACCGCGCCGACCCCGACCTGCGCCGCGACCGTCTGACCACCGTGGGCCGTACCCGGGGTCCGGGTACGGCCCACGGGCCACCAGCGGCGCGACCCGGGACGGCGGCGGGCGGGTTCAGGTCACCGACGTCAGCCGTCCGCCGCGCTCGGCCGCCTCCGGCCAGGCGAAGCGGGTGCGGTGCTCGCGCGGAAAGCGGATGAACCGGGGATCGAGCAGGTCGACCAGTTCGACGAGGCGGTGCTGGAGTTCGGTCAGCCTCGGCTGTGCGGGACCCGGAGCCGCCGCGACCCGGTCGACGTCGCTCAACAGCGGGGTGAACCACCGCCGGAACGAGTCGTCCTCGTCGAGCAGGGTGTCGAACTCGGCGTACCCGCGGCAGTGTCGCCGGCCGGTCTCGTCGTCCGTCTGGACCATGACCTCCCCGATGGCGCGTTGGGCCGTCCGGAAGATGCGGAACTCGGTCCCGACGTCGAGCTGCCCGAAGTGGATCCCGCTGAGGATGCCGCTGATCCGGGAGATCTGCCGCATCACGTCCCGGTTCAGCCGGTTCCTCCCCAGGTCCAGGAACTGGACGTCCCGGCGGAGGATCTCCACCCAGGCCAGGTACTCGGCGAACACGAAGGCCGTGCTCCGCCGGGCGTACTCCGCATCGTCGGCGGTGCCGTGCACGACGAAGGCGGTCAGGAACCCCCGGCTCTCGCCGGCCGCGTCGACACGCTGGCCGTGCAGGATGTTGAAGACCCGGCTCTGGAGATCGAAGGCCGCCATCGCCAGCTGCGCCCCGTATCGGTCCATGTAGCTCCGCCGGTCGAGCCGTCGCGCCCGCTGCTGGTACCAGTAACCGAGGAAGGCGGTGAGCACCGCACCGGCCACGGAGACGATGGCGGAGACGAGCCCCACGGCATCCACCCGGTCCTCCAACGCTGTCCGCGGTCGCGAAAGTGCTGCCACGAGCGATTGAAGTACACCGGCGCCACCGCGCGATCCCGTCGCCCCGGCGGCGGACGGGATGGCGGCAGGGGCCCCGGTGTCGACCGGGGCCCGCTGTCACAACAGGCAGTTGACGATCTCGGCGACCGAGCGGCGGCGGCCGGTGTAGAACGGGATCTCCTCCCGGACGTGCCGGCGGGCGCCGGAGGCGCGCAGGTCCCGCATCAGGTCGACGATCCGGTGCAGCTCGTCGGCCTCGAAGGCGAGCATCCACTCGTAGTCGCCGAGGGCGAACGAGGCGACCGTGTTGGCCCGCACGTCCGGGTAGCCGCGCGCCATCCTGCCGTGCTCGGCGAGCAGTTCCCGCCGCTCGGCGTCGGGCAGCAGGTACCACTCGTACGAGCGGACGAACGGGTAGACGCAGACGTAGGCGCGGGGCTCCTCGTCGGCGAGGAACGCCGGGATGTGGCTCTTGTTGAACTCCGCCGGCCGGTGCAGCGCCATCTGCGACCAGACCGGGGTGAGCGCCCGGCCCAGGGTGGTCCGCCGCAAGCGCAGGTACGCGTCCTGGAGGGCGTCGCTGGAGGAGGAGTGCCACCAGATCATCAGGTCGGCGTCGGCGCGCAGGCCGGCCACGTCGTACAGGCCGCGGACGGTGACGTCCTTGCCGGCCAGCTCCTCGAAGAGGGCCTCGACCTCGCCGGTCACGTTGTCCCGCAGGGACGGCAACGGGCTGCTGGCCCGGAAGACCGACCACATGGTGTAGCGGATGCTGGCGTTGAGCTCCTTGAGCCGGGCCGCGTTGGTCTGCTCGGTCATTGACCCGATCCTCCCAGTGCTTCGATGATCTCCCCGGCTGCCGTCTCGCCGGAGCGGACGCAGACCGGGATGCCGACGCCGTCGTATCCGGCGCCGGCCAGGACCAGCGTCGGATGGGTGGCGCGCAGCGCCGCCCGGGCGGCGGCGAGCCGGTCGAGGTGACCGGGGGCGTACTGCGGCAGGGCGCCGCCCCAGCGCTGCACGTGGTCGGCGACCGGCGCGGGCAGCGGCGCCCCGACCACCCCGGAGAGTTCCCGGTGCACGGCGGCCACCAGGTCGGCGTCGGCGAGCTGGAGCGAGGTCTCCTCGCCGTAGCGGCCGACGGAGGCGCGGACCAGCGCGAGCCCGTCCGGCCGGGCCAGGTGCCCCCACTTGGTGGTGAAGAAGGTCGACGCCTTGATCAGCAGTCCCTCGGTGGCCGGCACCAGGAAGCCGGAGAGCCGCGGCAGCGCGGGCTCGGGCAGCGCCAGGGTGACCAGCGCCACGCTGGCGTAGTCGAGGCCGCCGATCGTCGCGGCGACCGCCGGGGCGCAGTCGGTGAGCAGCCGGGCGGCGGGCCGGGCCGGCACGGCGAGCACCACCGCGTCCACCTCGACCCGTTCCGGGTCGCGGGTCGGGCCGACGGTCAACTGCCAGCCGTCGGCGGTCGGCTTCAGCTCGCGCACGGCGGCGTCCCGCCGGATCGTCGCGCCGCTGGCCTGCGCCGCCGCCTCGACCAGCCGGCTGAGCCCGCCGGCCAGGGTGCCGAAGACGGGCGCGCCGGGCGGGCGCGGCGCGGCGGCCTGCGCGGCGCGGACCGCCCCGACCAGGGTGTGCTCCACCCGGGCCGCGCGGGCCAGCGCCGGCATGGTGGTGGCCAGTGAGAGGTCGTCCGCCCGGCCGGCGTAGACCCCGCCGAGCATCGGGTCGACCAGCCGGTCCACCACCTGGTCGCCGACGCGGGACCGGACCAGCGCGCCGACGGAGACGTCGTCGTCCGCGCCGAGCAGCGGGCGGCCGGCGTCGCGGTCGGCGTCCGCCGCCGGCGTCGCGACCGCCGCCACCTTCTCCAGATCCCCGGGTACGCCCACCAGCGTGCCGCCCGGGATCGGGCGCAGCTCGCCGGCGACGGCGAGCGCGGCCTGCCCGACGGTGGGGTGCACGATCGCATCGGCCAGGCCGAGCCGGCGGATCAGGCCCACCGCGGCGGACTCGCCGCCGGCGGGGTCGCGCATCAGGAACGACTCGGCGCCGAACTCGACCGGCCGGCCGGCCAGCTCACCGGTGCGCAACTTGCCGCCGAGCGCGCCGGACTGCTCGTACACGGTGATCTCGGTGCCGGCGGGGGCGTTGTCGCGCAACCGGACCGCGGCGGCCAGGCCGGTGATCCCACCGCCGACCACCGCCACCCGCCACGGCCGCCGCACGACGTCCTCAGCCCTGCTCGGCCCGGCGCGCGGACACCTCGTGCACCAGCGCGACCACCCGGGTCAGCACGTCGGGGTCGGTCTCCGGCAGGACGCCGTGGCCGAGGTTGAACACGTGGCCGGGGGCGGCCCGGCCCTGCTCCACGATCCGCCGGACCTCCGTCTCCACCACCGACCAGGGGGCGAGCAGCACGGTCGGGTCGAGGTTGCCCTGCACCGCGCGGTCCCGGCCGATCCGCCGGGTGGCGACGTCCAGCGGGGTACGCCAGTCCACGCCGACCACGTCGGCGCCGGCCTCACCCATGGCGCCGAGCAGCTCGGCGGTGCCCACCCCGAAGTGGATCCGGGGCACGCCCGCGTCGGCCAGCCCGGCGAGCACGAACGCCGAGTGCGGCAGCACGTAGCGGCGGTAGTCGGCCTCCGACAGCGCGCCGGCCCAGGAGTCGAAGAGCTGCACTGCGGAGACCCCCGCGTCGACCTGCACCCGCAGGAAGGAGAGGGTCACCTCGGCGAGCCGGGCGCAGAGGGCGTGCCAGAGCTCCGGCTGGCCGTACATCAGGGCCTTGGTCTTGGCGTGGGTGCGGGACGGACCGCCCTCGACCAGGTAGCTGGCGAGGGTGAACGGCGCGCCGGCGAAGCCGATCAGCGGGGTCTCGCCCAGCTCGGCCACGAGCAGCCGGACCGCCTCGTCCACGTAGGAGACGTCGTCCCGGGTGATCGGCCGGATCCGCTCGACGTCGGAGGCGGTGCGCACCGGCTCGGCCACCACCGGGCCGGTGCCGGGGACGATGTCCAGGTCGACGCCGGCCGCGGCGACCGGCACCACGATGTCGCTGAACAGGATCGCGGCGTCGACGCCGTGCCGGCGGACCGGCTGGAGGGTGATCTCGGTCACCAGCTCCGGGCGGCGGCAGGAGTCCAGCATCGCCACGTTGGCCCGGATCTCGCGGTACTCCGGCAGCGACCGGCCGGCCTGGCGCATGAACCAGACCGGGGTGTGCGGCACCGGCTCGCGGCGGCAGGCCCGGACGAAGGGTGAGTCGGCCGGTCCCCCGCGGCGGGGTTCTCCGTCTCGGGCGGCACGGCCCGTGGTGTGGGTGGTCATCGCGGCAATCGTGCCACGCGGCCGGGTGACGTCGACGGGCAGCGCCGCCATTTGTGACCCTCGTCCGCAGGGCCGTCCGCCCCTGGCGCCATGGGCGGGACGGTGCCGCCCGTCGACGCGCCGTACCGAGGTCCGGCCCTCGGCGTGCCATCCCGGCGGGCGGCCGGACGGCGGCATAGGCTGCCCGCATGGCCCCCCCGATCGCGCCCCCGGAGACGTTCGCCCGCGCGGTCGCCGGACTGCGGTCGGTCACCTGCCGGCCCGAGATCGTCCTGGAGGAGGTCGGCGCCCCGCAGCGACTCGCCCCGTACGCCTTCGCGCTCTCCGCCGCCGTGCCGCGCGAGGAGGACGAGGTGGCCACCGGCCGGCTGATCCTGCTCCACGACCCGGCCGGCCACGAGGCCTGGCAGGGCACGCTGCGGCTGGTGACCTACGTGACGGCCGAGCTGGAGGTCGACCTGGCGGCCGACCCGCTGCTGCCCGGGGTCGGCTGGACCTGGCTGACCGACGCGCTGGAGGCGCACGAGGCCCCGTACCGGGCAGCCGGCGGCACGGTCACGCAGACCCTGTCGACCCGGTTCGGCGAGCTGGCCGGGCCGCCCGCCGCCGGGGACATCGAGATCCGGGCGTCCTGGACGCCGCTCGGCGAGGACCTGGGCCGCCACCTGCTCGCCTGGTGCGCGCTGCTCGCCTCGACGGCGGGGCTGCCCCCACCCGGGGTGACCGCCCTGCCCGGGCGCCGCCCGGCCGGCGCCGCCTGACCGCACCGGGACGGAGCTGCCCGGACGCGCCGACGGGGCCCGGATGTCCGGTCCGCGCGGCCACCCGCCGGGCACCCGCCGGCCACCCGACCGACACACCCCGGACCGGCTGCGCACACGGGATCGCGGCGCGCACTAGGGTTGTCAGGTGACCGACGAACCACCCCTGCGCCGTCGGGCCGCCGAAAGCCGTACGGGAGACGCCTCGCCCTCGGCCGCGCCGGAGCCGGAGGACGTGGGGACCGACCAGCCCAGCGGCGGGCCCGTCCCGCTGACCACGCCCCGCGACGGCACCCCCAAGCCGGTGGCCGCCCCGAGCGAACTCGACGAGGTCGTGGCCCGCTTCGCCGCGGGCACCGGCCCGGTCGCCCTGGACGCCGAACGCGCCTCGGGCTACCGCTACTCCCAGCGGGCCTACCTGGTGCAGCTGCGCCGGGAGGGCGCCGGAACGGCGCTGATCGACCCGCTGCCGCTGCCCGACCTGACCGCGCTGGACGAGGCGATCGGCGACGCCGAATGGGTGCTGCACGCCGCCAGCCAGGACCTTCCCTGCCTGGCCGAGGTGGGTCTGCGCCCGCGTCGGCTCTTCGACACCGAGCTGGCCGCCCGGCTCGCCGGTTTCGAGCGGGTCGGGCTGGCCGCCCTCACCGAGCAGCTGCTCGGCTACACGCTGGAGAAGCACCACTCCGCGGCGGACTGGTCGAGCCGGCCGCTGCCCGAGTCCTGGCTGACCTACGCCGCGCTGGACGTGGAGATGCTGGTCGACCTGCGGGACGCGCTGGACGAGGAGCTGACCCGGCAGGGCAAGTCGGCGTGGGCGGCGGAGGAGTTCGCCGCGCTGGTCCGCAACGGCGCCCGCCCGCCGCGGGTCCGCGCGGAGCCCTGGCGGCGGACCTCGGGCATCCACCGGGTACGCGGGGCACGGGCACAGGCCCGGGTCCGCTCCCTCTGGTACGCCCGGGACCAGATCGCCGCGCGGCGGGACGCCGCCCCGGGGCGGGTGCTGCCGGACTCGGCGATCGTGGCCGCCGCCGAGCTGGACCCGAAGGACGAGAAGACGCTGCTGACGCTGCCCGGGTTCGGTGGCCGTTCGGTGCGCCGGCTGGCCCGGACCTGGCTGGCGGCGCTGGACGACGCCCGGCAGTTGCCCGAGGACGCCCTGCCGGTGGCGCCGACGGTCGAGGGTCCGCCGCCGCCGCACCGCTGGGCGGAGCGCGACCCGGTGGCCGCCGGCCGGCTGACCCGCTGCCGTGAGGTGGTGGTCCGAATTGCCGGGGAGCACAATCTGCCGCCGGAGAACCTGATCACGCCGGACTCGATCCGCCGGCTGGCCTGGCAGCCGCCGGACGAGATCACCGACGCGACCGTCGGCGAGGTCCTGCGCGGCTTCGGCGCCCGGGAGTGGCAGCTCACCCTCCTGCTCCCCGCCCTCACCGAGGCCCTGTCCACCCCCTGACCCACCCCACCCCTTCGTTGATCATGAAGTTGTCGCCCCCGACACGCCACGTGCGGGGGCGACAACTTCATGACCAACGGCAGTCGGGCGGGGGTGGCAGGTGTGGGGTGGGCCACACGGGGGGTGCTGTCGGTGTTGGTTACTGGCGAGTAGCATCCGGGGGAACGTGCCCGTGTCGGCGACCCTCATTCGGTCCGGAGTGCCGCCTGCCGGCGCGAAGGCCGAATTATGGTCGAATAGGAGGCTCAAGTGCCCCGTGAAGTTCGGGATGTCGTCTTCGTCGACGGCGTCCGTACCCCGTTCGGCAAGGCGGGTGGCATGTACGCCAACACCCGCGCCGACGACCTGGTGATCCGCTGCATCCGCGAGCTGCTGCGCCGTAACCCGCAGCTGCCCCCGGAGCGGGTCGAGGAGGTGGCCATCGCCGCCACCACCCAGATCGGCGACCAGGGCCTGACCATCGGCCGCACCGCCGCCCTCCTGGCCGGCCTGCCCAAGACCGTCCCCGGCTTCGCCATCGACCGGATGTGCGCCGGCGCGATGACCGCCGTCACCGCCGTCGCTGGCGGCATCGCCATGGGCGCCTACGACATCGCCATCGCCGGCGGCGTCGAACACATGGGCCGGCACCCGATGGGCGAGGGTGTCGACCCCAACCCGCGGATCATCGCCGAGAAGCTGGTCGACCCGTCCGCCCTGGTCATGGGCGCCACCGCGGAGAACCTGCACGACCTGGTCCCGCACATCACCAAGCAGCGCACTGACGCGTTCGCGCTCGCCTCGCAGCAGAAGACGGCGAAGGCGTACGCCAACGGCAAGCTCCAGGACGACATGGTGCCGGTCGCGATCCGTGACGCCGAGGGCGCGTGGGGCCTGGCCACCACCGACGAGGCTCCCCGGGAGACCTCCCTGGAGAAGCTCGCCACCCTCAAGACCCCGTTCCGCCCGCACGGCAAGGTCACCGCGGGCAACGCGGCCGGCCTGAACGACGGCGCCACCGCCAGCCTGCTCGCCGACGAGGCCACCGCCCGCGAGCTGGGCCTCCCGGTCGCCATGCGGCTGGTCTCGTACGGCTTCGTCGGCGTCGAGCCCGAGGTCATGGGGATCGGCCCGATCCCGTCGACCGAGAAGGCGCTGCGCATCGCCGGCCTGACCATCGACGACATCGGCCTGTTCGAGCTGAACGAGGCGTTCGCCGTGCAGGTGCTCGCCTTCCTCGACCACTTCGGCATCGCCGACGACGACCCGCGGGTCAACCCCTGGGGCGGCGCGATCGCCATCGGCCACCCGCTCGCCTCCTCGGGCGTCCGGCTGATGACGCAGCTCGCCCGGCAGTTCGCCGAGCACCCCGAGGTCCGCTACGGCCTCACCGCCATGTGCATCGGCATCGGCATGGGCGGCACGGTCATCTGGGAGAACCCGCACTGGGAGGGAAACAAGTGAGCGCGAGGAACGAGCCGGGTCTGCGAGTCCCGCAGTCGCGAACGAAGGAGTCACGGTGAGCGCGCTCTCCACCCCGAACGAGGTCGTCACCCGGGCGCTGCTGCGCCAGGTGAACGTTCCGGGCCTGGACCGGCCGGCCGCGTTGATCACGCTGGACAACGGCTTCGACCACACGAAGCCGAACACCTTCGGCCCGGCCGGTCTGACCAGCCTGGACGAGGCGATCACCGCGGCGCTCGCGGCGAACCCGGCGTTCATCGCGGTCACCGGCAAGCCGTACATCTTCTGCGTCGGCGCCGACATCGTCGGCCTGCCGGCGCTCGCCGACCGGGAGCAGGCCCTCGAGGTCGGCCGGCTCGGCCACCGGGTCTTCGCCCGGCTCAAGGACAGCGAGATCCCGACCTTCGCCTTCGTCAACGGCGCGGCGATGGGCGGCGGCCTGGAGCTGGCCCTGCACTGCCACTACCGGACCCTCTCCGGCGGCGCGGCGGCGCTGGCCCTGCCCGAGGTCTCCCTCGGCCTGGTCCCCGGCTGGGGCGGCACCCAGTTGCTGCCGAACCTGATCGGCATCCCGGCGGCGACCCAGGTGATCATCCAGAACCCGCTGATGCAGAACAAGATGCTCAAGCCGAAGCAGGCCGCCGAGATGGGCATCGCGGACGTGCTGCTGGAGCCGGGCGACTTCCTGGAGCGGTCCCTGGAGTGGGCCGCCGGCGTGGTCCGCGGCGAGGTCACCGTGGTCCGGCCCGAGGTCGACAAGGACATGTGGGCGGGCGTGCTCTACTTCGCCCGGCAGACCCTCGACCAGCGGCTGCACGGCGCGGTCCCGGCCGCGTACAAGGCGCTGGACCTGCTGGAGACGGCGAAGGACGCCGACTTCGCCACCGGCACCGCCGCCGAGGACGAGGCCCTGGCCGACCTGGTCTTCAGCGAGGAGCTGCGCAGCGGCCTGTACGCCTTCGACCTGGTGCAGCGGCGGGCCAAGCGGCCGGCCGGCGCGCCGGACAAGGGCCTGGCCCGGCCGGTCACCAAGGTGGGCATCGTCGGCGCCGGCCTGATGGCCAGCCAGCTCGCGCTGCTCTTCGCCCGTCGCCTCCAGGTGCCGGTCGTCATGACCGACCTGGACCAGGCCCGGGTGGACAAGGGCGTCGGCTACGTGCACACCCAGATCGAGAAGGCCGTCAGCAAGGGCCGGATGGACAAGGGCACCGCCGCCAAGCTGTACGGCCTGGTCAGCGGCGCGGTCGACAAGTCCGTCTTCGCCGACGCCGATTTTGTGATCGAGGCGGTCTTCGAGGACCTGGACGTCAAAAAGCAGGTCTGGGCGGAGCTGGAGAAGATCGTCAAGCCGGAGGCGGTGCTGGCGACGAACACCTCGTCGCTGTCGGTCACCGCGATGGCGGCGGAGCTGGAGCACCCGGAGCGGGTGGTCGGCTTCCACTTCTTCAACCCGGTGGCGATGATGCCGCTGCTGGAGATCGTCCGCGGCGAGCGGAGCGACGACGCCACCCTGGCCACCGCGTTCGCCGTCGGCAAGCAGCTGAAGAAGTCGTCGGTGCTGGTCTCCGACGCGCCCGCGTTCGTGGTCAACCGGCTGCTCACCCGCTTCCTCGGCACCGTCTTCGCCGCCGTCGACCAGGGCACCCCGCTGGACGTGGCGAACAGCGCGCTGGACCCGCTGGGCCTGCCGATGCGCCCGCTCGCCCTGCTCCAGCTGGTCGGGCCGGCGGTGGCGTACCACGTGGGTGGCACCCTGCACGCGGCGTTCCCGGACCGGTTCGCGGTCAGCGAGAACCTCAAGCGGATCGCCGATTCCGGTCAGCCGATCGTGGTCGACGACCGGGTGAACGAGGACGTCGCCAAGCTCCTGGTGGTCGGCGACCAGCCGCTCACCGCCGAGCAGGTGCGCCAGAACGCGCTCGACGCGCTGGCGCAGGAGATCCGGCTGATGCTCGACGAGGGTGTCGTCGCCGAGGCGCAGGACATCGACCTGTGCATGATCCTCGGCGCCGGCTGGCCGTTCCACCTGGGCGGCGTCACGCCGTACCTGGACCGGACCGGCACCTCCGAGCAGGTCACCGGCCGGCGGTTCCTGCCGCTCGGGGCGGCCAGCCTGCGCGGCTGACCCCACCCGCTCCCCCGCGATCGCGGTGGTCGGCGCGCCCCTCGCGGCGCCGCCGGCCACCGCGATCGTCGTTCGTGGGCGCCGTCGGGTCGGATTCGGGGCAGCGGGAGGGGACTTCGGCTGGCTACCATCACCCGTTCTCATCTCGCGCTGGAGCTGATCAATGTCCTCACCGCCGGTCGATCCCTGGTCCGGGCAGCCGGAGCACGGCTCGCCCCCCGGCCCCCACCCGTACCCGCCCGGCGGGCAGCCCCCGCCGCCCACCCAGGCCGGTGGCTGGCCGGCCGCGCCCCAGCCCGGGCCGCACCCCGATCCCCAACCCACCCAGGCGTACGGCGGCTTCCCCTCCGTGCAGCCGCCGTACGGCCAGCCCTACGGCGCTCCGGCCGCCCCGCCGGCCAGGAAGTCCCGGCTCCCGCTGATCCTGTCGCTGGGGCTGGCCGGCCTGCTGGTGCTCTGCCTGGGCGGCGGCGGCCTCGCCTACGTCGCCCTCTCCGGCGGGGACGACCCGGACCCGGTGGCCAGCTCGGCCCCCACCCGGGGCGCGACGCCCACCGCCACCGCCCCCGCCGAGGAGACCCCGTCGGCGGAGCCCAGCCCCGAGCCGCGGATCCGGCTGGTCGCACCGAAGACCCTCGCCGGCCGGGCCAAGAGCACCGATCCGGAGCTGCGGAAGCTGGCCGACGGGATGGTCAAGGACATGAAGTCGACCGTCCGCAACGAGAGCGGCGCCATCGGCGCCTTCTACGGCAGCCCGACCCGGCGAAACATGATCATGGTCGCCGGCGCCACCGGTTTCGTGCTCGACCCGGAGAGCGAACTGGACGAAGCGGTCGAGGGGCTCTCCGGGTCACTGGCCGTCCGGAAGACGTCCACTGTCGACCCGGGCCCGCTCGGCGGTGCCGCGCGCTGCGGCGACGGCCGGGCCTCCGGCGTCTCGCTGGGCGTCTGCGCCTGGGCCGACCAGGGCAGCGTCGGCATCATCGTGATGTTCTTCTCCACCGGCGCCAAGGCGAAGGCCCAGTTCACCAGGATCCGGGGCCAGCTCGAGAAGCGGTCCTGAGTCGACGGCTACCCGGGTCGGCGGTCACCCCTTCGGGACCGTCGACCCGGGGCCGTCCCGGTCGGCCGGCGGTTCGTCGACAGCGGCTGGCTAAGATCACCCGTTCCCCTCCCCGCAGACCTGGAGCCGCCCCATGTCCCAGCCGCCGGCCAACCCCTATCCCGCGAATCCGCAGGGCGACGGGCCGTACGGCTCGTACCCGCCGCCGCAGCAACAGCCCGCCGGATATCCGCCGCCGCAACCGGGGGCCTACCCACCGCCGCAGCCCGGGGCCTACCCGCCGCCCACCGGCGCCCCGGCTCCGCCCGGCCAGCCGTGGGGCGACCCGAACGCGTCCGGCCAGCCGTACGGCGGCCCGGGCGTCCCGCCGGCGCCGAGGAAGTCCTCCGCCGGCAAGATCGTGCTGATCGTGCTCGCCGTGCTCCTGGTGCTCTGCCTGGGCGGCGGCGCGGCCGTCTTCTTCCTGGTCAAGGACGAGGTGAAGGAGGCCGTCGACGCCCAGGACACCCGGGTCAGCGCGCCGGAGACGCTCGCCGGGCGACCGAAGGTCACCGACCCGAACCTCCAGGACGTCGCCGAGCAGCTGGAGTCGGAGCTCAACCGCACCATCCCGGACGCGACCAGCACCGCCGGCGCGTTCTACGGCAACCCCGCCAAGCGGGACCTGGTGATGGTCGCGGCCGCCTCCGGCCTGAACCCCGACCCGACCAGGACGCTGAACGACTTCCTCGCGGGCGCCCGGACCAGCGACGTCGAGATCGGCGCGATGAAGACCGTCGACGCGGGGCCGCTCGGCGGTGTGGCCAGGTGCGGCGACGCCAAGGCCGCCAAGGTGCCGCTGGGCGTCTGCGTCTGGAGCGACAAGGGCAGCCTCGGCATGATCATGATCTACTTCAAGAACGGTGCCGACGCGCAGGCGGAGTTCGCCACCATGCGCGGGCAGATCGAGCAGAAGTCCTGACTCGTACGCCGCGACAGCGGGCCCCGTCCACCGAGGTGGACGGGGCCCGTTCCGGTCAGCCGGCCGTGGCGGCGCGCTCCGGGGCGTCAGCGCTCGCGGTGCGCGGTGGACCGGACGGCGGCGGGCCGCGCGACCGCGCCCTCCGCACCGGCGGCCGGCAGCGCCACCGTCACCTCCAGCCCGCCACCGGGCTGGGCCACGACCGTGACGGCCCCGCCGTGCGCGTCGCAGACCGCCCGGACGATGGAGAGCCCCAACCCGGACCCGCGCGCCCCGGTCCGCTCCCGCCCGCCCCGCCGGAACGGCTCGAAGAGCCCCGGCACGTCGGCCGGGTCCACCTCGAAGCCGGTGTTCCCCACCACGAGGAAGGAGGTGCACCCGTCGGTGCCGGTTCGTACCCAGAGCCGGCCGTGCAGGTGGTTGTAGCGGACCGCGTTCTCGATCAGATTGCCGGCGAGCCGGTCCAGCAGTCCCGGATCGCCGACCACCGGGGCCGGCCGGAGCGAGGTCTGCACCCGCAGCCCGATCCGCTCCACCTCCCGGGCGACGGCCGACAGGGCGTTGGCCGTACCGGTGGCGAGGTCACACTCGGTGCGGCGGGCCAGCCGGCGACCGGTCTGGGCCTCGCTGCGGGCGAGCACCAGCAGCGCGTCCACCAGCCCGTTGGCCCGTTCCGAGGCGTCGCGCACCACGGTGGCCATCCGGCGGTACTCGGCCGTGTCCGCCTCGTCGTCGCTGAGCGTGACGTCGATCTCGGTCCGCATCACCGCGAGCGGGGTACGCAGCTCGTGCGAGGCGTTGGCGACGAAGCGTTTCTGCGCCTCGAAGGCGGCGGCGATCCGGTCCAGCATCGCGTCGAAGGTGCGGGCCAGCTCGGCAACCTCGTCGTCGGCCCCGGACCAGCCGATCCGCTGGTCCAGGGTGGCCTCGCCGAGGCGCTGCGCGGTGGCGGTGACCTGGTGCAGCGGTCGCAGCGCCCGCCCCGCCACCAGGTACGCCCCGGCGACCCCGACCACGCTGATCGCCAGCAGGGCGACCAGGCCCTTGAACAGCAGCTCCTGCGACGCCGCGTCGACCAGTTGGCGCTGCCAGACGGCGGCGTCGAGGGTGCGGCCGTCGGCCAGCAGCACGGTGGTGCCGGCGCGCAGCTCGTCGCTCGGGCGCAGCGCGTCGCGGACCAGCAGCCAGGCCAGCGCCACCAGGACCGCCCCGGCGCCCACCAGCAGCACCCCGTTGAGCAGGGTCAACCGCAGCCGCAGCGTGGGGCGCAGCCGGCGGGTCATACCCCCACCGTCCGGTAGCCGGCGCCGACGACGGTCTCGATCAGCGGCGGGTCGCCGAGTTTCCTGCGCAGGGTCATCACGGTCACCCGGACGATGGTGGTGAACGGGTCGGTGTTGGCGTCCCAGACCCGTTCCAGCAGTTCCTCGCTGGAGACCACCGCGCCGCGGGCCTTGACCAGCTCGCAGAGCACGCCGAACTCCTTGTTGGTCAGGTCGACCGGGGCGCCGCCCCGGCTGATCACCCGGCGGGCCGGGTCCAGCACCAGGTCGGCGATCGCCAGCACGGGCGGGGCGGCCGGGGTGGCCCGCCGGCCCAGCGCCTGCACCCGGGCGACCAGCTCGTCGAAGGCGAACGGCTTGGGCAGGTAGTCGTCGGCGCCGAGGCCCAGCCCCTCGACCCGGTCCGCCACGCTGTCGCTGGCGGTCAGCATCAGCACCCGGGTCAGGGTGCCGGAGGCGGCCAGTTCGGCGCAGATCTGGTCGCCGTGCATCCCCGGCAGGTCCCGGTCGAGGACCACCACGTCGTACCGGGTGACGAAGGCGGCCTCGTGGCCGGCGTCGCCGTCGTAGGCCACGTCGACCGCCATGCCGCGCTTGCGCAGCCCGCGCGCGATCGCGTCGGCGAGGTTGCGCTCGTCCTCGACCACCAGTACCCGCATCCCGACCTCCTCGCCGACCTGCCCGACAACCTAGTGCCGGCCACCAAACCCGACGCCGGGGCCCGGCGGGGGCGGGCAGGTCAACCGGGCAGCCGCCACGCTCGGATCTGCCCACCCTCCGTCAGGCAGTGCAGGACGCGGTCGGCGTAGTCGCACGAGCCGGACCAACCGGGCAGCACGTGGCGGACCCGCACCTCGCCGGTGGCCAGCTCCAGCTCGGCCAGGAGCTGCCGGTTGCGGGGCAGCAGGCGGGTCACCAGCAACCGCTTCCCCCGCAGCTCGCCGACCGGCTGCCACCGGCCCAGCTCGGCGAGGACCCGGCCGGTCGCCGGATCGAGCAGGGCGTACTGCTGGCGGGCCCCCTCCGGGCCGCCGGCGAGCAACCGGTCGCCCACCAGAGTGAGTGG
Organism: Micromonospora psammae; assembly: GCF_036902725.1. Classification (NCBI taxonomy): domain Bacteria; kingdom Bacillati; phylum Actinomycetota; class Actinomycetes; order Micromonosporales; family Micromonosporaceae; genus Micromonospora; species Micromonospora psammae. The sequence goes on along the minus strand of NZ_JBAKHM010000018.1, from coordinate 35,923 downwards.
GGCCCATCCGTCGGCCGTCCAGCGCACCCGCCCGGTGGCCGGGTCGATCACCCGGGCCCGGCTCGGCTGGCCGAGGCAGATGGCGTCTCCGCAGTCGTTCGTGATCGGCGCCGTCGGGTCCAGCGGCGCCTCCCAGCGCAGCGCCCCGTCGTCCAGCCCGTACGCGGCGACCCGGTCCGGCTCTCCGACGACCAGCAGCAGGTCCCCGACCACCTGCGTCGACTCGTACCCGCCGGGTCGGGGCGGCGGGATCGTGAAGGCCGCCCGCCTCTCGCCGGTACTGGCGTCGTAGACCTGGATCCGGCCGGTGACGGCCACCAGGACGAACGCGTCGACCGTCCGGGCGTCGTAGCGGTACTGGACGGTGTCCGCGCCGGAGGCCACCGACCAGCGGACCGCGCCGGAGCCCGGATCGACCCCGTGCACGGCTTCCGGGCCGGCAGCACTCAGCAACAGTCCACCGTCGCCGGTCGGCGTCGCCGTCCCGGCCCGCCGCCAGCGCACCCGGCCGGCGGTGGGGTCGATCAGCAGGGTGGTCGGGCCCTCGTCGGACTCGACGGTCACCACCACGTCGTCGCCGAGTCGTTCGAGCACGGAGACCGGCGCGGCGTCCGGCAGCGGCAGTCGCCACCGGGTTCGCCCGTCGGTCACGTCCACCGCGATGAGCTGGGGCGGCCCGTCCGGCCCGGCGACCCGCTCCCCGACGAGGATGAGCAGGCCGGCGGCGACGAGGGAGCCCGGCTGGGACGTGGCCGGCACGGGGATGCGCACGGCCCGCGCCGGTGCGGGCGCCGCCGCGCCGAGGGCGAGCAGGGTGAGCAGGGCGACCAGCGCCGCGCGCAGCTGACGACCGACGGGCGGGGGTGGGGGCGGCGGGTCCGGTTCGGTGTCGTGGCTCCGCTCGCCGAGGTCGATCACGGTCACCGGGGCAACCGCCAGATCCCGTACGCGTCGTCACCCCTGCGGCAGAGCAGCAGCGTCGGGGTGGCCTGGCAGTCGCCGGTGACCCCGGTGACCACGTCGAGGGCGCGGGCCTCGCCGGCCGCCGGGTCCAGGTCGGCGACGACCAGCCGTCCCGTCCCGGCGCGGCGCGACCCGATCAACCGGCCGTCGAACGGATACCAGCTGGCCAGCTGCCAGCTGCCCAGCTCGGCGACCGTGCGTCCGGTCGCGGTGTCGAGGATCGCGAGCGTCTCCCGGCCGCCGGTGTGCGGTGCCATCACCAACATTCGGCCGTCCCGCTCGGTCAGCCGGCCGTTCCAGCGGTCGGCCCGCCACCGCACGTCCCCGGTGGCCCGGTCGAGGGCCCACATGCCCTCGGTGTGCCCGTACCCGCAGATGAGGGCGCCACAGGACTCGAAGTGCGACGCCCCGGTCCTGGCCTCCCAGCGGCGGTCCAGCTCGTCCAGCCCGTATGCGGTGACCCGGGTGGCGTTCTCCCCGACCACCAGCAGCAGGTCGCCGACCGGCTGCGCCCGCTGGGGAGTGGGCAGCTCGCCGGGGCGGATGTTCGCCGCTCGCAGCCGCACGCCGCTACGGGGGTCCCAGATCTGCACCTCGCCGGAGGCGGGAGTGGCCACGATCCGGTCGATCCCGTCGGGGCCCCACCGCCAGCTGGCGTCCGGCGGTGTCGACAGCGACCAGCTGACCCGGCCGGTGGCCAGCTCGACGGAGCGGAACTCGGTGGACCGGTCGCCGCCGCCGTCGACCATGAGCAGACCCTCCCCCGACCTGAAGGCGACGCCCGGCAGCTCCCAGCGGCGCACCCCGGTGGCCAGGTCGAAGGCGGCGGTGCGCGCCGGCGCCTCCGGGGTCGCGCCGCCGGTCACCAGCACCATGTCGCCCACCACGGAGACCCCCTCGGCGGCGCTCGCCGCGGGCAGCGGGGCACGCCATCGCGGGGTGAGCGGGCCGGTGCCGTCCGCCGGCACGGCGTAGGCGACGAGCTGGCCGCCCCGGGCGGCCGGCGTGTCCCCGCGCTCCAGCACGAAGAGCAGGTCACCGTGCAGGACGGCCGACGTGGTGGGCCCGGCCGGCACGGTGAAGAGGCTGCGCTGCGGGGGTGCGGCGGCGCCGGCCATGGAGACGACGAGCAGCACGGCCAGCAGAGCGACCCGCAGGGGCCGGCCGGCAGCGCGGGGTGGCCGGCGCAGCGGCTCGGGCTCGGCGTCCGCGCGGATCTCCCCAAGATCGATCATCGCCACGTCCACCCCTCCCCCGGACCGCCACGACCCGAATCCGGCCCCATCCGCTCCGGTCCACCGGCCGGCGGGTCCGATTCGTCGCCGCCTGTACGATGGCCCGTCGTGGCTGTGCCGGTGGTAGATCCCTCGCTGAACCCGACGTCCGCTCCCGTTGGGGCCGAGCCCGTCGTGGCCGAACCGACACGGCGGCCCCGCCGGCGACCGGCCCGGGCCGACCTGCTGGCCATCGGAGCCTATGTGCTGCTCGGCGTTTTCGTGTGCCTGAACTACTGGGTGGACGTGCAGCACCGGGTCTCCTCCCACCTGCCCACCGACCACAGCTGGTTCGAGTGGCTCTTCCAGCACGGCGCCCACTCGGTGCGGCATCTGGAGAACCCGCTGTTCAGCGCCCGGCAGAACGCGCCGGACGGGGTGAACATGATGGCCAACACCTCACTGCTGGGCATGACCATCCCACTCGCCCCGGTGACCCTCCTCTTCGGACCGCAGGTGACGTACGCGCTCTATCTGGGTGGGGCGCTCGCCGCCACCGCGGCCACCTCGTACTGGGTGCTCTCGCGGCACCTGGTGCGCTCCCGCGGGGCGGCCTTCGTCGGCGGCGCCTTCCTCGGCTTCGCGCCGGGCATCGTGCACCACGCCAACGGGCAGCCCAACTTCGTCTCCAACTTCCTCCTGCCGCTGATCGTGGTCCGGGTCTTCGGCCTCGGGCAGCCGGGCCGGTGGCGGCGCGACGGGGTGGTGCTGGGCCTGCTGGTGGCGTACCAGATCTTCATCAACGAGGAGATGCTGCTGCTGACCGCGCTGGCCTGCCTGGTGGTGGTGCTGGCGTACGTGGCGCAGCGGCCCCGGGCGGCGCGGGCGCGGGCCGGGGGTTTCCTGGCCGCGCTGGGCCTCGGCGGCGGGCTGGCCCTGCTGCTCACCGGCTACCCGATCTGGTACCAGTTCAACGGCCCGCAGTCCTACCGGGGCCTGCAGGGCGGGGTGTTCCACAACTGGGGCGAGGACCTGATGGCCTTCGTCACCTTCGCCCGGGACACCGTGGCCGGCGACGAGGCGGTAGAGAAGACCATCGGCCTCACCGAGCAGAACACCTGGTTCGGCTGGCCGCTGGTGCTGGTCGCGCTGGCCGCCCTGGTGCTGCTCTGGCGCCGGTCGCTGGCGGCCCGGGTCGCCGGGGTGCTGGTGGTGGTCTTCACCGTCGCCTCGATCGGCCCGAAGGTGCGGTTCAACGGGGTGGAGACCGACACCGACGGCCCCTGGGCGTACATCCCGGACGACCTGCCGCTGGTCGAGATGATGATGCCGACCCGGTTGAGCCTGGTGGTGGTCGCGGCGGTCGGCGTCCTGCTCGCGCTGGCCTGGGACGCGGTCGCCGGCTACGGCCGCGCCACCGCCCCGGCGCCGCGCCGGCCGGCCGACGACGCCGCGAACCGGCCCACCACGCCGGCGCCGGCCCGCCGGCGGTGGCTGCGCCCGGTGGGGTACGCGGCGATCGCGCTCGCCGTGCTGCCGCTGTTCCCGCGTCCGCTGCCGGCGCAGCCGGTGGACCCGCCGCCGCGCTTCATCACCGCCGGCGGTTGGCGTCCGTACGTGCCGAACGGCCGCACCCTGGTGCCGGTGCCGATCCCGAGCAACGTGCACGGCCTGCCCACGCTGCGCTGGAGTGCCCTGACCGGGCACGAGTTCCCCGTGCCGGGCGGCTACTTCATCGGCCCCAACGAGAAGGGCGAGGGGGTCTTCGGCGCCCCGAACCGCCCCACCAGCACCCTGATCTACTCCAGCATGGACTCCGGCACGGTGCCGGCGCTGACCGAGGAGAACCGCCGCCAGGCGGTGGCGGACCTGCGCTTCTGGAAGGCGTCGGTGGTGGTGCTCGGCGCGCACCCGCGGGAGGCGGTGCTGCGGGAGCTGATGACCGGCCTGCTCGGCCCGGCGCAGCGGGTCGACGACGTCTGGCTCTGGGACGTCCGCCCGCTGGTCGGCTGAGCGGCTCCGGACGTCAGGCGGAGCGGGCGTCCAGCGACCGGACGTCCCACACCCAGACGTCCAGCTCCCGCCGGCCGGGGCCGACGAGCTGCTCCACGGTCCGGCGCAGCGGCTCGGCGTGGTGCTGGCGTACCGGCAGCACCAGCACCGCCGACCGCCAGTGCCGCAGCTCGTCGAGGCAGCGGCGGCGCTGCCGGTCGTTCAGCTTCGGCGTACGGCCGGTGGTGGCCACCTCGTCGAGCAGTTCGCCGATGCCGCTGGGCCGGCCGCCGAAGCGGCCCGGGTCACCGGTGGTGCCGTTGCGCGGGGCGAGGAAGTAGCCGCCGGGGATCTTGAAGTCGAGGTTGGTGGCGGCGGCCCAGCGCATCCCGTAGGTGTTGCCCATGCTCGGCACGGGGATCGGGACGAGGGTCTGGTCCGGACCCACGTACTCCCGCCAGCGGTCGGCGGTGATGAAGTCCGGCACCGGTGGCCGGGAGGTCACCTTCAGCGGCATCGGCACGATCGGCAGCAGGGCGATGACCAGGGCGGCCACGGTGACGGTACGGGCGTGCCGCCACTCGGCGCCGCGCAGCGTCCAGGCCCGCTGCACCGCCAGCGCCAGCAGCACGCCGATCACCACGGAGGTGATCAGGGCGAACCGGGTGGGCACCACCGCGTCGAGCAGCGGCAGCCGGACGAGCAGCTCCCACGGGCCGGTGAAGAGGTCCCGGTCCCACCACGAGATGCGCTCGCCGAGGGAGAGCACGGCGAAGAAGGCGCCGGTCGCGGCGAGGGCCCGGACCAGGACGTCCCGGCGCAGCCAGATCACGATGCCGACGGCGGTCAGCGCGAGGCTCCAGCCGAAGAAGGCGTTCTCCTCCGAGTAGTTCGGGGCGAGGTTGACGTTGGCCCGTTCGTTGCCGCCGAAGGTCGGCGACCCCGGTGCGAAGAAGGCGGCGATGTCGTTGCCGTAGTCGCGGACCGTGGCGCTGAGCCCGTGGTACGCCATCGGCCCGGCGAACTGCACCCAGAGCGGGTACGCCAGCAGCGCACCGGCCAGCAGCGCGCAGGCCGACAGGCCCTTCGCCAGCGGGCGCCACGCGGCCGACCACCGCGCCGGTCGCTGCACCAGCACCGCGGTGAGGAAGACGCCGCAGGCCAGCGCGGTGAAGAGCAGGATCTCCTCGTTGATGAACGCCTGGGTGGTGACCAGCAGGGCGAGCAGCACGCCGTCGCGCACCGGGCGGGTCGAGCGGGTGAGCACCATGACCCGCCAGACGATGAACGGCAGCAGGAACTGCGAGATGATGTTGGGGTGCCAGTTGGCGTGCGAAAGCATCGCCGGCGAGAACCCGCAGAACCAGCCGCCGACGGCGGCCGCCAGCCGCCGCCCCACCAGGTGCCGGGAGAGCACGTGGTACCAGCCCGCGGCGGTGCCGGCCAGGCCGAGGGTGACCAGCACCACGAAGGACACGGCGGGCCCGAAGAGCAGGGTGACCGGCACCATCGGGATGCCCAGCGCCAGCACCGCCGTGTTCGCCATCAGGTTGACGCCGTCGGGGTAGTTGAACTGGTCGGTGTAGAACGGGAACTCGCCGTGCAGCACCACCCGCACCGAGTGGGCGAGGAAGAACTGCACCTGCGCCGGGTCGCTGCTGTAGAGCGAGGCGACCCGGCCGGCCGGGTCGACCCAGATCTGGCTGGTCACCCAGAGGGCGGCGAACAGGAAGATCCCGTACACCGTGAGGTCCTTGCGCCGGGGGGTCCAGCGCCACCGCCGTGCCCACGCGGGCGCCGCGGCGCCGTCGCGCCGCGTCGCGGTCCGCCGCCCCTCGGGTACGACGTCCGGGGCCACGCCGACGGCGGGTACGGTCGTCGGCTCCGGTGTGGCGACGTCCGCCACCGCCGTGGCGGTGCCCCGGCTCGCGCCGGTGGGAGCGTCGGGGTCCGGTGCGGATTCGCCACGGGGCTCGGCAGACGTCACAGTCGGCGGAGTCTACCGGAGCCGGAAAATCACACGAAATCCACGCGCTGTCCCTGGTGAGTCCTGCCGTCCCCGGGCCCCCGGGCGGCCGCGCCCGCGCCCGCGGGCGTTGCGTACCATGTGGGCTTCCGACAACGACGGTGACGGGATCGGGGGGCGTACAGGTGGCTCGAGTCCGCCGGCGCGGCGTGAGGGCCATCGCGCTGCTCACCGCGGCGCTCCTGGTGACAGCGTGCGGTCCGGTCACCGAGCGCCGGTCGCCGGAGCTGCGGATGGGCTACGACAGCCTGGACGGCACCCTGCCGGTGTGGCCGCCGCGCGGCTCGCTCGCCGGCGACGCCGCCGCGACGAGGGCGGTGACCGAGGCGGTACGGGCCTGGCGGTCGCCGATCGACGACCGGGCCCACCTGCCGTCGTCCGGCATCCTCTGGTCGGGGGAGGTCGGCGGCGCCCCGCTGGCCCTGGTCGTCGCCGACGTGCCCGGCGAGAGCGCCTCCTGGCTGCTCCAGCTCGACGGGTCCGGCGGCCGGTACCGGGTCGACCGGGCCACCGAGTACACCGATCCCGGCTATCTGGCGTACGCCGACGTGCTGCCGGTGCAGCTGCCCGACGGGCGCCGCTACCTGACCTCGGGGCGGGTGGAGCGGCTGCTCGGCCCGGACGGCCGGGCGCTGATGGTGACCGACGGGCTCAGCGCCCGGGCGGCGGTGCCGGCCTGCGCGGCGGTGCCGGTGACCGCGACGTTGCGGGCCACCGAGTCGCTGCCCCGGGGCCGGGCCGCGGACCGGCTGCTCGACCTCGGCACCGCCACCACCGACCCCCGGTACCCGTTGGTGCGGGACGAGACGGGCTCCGGTCGGCGGGCCCTGGACGGGCTGGACACCTGCGTGCTCGCCGACGAGCGGGGCCCGTTCGGCAGCATCCCGCGCCGGATCGGCGACCGGGACGCGCCCCGCTCGGTGCCCGAGTCGTGGCCGATGGAGAAGGTGACCGTCCGGGCCATCGGCGAGATGGCGCTGGGCGGCGGCGACGACCCGGGTGACCTGGAGCAGCTCAGCTGGGAGACCGACGCCGGGACGATGACCTCGGTGGTCTACCGCCCGGCCGGCGACGGCCCCCCGGTGGTCTCCCCCGCCGACCGGTCCAACCCCCTGCAGACGTACGTGCTGCCGGTGCCGGGGCAGCCGCTTGTCGTGCTGACCTGGCGGGGCAACCGGGACGCCACGCTCGCGGTACCGCCGGGCACCCCCCGGCTGGTGGACCGCCCCGGCCTCGTGGTCGTGCCGATGCCGGCGGCGAAGCAGACCTTCAGCCTCGCCGGCGCGGAGAAGACCTACTACCGCTCCGTCGGCGGCCGCTGACGCCAGCCCGCGGTCAGCCCCGCCGCCAGGCCGACCCCGTGGCAAGGCCGACCCGTGGCAAGGCCGACCCGTGGCAAGGCCGACCCGTGGCAAGGCCGACCCGTGGCAAGGCCAACCCGTGGCAAGGCCAACCCGTGGCAAGGCCAACCCGTGGCAAGGCCAACCCGTGGCAAGGCCAACCCGTGGCAAGGCCAACCCGTGGCAAGGCCAACCCGTGGCAAGGCCAACCCGTGGCAAGGCAGACTCCGGCCACCAAGCCGACTTCGCCGCCAGGCCGGCCGGTGGTCAGGAGGACCCGGCCGCCGGGCCGGCCCCGTGGCCGCGCCGGCTGGGGCGCGAGGCCGGTGCTTGCCCTTCGAAGCTGACAGCGGCGGCGAGTCAGCGCAGACCCGGCGGCTGTCGAGCCCCCGCCCGCCGCCTGCACCAACCCGCACAGCCCTCCGGACCGCCCCGCAGTGCCCCGCCCGCGCACCGCCCGCCCGCCCGCCCGCGCACCGTCCTGGACCCGGCTAGGCCAACGGATCCCTCACACCGCCCTTTGGAGCTGATGACGCCAACGACTCGCACGCCGCCGGTTGCCGGTCGCCGATCACCCCCGCGCCTTCAAGATCGCGCTACTTCCTGGAAGTAGTGGCATCCTCGCCGCGCTGATGCCACTACTTCCAGGAAGTAGCAGCACGATCTTCACGCGTCGACGTCACCCCGGACCGGCACCGGGGCGAGCCGGGCCGGGGCAAGCCGAGCCGAGCCGGGGGGCGGAGGTGGGCGGGAGGGCAGGCCCGACCCGGGGGCGCGGTGAGTCGTTTACGTCATCAGCTCTAAAGCACGTGCAAGGCACTACCGCCGGTGCAGGCGTGGGCGCAGGCCGGGATGTCAGCGGCAACAGCGCAGTGGACCGCGCCGGCGGCGCACATCGTGGCCGAGACCGACGGTGGGCGTGACGTGGAGCCCCGCGCGGGGATCGCTCTCGTCGGGCTTCCTCGGCGTCGCGCCGCCGGGCCTCCAGGGCGTCGCGCCACCGGGCCTCCAGGGCGTCGCGCCACCGGGCCTCCAGGGCGTCGCGCCGCCGGGCCCTCCTCGACGTCGGACCACGGGGCTTCCTCGCAGTCGGGGCTGATGCGGCGCTGACGGTGGGAGCACGGTGTCTCGCAGACGCCGACGGGCGGCCCCGGAGAAACCGGGACCGCCCGTCGGGCGCGGCGATCAGTTCTGGCTGGCCTCGCTGGCGGGCAGCCGGACCGGCTCCACCGGCTCGGCGTCCAGGCCGGAGATCCAGCCGGTGACGTTCCGGGCCACGTCCTGCGCGGTCAGCCCCAGGTCGGCGAGGATCTGCGCCCGGGTGCCGTGCGGGTGCCAGTCGGCGGGCACGCCGAGGTCACGCAGCGGAACCCGGACGTCGGCGTCCCGCATGGCCTGGCCGAGCGCGTCGCCGACGCCGCCCACCCGGACGCCGTCCTCGACGGTGACCACGAGCCGGTGGCCGGCGGCCAGCTCGACCAGCTCGGCGGGGACCGGACGGACCCAGCGCGGGTCGACCACGGTGACGCCGTAGCCCTGCTCGGCAAGGCGGGCGGCGACCTCCATGCCCAGCTGGCCGAAGGAGCCGACCGCGACCAGCAGCACGTCGGTACGCGCCGACTCGGCCAGCACGTCGACGGTGCCGACGCGGCGGACCGCCGGCAGGTCGGCGGCGACGGTGCCGGTCGGGAAGCGGACGATGGTGGGACCGTCGTCGACCGCCACCGCCTCGCGCAGCTCCTCGCGGAGGCTGCTGGCGTCCCGGGGCGCGGCGATCCGCAGGCCGGGCACCACACCGAAGACCGACATGTCCCAGATGCCGTAGTGGCTCGGCCCGTCCGGGCCGGTGATGCCGGCCCGGTCCAGCACGAACGTGACCGGCAGCCTGTGCATCGCCACGTCCAGCAGGACCTGGTCGAAGGCGCGGTTGAGGAAGGTCGCGTAGACCGCCACCACCGGGTGCAGCCCGCCCATCGCCAGGCCGGCGGCCGAGGTGGCGGCGTGCTGCTCGGCGATGCCGACGTCGTACACCCGCTCGGGGTACTTGCGGGCGAGCTTGGCGATGCCGGTCGGCTCGGCCATCGCGGCGGTGATGCCCACCACGTCGGGGCGCTCGTCGGCGATGGCGACCAACTCGTCGGCGAAGACATGGGTCCACTTGACCGCGGGCGCGGCGACGAGCTTGCCCGTCTCCACGTCAAAGGCGCCGCCGGGGCCGTGCAGGCAGTCCGCCTCGTCCTCCTCGGCCGGGCGGTAACCGTAGCCCTTGCGGGTGACCGCGTGCACGATCACCGGGCCGCCGAAGTTCTTCGCGGCGCGCAGCGACGACTCGACCGCGGCGATGTCGTGCCCGTCGACCGGGCCGACGTACTTGATGCCGAGGTCCTCGAACATCGCCTGCGGCGCGACCGCGTCCTTGATGCCCTTCTTGACGGCGTGCAGCACCTCGTACATCGGCTTGCCGACCAGCGGGGTGGAGCCGAGGGCGTCCTTGACCGTGTCGAGGACCTTCTCGTAGCCGGGGTTGAGCCGCAGGAAGGAGAGGTGGTCGGCGAGGCCGCCGATGGTCGGCGAGTACGACCGGCCGTTGTCGTTGACCACGATGACGAGGGGGTTGCCGGCGGTGGCGATGTTGTTCAGCGCCTCCCAGCACATGCCGCCGGTCAGCGCGCCGTCGCCAACCACGGCGACCACGCTGCGCTGCTCGCCGCGCAGGGCGTACGCCTTGGCCAGCCCGTCGGCGTAGGACAGGGCGGTGGAGGCGTGCGAGTTCTCGATCAGGTCGTGCTCGCTCTCGGCCTGGCTGGGGTAGCCGGAGAGGCCGCCGCGCTGGCGCAGCTTGTCGAAGCCGTCCTGCCGGCCGGTGAGGATCTTGTGCACGTACGCCTGGTGGCCGGTGTCGAACAGGAGCCGGTCACGGGGGGAGTCGAAGACCCGGTGCATGGCCAGCGTCAGTTCCACCACACCCAGGTTCGGGCCGATGTGCCCGCCGGTGCGGGAGACCTTGGCGATCAGGAAGTCACGGATCTCGGCGGCGAGGATGTCCAGCTGCTCGGCGGTCATCCGCTTCACGTCCTGCGGACCGTGCACCGCGCCCAGCAGCCGACCGTGGTGGGCCGTGTCCGATTCAACACTCATGACGAGAGAGTCTATCGGCCACCCGCGACACCGCAGCCCGGCCGTGGATCATCCCAGCCGGCTCCCAGCCTCACCGCTGGACCAGCAGCCGCCGCGGCGCGGCGGGCGGGGTCGCGCCGTACGGCGGCCCGGACGGGGTCCACGAGCCCAGCACGGCGGCCGTCCGGGCGCCGGTCACCGAGGGGATCGCCCCCGGCAGGCCGTGCCAGGAGAGCCAACCGAGCAGGGCGAAGGCGTACGCCTCCCGGGCCTGCGCCGGCACCCCCAGCTCGTCGGTGGTGCGCAGCCGCCAGCGGCCGGCGCCGAGGGCGGCCAGCCGGCCGAGCAGTGTGGGGTTGCGCACTCCCCCACCGGCCGCGACCACCTCGGTGACCCGGTGCCGGTCGCACTCGGCGGCCACCGTCCGGGCGGTCAGCTCGGTCAGCGTGGCGAGCACGTCGTCCGGGGCCACCTGTTCCCCCACGGCGGCCAGCCGCTCGTCCAGGTAGCCGGCGTGGAAGAGTTCCTTGCCGGTCGACTTGGGCGGCGGCGCCGCGTAGTACGGCTCGGCCAGCAGCACGTCCAGCAGGCCGTCGTGCACCCGGCCGGCCGCCGCACGGGCGCCGTCGAGGTCGCAGGGGCGGCCCAGCAGGCGCCGGGCCGCCGCGTCCAGCAGCGCGTTGGCGGGGCCCACGTCGTACCCGAGGACCGGCGCGTCCGGGGCGACCACGGTGAGGTTGGCGATGCCGCCCAGGTTGAGCGCCGCCCGCGGCCCGCCGGCCGGGTCGAGCAGCAGCGCGTCGAAGGCCGGCACCAGCGGCGCGCCCTGGCCGCCGGCCGCGACGTCCGCCGCGCGCAGGTCCGACAGCACGGGTACGCCGACCCGGGCGGCCACCCGGGCCGGCGCGCCGAGCTGGAGGGTGCCCCGGGTGACGCCGGCCTCGACCCAGTGGAAGACGGTCTGGCCGGGCGAGACCACCAGGTCGGCGTGCCCGCCGGCCAGCTCGACCCCGAGCGCGGCGGCGTCGGCGAAGACCTCGCCGAGGGCGTTGTCCAGCCGGCACACCGCCTCGATCGTGGTGGCCGCCGGGGGCAGCAGCGCCCCGATCTGCTCCCGCAGCGCCTCGTCGTAGCCCAGTTCCCGGTGCCCCAGCGGACGCATCCGCAGCGCGTCGCCGTCGGCGGTGAACTCGGCGGCGACCACGTCCACCCCGTCGTACGAGGTTCCCGACATCAACCCGACGATCTTCATCGGGTCAGGCTAGTCACCGCGCGGGCGGCAGGAGCAACCCGACCAGCTCCACGTGCTGGGTCATCGGGAACAGGTCGAAGCCGCGCAGTGCGGCCAGCCGCCAGCCGAGCCCGGTGAAGGTGCGCACGTCCCGGGCGAAGGCGGCCGGGTCGCACGCCACGTACGCGACCGCGCGCGGCCGGGCGGCGGCCACGTCCCGGACCACCGGGGCGCCAGCCCCGGAGCGCGGCGGGTCGAGCACCACCAGGTCGACCGGGCCGGTGACCCGGCGGCGGGCCAGCGCGGTCTCCACGCGGGCGGCCACCACCTCGACCCGGGGCAGGTCGGCCAGGTTCTCCCGGGCGGCGGCGGCGCCCTGCGCGGAGGACTCGACCAGGGTGATCCGGGCGTCCGGGCCGACCCGGCCGGCGAGCGCGGCGGCGAAGAGCCCGGCCCCGCCGTACAGGTCCCAGGCGGATTCGCCGGGGCGCGGGTCGAGCAGGTCGAGGACCGCCCCGACCAGGGTGTCGGCGGCGGCCGGGTGGACCTGCCAGAAGCCGCCGGCGGGCAGGGTCCAGTCCCGTCCGGCGGCGCGCTCGTGGACCGTCTCCGGGCCCTCGACCGGCGTGGCGACCCCCTCGGTGACGGTGGCGATGGTGACGTCCCCGCCGGTGGAGGCGACCGTTTCGACCGCCTCGGCGTCCGGCCAGCGCGCGCCCGACGGGGTGAGCACCGGCAGCTGCTGGATCGTCGGGTGGGCGATGAGGCAGCGCTCGATCGGCACCACCTCGTGCGAGCGATGCTTGAGCAGCCCGGCCCGGCCGGCGGCGTCGACCGCGTACCGGACGCGGGAGCGCCAGCCGAGCGCCCCGCCGGGCAGCGCCGCGACGGTGACGCCGAGGGCGTCGACCTCCGCGTCGGTGAGGCCACCGAGGCGGGTGAGCTGCTCGCGGACGACCGTGCTCTTCCACTCCAGCTGGGCGGCGCGGGTGACGTGCTGGAGGTCGCAGCCGCCGCAGCGACCCGGCTTCGCGTACGGGCAGGGCTGCTCCACCCGGTCCGCCGACGCCGTCAGGATCTCGACGGCGTCGGCGCGGGCGAAGCCCTTGTGCAGTTCGGTCACCTCGGCGATCACCCGCTCGCCGGGCAGCGCGTGCCGGACGAAGACCACCTGGCCGTCCACCCGGGCCACGCAGTGCCCGCCCGGGGCGACCGCGTCGACGGTCAACTCGACCCGTTCGGCCTCTTCCAGCCCGTCCCGCCGGGCCGGGTCGCGCTCGGCGGTCACGGGCGGTCACCGCCGATCGGTCCGGTCTCGCCGGGCGGCCCGGAGTCCACCGGTGGGACGCGCGGCGGCAGGGTGGAGCGCGGCGCCACCCGCGGCCCCCGGGCGGGGGTGCGGCTCAGGGTGGCGTCGAGCCGGTCCAGGTTCTTGCTGGCGGTGGAGGCGAGTTGCCAGGGCACGCTGGTGACCATAACGCCCGGCTCGAAGAGCAGCCGGCCCTTGAGCCGAAGCGCGCTCTGGTTGTGCAGCAGGTTCTCCCACCAGCGGCCCACGACGTACTCGGGGATGAAGACGGTGACCACGTCGCGGGGCGACTCCCGGCGGGTGGAGGCGACGAAGTTCAGGATCGGGCGGGTGATCTCCCGGTACGGCGAGTCGACGACGGTCAGCGGGACGGGCAGCTCGCGGCGCTGCCACTCGGCCTGCAACTGCCGGGTGTCCTTGTCGTCGACGTTCACGGTCACCGCGGTGAGCGTGTCGGGCCGGGTGGCCCGGGCGTACGCGATAGCCCGCAGGGTCGGCTGGTGCAGCTTGCTGACCAGCACGATGGCGTGGTTGCGGGCGGGCAGCACGGGCCGGCCCTCGTCCGGGGTCAGCTCGACGGCGACCCGGTCGTAGTGCCGGCGGATGGCGAGCATCAGCGCGTAGATCATGGCCATCGCGGCGATGGCGATCCAGGCGCCGAGCAGGAACTTGGTCAGCAGCACGATGACCAGCACGGTGCCGGTCATCGCCATGCCGAAGCTGTTGATCGCCCGGGACCGGGTCATCCGCCGGCGGATCTCCGGGTCCCGCTCCTTGCGCAGGTGCCGGTTCCAGTGCCGGATCATGCCGGCCTGGGAGAGCGTGAACGAGACGAACACCCCGACGATGTAGAGCTGGATCAGCTTGGTCACCTCGGCCTGGAAGCCGACGATCAGCACGATCGCGAAGGCGGCCAGGAAGAGGATGCCGTTGGAGAACGCCAGCCGGTCGCCGCGGGTGTGCAGCTGCCGGGGCAGGTAGCGGTCCTGGGCGAGGATCGACCCGAGCACCGGGAAGCCGTTGAAGGCGGTGTTCGCGGCCAGGAAGAGGATCAGCGCGGTCGCCCCGGCGACCACGTAGAGCAGCACCGAGCCGGAGCCGAAGACCGTCTCGCCGAGCTGGGTGGTGACGGTCTTCTGCACGTAGCCCTCGGGGCCGGCGAGGATCTGCAGCTCCGGGTCCTCGACGAACTGCAGGCCGGTCAGTTTGGCCAGCCAGATGATGCCGACCAGCATGGTCACCGCGATGGTGCCGAGCAGCAGCAGGGTGGTGGCGGCGTTGCGGCTCTTCGGCGCCTTGAACGCCGGGACGCCGTTGGAGATGGCCTCCACACCGGTGAGCGCGGCACAGCCGGAGGAGAACGTACGCAACAACAGGAAGACCAGGGCGAGGCCGGTCACGCTGTGCTCGGCCTGGATCTCCAGCCCGGCGCTGGGCGCCCGCAGGTCGTCGCCGAGCACGAAGATCCGGACCAGCCCGGTGAGGATCATCCCGACCATCACGATGATGAAGCCGTAGGTGGGGATCGCGAAGGCGTTGCCCGACTCGCGCAGCCCGCGCAGGTTCATCGCGGTCAGCACCACCACCGCGAGGACCGCGATCAGCACCTTGTGGGTGGCCACGAAGGGCACCACGGAGCCGAGGTTGGCCACCCCGGAGGAGACCGACACCGCGACGGTGAGCACGTAGTCGACCAGGAGCGCGCTGGCCACCGCCACCCCGGCCCGGGGCCCCAGGTTGACCGTCGCCACCTCGTAGTCGCCGCCGCCGGAGGGGTAGGCGTGCACGTTCTGCCGGTAGCTGGCCACCACGGTGAGCATCACCACGACCACCGCGAGAGCGATCCACGGGGAGAAGAGGTACGCCGAGGCCCCGGCGATGGAGAGGGTCAGCAGGATCTCGTCGGGGGCGTACGCGACGCTGGAGAGGGCGTCGGAGGCGAAGACCGGCAGGGCGACACGCTTCGGCAGGAGGGTGTGCTGGAGCCGGTCGGACCGGAACGGTCGACCGACGAGGAGTCGCTTCAGCAGCGAGGTGGGACTGGCCACAAGCGCTAAGGGTACGACCACCCGGGGCCGACCGTCGGGGGTGCCTGATCAACCGGTGGCGCGCCCGCGGGGTACCGTCGGTCCCCCGCCGGAGCACCGGACGTGGCAGGCTCGCAGACGACAGGCCCGCGTCGACGGGGCACCTTGGGAGGGACACCGTGCATGTCGTGATCATGGGCTGCGGTCGGGTCGGCTCGACGCTGGCCCACAGCCTGGAGTCCCGGGGGCACTCGGTGGCCGTGATCGACCAGGACGCCGACGCGTTCCGCCGCCTCGGCCCCGACTTCGCCGGCGTCACCGTCACCGGGGCCGGCTTCGACGGCGAGGTGCTCCGCCAGGCCGGCATCGAGCGGGCGGACGCCTTCGCGGCGGTCTCCAGCGGCGACAACTCCAACATCATCTCGGCCCGGCTGGCCCGCGAGACGTTCGGCGTCTCCCGGGTCGCCGCCCGGATCTACGACCAGCGCCGGGCCCAGGTCTACGAGCGGCTCGGCATCCCCACCGTGGCCACCGTCCGCTGGACGGCCGACCGGATGCTGCGGCACCTGGTCCCCGAGGGGAACGTGGAGATCTTCCGCGACCCGACCAGCACCGTCTCGATCGTCGAGGTGCCGGTGCACAGAGAGTGGATCGGCCGGCCGCTGCGCCAGTTGGAGGCGGCGACCGGGGCCCGGGTCGCGTACCTCACCCGCTTCGGCATCGGCACCCTGCCCAACGCGTCCACCGTGGTGCAGGAGGGCGACCAGCTCTACGTGCTGGTCACCGACGACATCGCCGCCTCGGTCACCGCGGTGGCCGCGGCACCGGCCGAAGGAGGGCACTGAGCATGCGGATCGCCATCGCCGGCGCCGGCAACGTGGGCCGCTCGATCGCCCAGGAGCTGATCGACAACGGCCACCAGGTGATGCTGATCGAGCGCCAGCCCCGGATGCTGCGCCCGGACCGGGTGCCCGCCGCCGACTGGGTGCTCGCCGACGCCTGCGAGCTGACCAGCCTGGAGGAGGCGAACGTCGCCGGCTGCGACGTGGTGGTCGCGGCGACCGGTGACGACAAGGTCAACCTGGTGGTGTCGCTGCTGGCCAAGACCGAGTTCGCGGTGCCCCGGGTGGTCGCCCGGGTCAACCGGGCCGAGAACGAGTGGCTCTTCACCGAGCAGTGGGGCGTCGACGTGGCGGTCAGCAAGCCACGGGTGATGGCCGCCCTGGTGGAGGAGGCGGTCACCGTCGGCGACCTGGTCCGGCTGATGACCTTCCGGCAGGGCGAGGCGAACCTGGTGGAGATCACTCTGCCGCCGACCGCTCCGTACGTCGGCCAGCCGATCCACGCGGTGCCGATCCCCCGGGACGCCGCCCTGGTCGCCATCCTGCGCGGCAAGCGGGTGCTGGTGCCCAGCCCGGACGACCCGATCGAGGCCGGCGACGAGCTGATCTTCGTGTGCACCGCCGAGGTGGAGGACGACGTCCGGGCGGTCATCCTCGGCCCGGACAGCGTCGAGCGGACCCGCGGCCAGCGGTGAGCCGGGCCGGGCGGCTCAGGCCCCCGGCAGCGGCCGCGGCGCCGTCTCCCGGGTCACCCGACGCACGGTCCAGACGGTGATCAGCAGGAGCAGCGCGTACGGCGGGTAGCCCAGCGCCAGCCGGGCGACGCCCAGCAGGGTGTCCTGGTGGGCCAGGTAGAGCCCCGCCTGCACGCCCACCTTGGCCAGCCAGACCACGCCCCAGAGCACGGTGAGCTGGGTGAAGGTGCGCACCAGGCGGGGGTCGTCCCGCCACTCGGCGCGGCCCTTGGCGACCAGCACCGACCAGATCCAGCCGACCAGGGGCTGGCGGATCGCCGCCGAGATGAGCAACGCCACGCCGTAGCCGATGCCGTAGAGGATGCCGGGGAGGTAGAAATCCCGCTCATCCCCGGTCCGCCAGGCGATCCCCGCGCCGATGGCGACGCCGAAGAGCCCGTTGACCGCGTGTCGCACCGGCCGGCGCTGGGCCAGCCGGACGACGGCGATCAGCAGCGCCACGCCCACCGAGGCGATCACGGCGGGCCGCAGCTCGCCGACGACGTTGGCGAGGACGAAGACGACGACCGGGATGCTGGACTCGACCAGCCCGCGCCAGCCGCCGAGCTGTTCGGCCATCTGCTCGGCCATGGTGGGCAGCCGCTCGTCGCCCTCCGGCCCGGTCTCCGGCTCGGTGGCCCGGTGCTGTCCGGTGGTCACTTCGGCGACTCCAGCTCGTAGTACGGGTTGTAGATCACCTTGCGGTCGTCCCGGACCGCGACGCGGCCACGCGCGATCAGGTGCCGCCCGGGTTCGATGCCGGCGATGTGCCGCCGCCCCAACCAGACCAGGGTCACCACGTCGCTGCCGTCGTAGAGGTCCGCCTCCAGGGTCGGCAGGTTGGTCCGCGGGGTGTAGCACACCGTGCGGAGCCGGCCGGAGACCGACACCACCTGCCCGCGCATGCACTGCTGGGCCGGCACCCCGCCGGACTCGGCGCTCTCCCGGCGCAGCTCCTGCGCCTCGATCTCGGCCTCGCTGGCGGTGAGCCGTCGCAGGATGCGCCGCAGCGACACCCGGCCCTCGTCGGTCGTCATGACCTCCGCGCCACCCTCTCCCCGCTGGCCGGTCCACGCCGGCGCTGGCCCGGCCCCGGAACACCGGGACCGTTCCGCCAGCGTACGCCGATGCGGCGCGGCGGCGGTCCCGCCGGGTACGGCACCGGGCCCGGCACCTGTCGTGGACGGTGCCGGGCCCGGTGCGCTACGTCCCTGGTCCCGCTCAGGCCTCGCGCGGGGCCGGCGCCGGAGCGCCCCCGGCCTGCTCGGCCTGTTCGGCGACCTCGCGGGGCAGCCGCAGCGGCAACGGCTCGCGGACCGGCTTGGCCTCCTGCCCCCGGTCCACCACCAGGCCGTCCATGCACTGCCGGAGCGGTCCGGCGGCGGCCGGGTCGGTCGCGGCGGCGCCCTGGTAGACCCCGCGGACCATCCAGCGCGGCCCGTCGACGCCGACGAAACGCAGGTCGGTGATGCCGTCCTGGGTCCGCACCCGGGCGTGCAGCTCGGTGCCGTACTCGCCCTGGGTCTCCTGGGCGGCGGCGCCGTCGGCGAAGAGCGACTGCCGGATCTCCTCGCGCACCTCGTCCCAGATGCCCTCGGAGCGGGGCGCGGCGAAGACGCCGAGCTGGAGCGCGTTCTCCCCGTGCACCAGTACGACCTGCTGGATCACGCCCTGCGGATCGGCCTGCACCCGCACCTCGACCTCGGGCACCGCCGGGATGTGCAGGCTGCCCAGGTCGAGCCGCTGCACGTCGTCCGGCGCCTCCGAGATGTCGTAGGGACCACGCGACGGAGTCGTCGGGGTCTCCTCGGCGTCGTAGGAGTCGAGGACCTCGGTGGCCCGCTCGTCATGGGCGTGCCGCCCGCCACCGGCCCGCTTTCGACTGAAGATCACTGCGTCCACCCTCCGCTGTTCGCACTCACCCTGCCACCTCTTCCGTCCGTCCGCCCGCCCGGTCCGGGTCTTCCCGGCCGGCGGGGTCCGCCGGCGGCGGCACGAGCCCGGCGTGTCCGCCGGTGGACCCGTGCCCCCCGGCGCCGCGCCGGGAGTCGGGCAGCTCCGCCACCGGCCGGAAATCGGCCCGCTCCACCCGCTGCACAACGAGCTGCGCGATCCGATCGCCACGGGAGATCTTCGCCGGAGTGATCCGATCATGGTTGATCAGGTTGACCAGGATCTCACCCCGGTAGCCGGCGTCGACCGTACCGGGCGCGTTGAGCACCGTCACGCCGAGCCTGGCGGCCAGGCCGGAGCGCGGGTGCACCAGCCCGACGTACCCCTCCGGCAGGGCCAGCGCGACCCCGGTGGGGACCAGGGCCCGGCCGCCGGGGGGCAGCTCGACGTCCGCGGCGGCCACCAGGTCGGCGCCGGCGTCGCCGGGATGGGCGTACGCGGGCAGCGGCAGCTCCGGGTCGAGCTGCCGCACGGGCACGGGTACGACGTGGGTCACGGTCTCCCTCTTCCGTCGGCGTTCGCGGGGTGACCCTGCCATCCTGCCGGGTCGACCGCCCGCCGTGCGCCGTACCCTGGCAGGAGTGAGCGCGTCGCCTTCCCCGTCGTCGCCGGCCCCGCGCACCGCGGCGGCCGCGGAGTACTCCGAGCGGCTCGGCCTGCCCTGGTGGTTCTGGCTGGCCGGGCTGGCCCTGTCCGGGCTGCTCGCCGTCGAGGTGTGGATGGGCGCGCCGGGGGTGCGCGCCTGGCTGCCCTTCGTGGTGCTGCCCCCGGCGACGGCGGCGGGACTGTGGTGGCTGGGCCGGGTCCGGGTCGCGGTCCGCGGTGGTGAGCTGCTGGTGGACGACGCCCGGCTCCCCGTCCGGTTCGTCGCCGACGTCGTGCCGCTGGACGCGGCCGGCCGCCGTGAGGTGCTCGGCGTCGGGTCGGACCCGCTCGCGTTCGTGGTGCAGCGGCCGTGGATCGGCGGCGCGGTACAGGTGGTGCTGGACGATCCGGCGGATCCGACCCCGTTCTGGGTGGTGAGCACCCGCCACCCGGTCGCGCTGGCCGAGGCGGTCCTGGCGGCCCGGGACGCGGCCTGAGGCCGTCGTTCAGGGCCGGGCCGGGCGGCCTCCGGGCAGGGTTGCGGCCTGCTTGCGCAGGTCGCGCCGGAGCTGCTCGGCCAGCGCCAGGGTGGAGCGCCGGTTGAGGTAGCTGGCCACCGCGGCGCCGGTGAGGAACGGGCCGAGGGTGGTGAGGTTGCGGCCGAACCGCTTGAGCAGGGTGTCGCGCAGCTCCTTGCGGGCGGCGGTGCCGAGCACCGCGCTGACGCCCACCCCGGGCGTCATCGGGTTGATTCCCCGCTGACCGGCCCAGGACTGCACCAGGGCGACCGCCCGCTGGGTGCCCCCGGTGGGCAGCGGAACGCCGTGGACCTCGTGCAGCTCGCCGATCAGCTTCAGCTCGACCGCCACCACCGCGACGGTCTCGGCGGCCAGCAGCACGGGCGCCGAGAGCAGGGTGGGGGTGGCGACCCACTCGACCGCGGCGACTCCCCCGCCGGCCGCGCCCACCCCGGCGGTGGCCCGGGCGGCGTTGCGGACCAGCCGCTGCGCGATGGCCTCGTCGTCGAGCCCCGGGAAGTGCCGGCGCAGGGTGGCGAGGTCGCGGACCGGCACGTGCGGGGCGACGTCGGCGACCGCGTCGGTCATCCAGCGCAGCGCGGCCTTCGGTTTGAACAGGTCGGCCAGCCCGCGCGCCCGGGCCTGCCCCACCAGCCGGGTGAGCAGTTGGCGGCGTTCGGCCGGTGCGATGTCGTCGGCGGTCAGCGCCGCCACGGTGGCGCCCAGCTCCTCCCTGGCATGGTCGCCCGGGTCAGCCGTCGGCGCGGCGGGCGGGACGCCCGGGTGCGGGCCGGTGACGCCCGACTGCGGATGGGTCGTGGCGTCCGGCGGGCCGGCCGGATCCGACCCGCTGCCGGAGCGCGTCGCCTCCGTACCGGATCCGCCGCTCCGCTCGCCCCGCTCGTTCATCCGTCCGACCTCCCGAAATCCTCCGTCGGCATGGTGACTGCCCGTTTCGAGTCAAGCAGTAACCCACCGCCGGCGCACGGCAGCTCGGACAGCGGCGGCCCCGTCGAGGAGGCCGCCGCCGGTGTGTGGTGTCAGGATCAGACGCACTCGCGGCAGATCAGGTCGCCGTTGCGCTCGACCGCCAACTGGCTGCGGTGGTGTACGAGGAAGCAGCGGCCGCACCGGAACTCGTCCTGCTGCATCGGGAGGACCTTGACGGTCAGCTCCTCGTCGGCCAGGTCGGCACCGGGCAGCTCGAAGCTCTCGGCCACCTCGGCCTCGTCGACGTCCACGGCGCCCGACTGTGAGTCGACCCGCCGGGCCTTGAGCTCTTCCAGGCTGTCCTCGCCGAGGTCGACCTCGTCGCGACGCGGAGCGTCGTAGTCGGTGGCCATCGGTCTCACTCTCCAATATCGATATTGTCGCTTCCGGTTGTAACGCCGGGCGACGCTGTTTCGGTTCCCACTGGCCGGCCACCGTTTGTGTCGGTCACCCGACCCGACGGCCGTTCGGGCCGGGCCGCCAGGGGCACTACCCAGCGAGCGCGGAACCTTACCCCCTTCGAGCGAGGCATGTATACCGCCCTCGTGGCTGGGATGTACGCCCACGCACCCTGAGTTGTTCCCAATGTGACTCAGGCGACACGAAGATAGGGGTAGTAGTACCCGCTTCCCCGGTGGCGCGCCGGCATGTCGGACTGTTTCCACGCGACGGTCGGACAACCGCTAACCTCAGCGGCGTACTCGACGGCCGGCGGGGCAGCCCGACCGCCGGCGCCCGCCACCACCCACCACTGTCCGGGGAGCGCCCAGATGAGTTTTGCGCGAGTGCGAGCACTCGTTGTCGTCGGTCTGCTGGCGGTCGTCGCCCTGGTCTTCGTCGTCGTGGCCATGGTCAAGGACACCCAGGGCAAGGCAGGCATGGCCGGAGGCTGTCCAGAGGGTTGGCCGCTCGCCGACGTCACACTCCGCGAGCCCAAGGACGTCAAGATCAGCGTGCTGAACGGCACCGGCGAGCCGGGCCGGGCCGGCACCGTCGCCGACGACTTCCGCAACCGCAAGTTCCAGGTCAAGAAGGTCGGCAACGAACCCAAGGGCTTCGAGGGGGTCGCGGTGCTGCGGTACGGCCCGAAGGGCGTGGGCTCCGCGCACCTGCTGCGGGCCTACTTCCTCAACAACGCCAAGACGGCGTACGAGGCCACCCGGAAGGACGACACGGTCGACGTGGTGCTCGGCAACGGCTTCCAGCAGCTCGCCACCACCACCGAGGTCAACCAGTCCCTCGGTGACCTGGGCGCCCCCGCGGCGCCGGCCGGCTCCTGCCCGATGCCGGTGGAGAACTGACCGGATCACGTGCCAGGTGCCGCCGACAGGGCGGTGTCCCCGTCCGGGACACCGCCCTGTCGCCGTCTTCCCGGATCATCGCCCCGGCGCGGCGCGGAACCCGGGCGCGGGGCTGGTGTCCCATCGCCGACCGGGCGCGGGTCGGCGTCGACGCCGGTCCGCTCGCCCCGGGGCGCGGGTCCGGCCGTCCCGGGCGGGCACGGGACCGGTCGGCGCGGCGCGGGACCGGTCGGCTGGCGGCCGGGCGGTGGTCCGGACGGTCAGGGGCCGCCGGAGGCGTCCAGGTCGGCGAGCCGGTCGTGCAGCGGCGCGAAGAGCGCCGCCGGCGCGGCGATCACCAGGTCCGGGCCGGCCGGCAGCCCGCCGAGCCCGGCCACCCGCAGCCCCGCCTCGCTCGCCACCAGGCCGCCGGCCGCCTGGTCCCAGGCGGCCAGCCCCTTCTCGTAGTAGGCGTCCACCCGCCCCTCGGCGGCCAGGCAGAGGTCCAGCGCGGCGGCGCCGAGCCGGCGGATGTCCCGCACGTGCGGGATCAGCTCGGCGATCACCCGGGCCTGGTGCGACCGGCGCGCCGGGTCGTAGCCGAAGCCGGTGGCGACCAGCGCCTGCCCCAGGTCGGTCTCGGTCGAGCAGCGCAGCCGCTGTCCGTCACGCCAGGCGCCGCCGCCGGCGGTGGCCGTCCACTCCTCACCGGTCATCAGGTTGCGTACCACCCCGGCGACCACCTCGCCGTCGACCTCGGCGGCCAGCGACACCGCGCAGTGCGGCAGCCCGTAGAGGTAGTTGACGGTGCCGTCGATCGGGTCGACGATCCAGCGCACCCCGCTGGCCGCGTCGCCGGCCTCGCCGCCGCCGTACTCCTCGCCGAGCACCGAGTCGTCCGGCCGGAGTTTGGCCAGGGCGTCGAGGACCTGCCGCTCGACCGCACGGTCGGCGGCGGTGACCACGTCCGTGGCGGTGCTCTTGGTCGCCGCGACCGAGACCCCCTCGGCGCGCATCCGGTACGCGGTGGCCGCCGCGTCCCGCGCCACCTCGATCGCGATCTCCAACAGTTCCCGTGGCGCCGGTGCCGAACGAGTCATGGTTCGTCCCCTTCCCGCACGTTCCGGGACCCCCCGCATCGCGCGCGGTATCATCCTTACAAAGTCCACAACTGCGCCGAATCGGCGGTCCCCGCCGCCAGCACCCGTGCGCCGCAGGATGATCGCCGCAGACGGCGTTACAATTCACCCTGCCCACGCGCCACGGACCGCCGCCGGACGGCCGGCCCGGGACACGGGGGCCCCTCAACGACATCGCCCGGCACGGTTCGCCACGCTGCGCCGGACGACCCGGCCGTGCTCGCTCTTCGCCTCCGGAAGGTCATTCGTGACAGAACCCCGCCAGACCGGCGCCGACGTTCGCTCGCTCACCGACACTCTGATCGCCCACGCGCAGAGCGCCGGCGGTCAGTTGACGTCGGCTCAGCTCGCGCGCACCGTCGAGGCCGCTGAGGTGACCCCGGCCCAGGCCAAGAAGATCCTGCGGGCGCTCTCCGAGGCGGGGGTGACCGTGGTCGTGGACGGCTCGGCCAGCACCCGTCGCCGGGTGGCCGCCGCGCGGTCCGCCACCCCGGCGTCCCGGGCCACCACCGCCAAGACGACCAAGAAGGCCGCCGCGCCCGCCCCGAAGCAGGCGCCCGCCGCCGACGAGGCCCCGGCTCCCGCCCCACGCAAGGCGACCGCCCGCAAGGCCGCCACCACCGCCGGTGTGGCCGCCAAGGCCGCCGCCCCGGCCGCCAAGGCGACCAAGGCCACCCGGCCGACCAAGGCGACGGTGGCCGCCGGCGCCGGCAAGGCCAAGGGTGAGGGCGCCGAGGGTGACATCGACCCCGAGGAGCTCGCGGCCACGATCGAGGACGTGGTGGTCGAGGAGCCGGCCGAGCTGGCCCAGGCGGCCGCGACCGACGCCGCCAACTCCGCCACCGACAACGACTTCGAGTGGGACGACGAGGAGTCCGAGGCGCTCAAGCAGGCGCGTCGCGACGCCGAGCTGACCGCGTCGGCCGACTCGGTCCGGGCGTACCTCAAGCAGATCGGCAAGGTGCCGCTGCTCAACGCGGAGCAGGAGGTGGAGCTCGCCAAGCGGATCGAGGCCGGGCTCTACGCCGCCGAGCGGCTGCGCGCGGCCGAGGAGGGCGAGGAGAAGCTCACCCGCGAGATGCAGCGGGACCTGGGCTGGATCTCCCGCGACGGCGAGCGCGCCAAGAACCACCTGCTGGAGGCCAACCTCCGGCTGGTCGTGTCGCTGGCCAAGCGCTACACGGGGCGCGGGATGGCCTTCCTCGACCTGATCCAGGAGGGCAACCTGGGTCTGATCCGCGCGGTCGAGAAGTTCGACTACGCCAAGGGCTACAAGTTCTCCACCTACGCCACCTGGTGGATCCGGCAGGCGATCACCCGGGCCATGGCCGACCAGGCCCGCACCATCCGCATCCCGGTGCACATGGTCGAAGTGATCAACAAGCTCGGCCGGATCCAGCGCGAACTGCTCCAGGACCTGGGCCGCGAGCCCACCCCGGAGGAGCTCGCCAAGGAGATGGACATCACACCGGAGAAGGTGCTGGAGATCCAGCAGTACGCCCGGGAGCCCATCTCGCTGGACCAGACCATCGGCGACGAGGGCGACAGCCAGCTCGGTGACTTCATCGAGGACTCGGAGGCCGTGGTGGCGGTCGACGCGGTCTCCTTCTCTCTGCTCCAGGACCAGCTCCAGCAGGTCCTGCAGACGCTCTCCGAGCGTGAGGCGGGCGTGGTACGCCTGCGCTTCGGCCTCACCGACGGGCAGCCGCGCACCCTGGACGAGATCGGCCAGGTGTACGGCGTCACCCGGGAGCGGATCCGGCAGATCGAGTCCAAGACGATGTCGAAGCTGCGCCACCCGTCCCGTTCGCAGGTGCTACGGGATTACCTGGACTGACCCTTCACGTCAACCAGCCGTGTCGGTTTGATCACCAGCCGTAGAACACTCAAAGGTGATCGGTCGGTTGCCCGTTTGTGATCGTTGACGTGGCACCCTTGGTGCACGGCACACTGTCTCCCTGCCAGGTGTGACCTCGGTCGCCCGCGGGCACACAGGGAAGGCAGCGCCCCACCCGGGTGTTGCACGATGGGTGAGCAACGACCGAAGAGAGTGTTCATCGGTGACGACCAGAGGAGGAAGGCGATGACCCCGACCCTCACGCCGCCGCCCGAGACGGTGGCTCCCCCAGCCGCCGATGAACGGTGCGACCGCTGCAATGCTGCCGGCAAGCTCCGCATCACTCTGGCGGGTGGGAGCGAGCTGGTGTTCTGTGGGCACCACGCGAACAAGTACGCGGAGGATCTCGTGAAGATCACCGTGCGGTACGCGACGGACCCGGAGTTCAGCTGGCGTGGCGCCGATCTGATGGCGAACTGAATCCGCAACCGCATTCCGACGACATAGCCGACCGGAGGAGCCCTTCAGGGCCCTCCGGTCGGCTTTTTCCGTCACCCCGCCCGACCCGCAGTCGCGCCCCGCACCCACGCCCCACGCCCCGGGCCCCACGCCCCGGGCCCCGGGCCCCGGGCCCCGGGCCCCGCGCCCCACGCCCCGGGGGCAAGATCGCGCACGATCCTGGATGTAGTGGTCTCAACCCGCCAGGGATGGCACTACATCCAGGTTCGGGCACGATCTTGTGCTTCCGCACATCGCACTCTCCGACGACGCGGTGACCGTGCGGCATGGCTCGGCCGGTCCTCGCCCTGCCGAAGGCGGTCGAGGGGCCTGGCCGGCCTGGCGGGGTCAGAGCGTCTGGACGGTGGCGATGCGCTCTTCGAGCTGCTCGATGGTCGCCTGGGCGCTCGGCGGGCCGCCGCAGAGCCGGCGCAGCTCGGCATGGATCTTGCCGTGCGGTTGGCCGGTGCGGTGGTGGCGGGCGGCCACCAGGGCGTTCAGCTGCCGCCGCAGCGCCACCCGGCGCTGGGCGGCGCTCATCGGTGCCGGCGGCGCGGTCGGGGCCGCAGCGGCCGGCTCAGCGGCCCGGGCGGCCGCCCGGCGGCGCTGGGCGGCGAGCTGCTCGGCCTGCCGCTTGGTGAGCAGCAGGGAGACCTGGTCGGCGGTGAGCAGACCGGGCAGGCCGAGGTACTCCTCCTCCTCGGGGGTGCCCGACTGGGCGGCGGTGCCGAACGAGGTGCCGTCGAAGATGACCTGGTCCAGCTCGGCGGTCGCGGAGAGCGCGGTGAACCGCTTCTCCAGCTCGCCGCTGGCCTGGTCGTCGCGCTGGGCGCGCTCCAACAGGTCGTCGTCGAAGCCCTCGCGGTCCTTCGGCTTGCCGAGCACGTGGTCCCGCTCGGCCTCCATCTCGCTGGCCAGCCCGAGCAGGTGCGGCACGCTGGGCACGAAGACCGAGGCGGTCTCACCGGGGCGGCGGGCCCGCACGAAACGGCCGATCGCCTGGGCGAAGTAGAGCGGGGTGCTGGCGCTGGTGGCGTACACGCCGACGGCGAGGCGGGGGATGTCGACGCCCTCGGACACCATCCGGACCGCGACCAGCCAGCGCTGGTCGGACGCCGCGAACGTCGCGATCCGGGCGGACGCGCCCACGTCGTCGGAGAGCACCACCGCCGCCTTCTCGCCGGTCACCTGCTCGATCAGCTTCGCGTACGACCGGGCGTTCTGCTGGTCGCTGGCGATCACCAGCCCGCCCGCGTCGGTCATCCCGGCGTTGCGCAGCACGGTCAGCCGGGCGTCGGCGGCGCGCAGCACCTGCGGCATCCAGTCCCCGGCCGGGTCCAGCGCGGTACGCCAGGCCTGCGCGACGAGGTCCTGGGTCATCGGCTCGCCCAGCCGCGCCGCCAACTCGTCCCCGGCGTTGGTGCGCCACCGGGTCTCCCCCGAGTACGCCAGGAAGAGCACGGGCCGGACCACGCCGTCGCGCAGCGCGTCGGAGTAGCCGTAGACCGAGTCGGCGCGGGAGCGCAGCAGGCCGTCGCCGCCCCGCTCGTAGGTGACGAACGGGATGGGGTTGTCGTCGGAGCGGAACGGCGTGCCGGTGAGCATCAACCGGCGTACCGCGGGCTCGAAGGCGGCCTTGACCCCGTCACCCCAGGAACGGGAGTCGCCGGCGTGGTGGATCTCGTCGAGGATGACCAGCGTCCGCCGGGTCATGGTGCGCCGCCGGTGCACCTGCGGGGCCATGCCGACCTGCGCGTACGTCACGACGGCGCCGTGGAAGTCGGCGGAGGAGTGCAGGTCGGCGTTGCGGAACGCGGCGTCGAGCTGGATGCCGACCCGGGCCGCGGCGGCCGCCCACTGGTTCTTCAGGTGCTCGGTGGGGGCGACCACGGTGACCGCCTCGACGGTGCCGTCGGCGAGCAGCTCGGCGGCGATCCGCAGGGCGAAGGTGGTCTTGCCGGCGCCGGGGGTGGCGACCGCGGTGAAGTCCTCGCTGCGCCGGCGGAGGTACTCCACCAGCGCCTTGCGCTGCCAGGCACGCAGGGGCGGGAACGTCTCGAGCGCCGGCGTCCGGGCTGCCACGCGAAGCTCCTCTCCGACCGCACGAAGGCGGACCCCGGCCGAGGGCCACGGGTACCGCCGCCCATGAAAACGCCTCCGCGCAGAGAATGCCGCGAAGGCCGACTCAGCATAACCAGCGGAGCCGTCCCGCCCCACTCGACGCCACGCTGGTCACATCCGCCGCCCCCGCCCGCGCCCCACCCGACCCGCTCTGCGGAGGAGACCGCGCTTCGCGGCGGGTCGGGCCATCCCGACGCGGCGACACCGCGACCCGCCGCAAAGGGGCCAGGTGCGGGTCCGGAGGAGGCGGGCGGTGGGTGGCGGGCGGTCAGGCTCGGGGGCCACGTACCCCGGTCTTCGGGGGCCGCATCGCCGCCACCGGGGCGGACCAGCGCCGCCGCAGCGCCACCAGCCGGAGTACGAAGACCAGCACGGCCGCCGCGGTCAGGGGGCCCGTGCCGGCGTGCCCGGTGGCGTTGAGCAACGCCACCACCACCGCGCCGGTGAGCGCGGCGACCGCGTAGATCTCGCGCCGCAGCACGACGGGGATCTCCCCGGTGAGCAGGTCCCGGCCGAGCCCGCCGCCGATCGCGGTGAGCATGCCGATCACGCAGGCGCCGACCGGCGGCACCCGGGCGTCCAGCGCCTTGAGCGTGCCGGTGACGGTGAACAGCGCCAGCCCGGCGGCGTCCAGCACCAGCACGGTGGTGCGGAGCCGGGCGAGCTGGGGGTGCAGCCAGAAGACGGCGGCGGCGGTGACGGCGGCGGTGGTGGCGTACCGCCAGTCGGCGAAGGCCAGCGGCGGCACCTCGTCGATGACCAGGTCCCGGAAGATCCCACCGCCGAGCGCGGCCACGAAGCCGACGAAGACGACGCCGAAGAGGTCGAGCCGTTTGGCCACCGCCGCGGAGGCCCCGGAGGCGGCGAAGACGGCCACTCCGGTCAGGTCGGCGAGGAGCAGGGCGGTCGAGGTGGTCACGCCCGGAAAGGTTACGGGGGCGGCCGGTCCGGCCGCCCGGGATCACTCGCGGTACGAGTCGTAGATCTCCTTGCACTTGGGGCAGACCGGCGAGCCGGGCTTGGCCGCCTTGGTCACCGGGAACGTCTCGCCGCAGAGCGCCACGACGTAGGTGCCCATGACGGCACTCTCGGCGATCTTCTCCTTGCGGACGTAGTGGAACATCTCGGGACCGGTGTCGGCGTCCTTCAGCTCGGGACGCTCGAGAACCTCTGTGCTCACGTGTACACCTCCAACTTTCCAGTCTGGCAGGTCGGCCGGGCCCGGTCCACCGCAGACCAGCCCGACGACGGCCCGTACGGTAACGGAGGTGACCAACTTTCACATCCGTCACGGCGCCGAGGTCGCCGCGGCCCTGCGCGACGGGCGACCCGTCGTCGCCCTGGAGAGCACCATCGTCTCGCACGGCCTGCCCCGGCCGGACAACCTGCGGGTGGCCCGCCGGATCGAACAGACGGTACGCGACGCGGGGGCCGTACCGGCCACGATCGGCATGGTCGGCGGCGAACTCGTGGTGGGCCTCGACGACGCCCAGCTGACCCGCCTCGCCACCGTCGACGGGGTGGCCAAGCTCTCCGTCCGCGACCTGGCCGTCGCGGCGGCGACCGGTGCGGACGGCGCCACCACCGTGGCCGCCACCAGCGCGGTGGCCGCGGCGGCGGGGATCGGCGTCTTCGCCACCGGCGGACTGGGCGGGGTGCACCGGGAGGCGGCGCAGACCTTCGACGAGTCGGCGGACCTGGTGACCCTGGCCCGCACGCCGATCGCGGTGGTCTGCGCGGGGGTCAAGTCGATCCTCGACGTCGGGGCGACCCTCGAACGGCTGGAGACCCTCGGCGTCGCGGTGGTCGGCTACCGCACCCGCCGGTTCCCCGGCTTCTACCTCACCGACGCCGGCTTCGACCTGGACTGGTCGGTGGACTCCCCGGAGCAGGTCGCCGACGTGCTGGCCGCCCGACAGCGGCAGGGGGTGCACGGCGGCGGGCTGATCGTGGCCAACCCGCTCCCGGTCGACGAGCAGCTCGACCCGGCGTTGCACGACCGTACCCTCGCCGAGGGCCTGGCCCTGCTGGCCCGGGACGGGGTGACCGGCAAGGCGGTGACGCCGTTCCTGCTCGCCCATTTCCACTCGGCCACCGCGGGCGCCAGCCTGGCGGTGAACGTGCGGATCATCCTGCGCAACGCCGACCTGGCGGCCCGGATCGCCGTCGCGGCGGCGAGCCGTACCGCGGCATGAGCCGGCCGCCACGGATCGTCGTCGTCGGCGACCTGATCACCGACGTCGTCGCGGTGCTGGCCGGGCCGCTCGCCACCGGCTCGGACACCCCGGCGACCATCCAGGTGCGCGGCGGCGGCCAGGCGGCCAACACGGCGGCCTGGATCGCCGCCCAGGGACAGCCGGTGACGCTGGTGGGCGCGGTCGGCGACGACGGCGCCGCCGGCGACCGGGTGACCGAATTGGAGCGCGCCGGGGTGCGGTGCGCGGTCGAGCGGCACCCGGGCGCCACCACCGGCACGGTGATCGTCCTGGCCACCGGGGCGGAGCGGACGATGGTGACCGAACGGGGCGCCAACCTGCGGCTGACCGCGGCGCACGTCGAACGGGCCGTCGCGGCGGCATCCGACGCGACCCACCTGCACCTGTCCGCGTACCCCCTGCTGGACGCCGCGTCGCGACCAGCCGGGCTGGCGGCGCTGGCCGCCGCCCGCGAGCGCGGCCTCACCACCAGCGTGGACGCGGCCTCCGCGGCCCCGCTGCGGCGGGTCGGCGCGGCGGCCTTCCTGTCCTGGGTACGCGACGTCGACCTGCTGCTGGTCAACGCGGACGAGGCGGGCGTGCTGGCCGGCGGGCTGGACCCGGCGGCGCAGGCGCGGGCCCTGTCGGTCACGGCCCGCGCGGTGGTGGTGAAGCGCGGCGAGGCCGGCGCGGTGTGGGTGGACCGGAACGCCACGGTCGGCGTCGCCCCGCAGCGGCGGGTGGCGGTGGTGGACGTCACCGGCGCCGGGGACGCCTTCGCCGCGGGCCTGCTCACCGCCTGGGTCGGCGGGGCCGAACCCCGGGCGGCGCTGCGCCGCGCGGGCGACCTCGGCGCGCTGGCCGTCTCCACGGTCGGCGCCCGACCGGCGCCCTGAGCCGACCGCCCTCGCGATCCCGGGCGCCCCGCGACCGGCGGTGCGGGTCGCGGGGGCGGATCAGGGTTCGACGTCGATGACCTTGTGGGGGCGCTCCTCGGCGGTGAGGCTCATCGGGGGCGTCTCGTCGCGGCGGTTGACCTGGAACCTCCCGGCCAGCCGGTGCTGCTCCTTGGGCGGGCGGTCGTTGGCCAGCAGCACCGCCAGCCAGGGGATGAGGATCATGCCCAGCGCGACCATCGGCAGCCAGAGCCAGAGCAGCGGTGCCTCGACGATGACCAGGATCGCGCCGACGATCACGCAGGCCACCCGGACGCCCATCATCAGCACGTAGCGCTTCTGCCGGCTGGTGAGCTGATCGTCCTGACTGCGCGAGGCGTCGGTGATCAGGATCGGCTGGTACGCCTGACGCTTCACCACGGACCTCCTCGAGGGGGTTACGGTCCATCCTGACACCCGCCGGCCGTGATCAGCGAAAATCGACGCATCCGACCGCCGTGTTACGCCCGTGGTACGCTCCGCGCGTGGGCAGCCGGTTCAGCTTCACCGCCGAGGCGTTGGACAACCTGCGGGTCTACGACGTCACGCCCGGGGAAGTCTGGGAGGCCCTGCACAGCACCCGCCGGGTGATCCGGCACCTGGGTGACGACGTGATGGTCGTCTACGCGGTGAGCCGGCACGGCCGACGGCTGGCCGTGCTGCTCGCCGAGGGCGACGGCACCGACAACGACTGGGACATCCTCTCCGCACGCGAACTGAGCGACGTCGAGACCAAGCGCTACGACGAGGCGGTGCGGAGATCTCGCCGACGAGGAGGCGGTCACGATGGACCGTAACGACGCCACCAAGCGGTTCCACGGCGACGACGCGCTCGCCGAGCTGATCGACGACAGCCAGCCGGTGGAGCTGCCCACCCCCGACACCGACGTGCCGATGGTCAGCCGCTCGGTCCGGCTGCCGCTGGAGACCTACGAACGGGTCCGGGCGGCGGCCGAGGCGCGCGGCATCGGCGTCACGACGCTGATGCGGCAGTGGATCGAGGCCGGCCTGGCCGACCTGGACGACTCGGCCACCGTCTCCCTGGCCGACGTGCGGCGGGCGCTGGCCTCCCTCTCCCGCCCCACCGCCGCCTGAGCCGGCCGCTCACGCCGGGCCGCTACAGCGGCGTTGCCGGCTGTTCCGGCGGGCGCCCCCGCGCCCGGACGGCGTCGGCGACGGCGATCCCGGACAGCACCAGGACGCTCAGCGTGAGCGCGCCGACCGGGGGCAGGTGGAGCGCCACCGGGGCCAGCGCCACCAGCAGCACCACCCCGATCACCCGGCTCCGGGAGACCCGCCCGAAGATCTCGTACTCGAAGCGGGCCCGGGCGGCCAGGAACAGCGCCGGGCCGGCCAGCACGAAGACCAGCCAACCCGGGGCCGTCCGCCCGTGCGGGTGGGTGATGACCAGCTCGTAGCCGACCCCGGTCAGCAGCACGCCGGCCACGATGACCAGATGCGTCCAGCTCGCCGACTCACCGAGCAGGCCCGGCGAGCGGGCCACCCGGATCGCCTCGGTCAGCACGTGCCCGGCCCGGTGGAAGTAGATCCGCCAGAGCAGCGCCGTGGTGACGAACGACAGGGCGAAGGCGACCGCCCCCGCCCCCGTCGACGAGAAGTCGCCGGAGCTGAAGGTCAGGCCGATGACCAGGATCGTCTCCCCGAGCGCGATCAGGAAGAACTGCTGGTACCGCTCGGCCAGGTGCTCCCCGGTCACCGCCCATTCCGAGGCCCGGGTCGAGCCGCGCCCGGGCACCGGCCAGCCGAGCGCCAGTCCGGCGTAGTCCCAGGCGAGGGCGAGGGTCCAGAGCACCGCCCGGGCCGACGGCAGCACGGCGCCGGCGAGCCAGGCCACCGCCGAGATCGCCGACCAGCACAGCAACCGCAGGGTGACCGCCCGGCGGGGATGCCGGCCCAGCAGCAGGGTGATGAGGAGCGGACGGCCGACCTGGATCGCCACGTACCCCAGCGCGAACACCAGCGCCCGCTCCTCGAACGCCCGGGGCAGCGCCACGGCCATCACCAGGGCGGCGAACATGGCGGCGACCACCACCAACTGGATCCCGCTGGACTCCGGCTCGTAGACGCTGGTCGCCCACGCGGTCACCGACCAGACCATCCAGAGCGCGAGGAAGAGCACCACCGTCTCGGCCGCCTGGCGGAGCAGGTACGGGCCGTGGGTCGAGACGTCGTCGATCAGCATCTGCGAGACCCGGGTGAGCGCGAAGACGAAGACCAGGTCGAAGAAGAGTTCCAGGAAGCTGGCCCGGGGCGAGCTCGTGCCGCCGCGCAGCAGCGCCGCGCCCCGCTCGTCCGTCATGGCCCACCCGTCTCCGCCGTCGCGGGCTCAACGAGCGGGCGCGGCGGCCGGTTGCGTCAGCCCTTGGCGGCCTTCGCCGCCGCCTTGGCCGCCTGCTTCGCCTCGCGCACCCGGCGCAGGGACTCCGGGTCGGTGATGTCGGCCACCGACCGGTACGCGTCCGGCTCGCCGTAGCCGCCGGCGGCCTCCCGCCAGCCGTCCGGGCGCACGTCGTACCGCTTGCCGAGCAGGGCGACGAAGATCTGCGCCTTCTGCTTGCCGAAGCCGGGCAGCTCGCCGACCCGGCGCAGCAGTTCCCGGCCGTCGGTCACGTCCGCCCAGAGCCGGGCGGCGTCGCCGTCGTACCGGTCGACCAGCGCCCGGCAGACCTCCTGCACCCGGCCCGCCATCGCCTTGGGGAAGCGGTGCAGCGCCGGCGGCCGGGCGAAGATCTCGACCAGCGCCTCGGGGTCGTACTCCGCCAGCTCCCGCGCGTCCGGCTCGTGCCCCAGCCGCTGGGCCAGCACGTACGGCGAGGAGAACGCCTTCTCCATCGGGATCTGCTGGTCGAGGACCATGCCGATGAGCAGAGCCAGCGGGCTGCGCTCCAGCAGCCGGTTGGCCTCGGGGTCGATGGGGAGCGAGAGCGTCATGGGCACCATCCTGCCCGGCGGACGGGGCCGGACGGGGCCGACTCCCCGCCTCTCCGGCCCGAGATCTCCGCTGAGGTTAGGCTGTGCTAACTTCGGGGCGTCGGCGGAGGGCCCGCCGACCGACGAGAAGGAGTCGCCGTGCCCCTCCCCGCCCGCCGGTCACTCGCGGCCGTCACCGCCGCCGGCCTGCTCTCCCTCGGCCTGGTCGCCTGCGGCTCCGGCGAGGACGACGCCGCGGACCCGGGCAAGCCCGGCGACAAGACCATCACCGTCTACAGCGGCCGGAACGAGGCCCTGGTCAAGCCGCTGATCGACAAGTTCAGCCAGCAGAGCGGCATCACCGTCAAGACCCGGTACGCCACCACCGCCCAGCTCGCCGCCCAGCTGGTCGAGGAGGGCGGCAAGTCGCCCGCCGACGCCTTCTTCGCCCAGGACGCCGGCGCGCTCGGCGCGGTCGCCAAGCGGGACATGTTCGCCCCGCTGCCCGCCGCGAACCTGGAGAAGGTGCCGCAGACCTACCGCGCCCGCAACGGCCAGTGGGTCGGCGTCAGCGCCCGCGCCCGGGTGCTCGCCTACAACGCCGACGCCGTGCCCGCCGCCGAGCTGCCGAAGTCCGTCTTCGAGCTGACCGACCCGAAGTGGAAGGGCAAGCTCGGCGTCGCCCCGACCAACGCCTCCTTCCAGGCGTTCGTCACCGCGATCCGGGTCCAGCACGGCGACCAGAAGGCCAAGGACTTCCTCGCCGGGCTCAAGGCCAACGAGCCGCAGATCCGCGACAACAACGTCAAGATCGTCGAGGACGTGGACCGCGGCGCCATCCCGGTCGGCCTGGTCAACCACTACTACGTCGGCGAGGTGGCCAAGGAGAAGGGCACCACCCCCGACGGGCTCAAGGTGAAGCTGCACTTCTTCCCCGGCGGCGACACCGGCGCTCTGGTCAACGTCGCCGGCGTGGGCGTGCTGAAGCGCTCCGCCGAGGACCCGGACACCCGGGCCTTCGTGGACTACC
Source organism: Micromonospora psammae (assembly GCF_036902725.1). Taxonomy (NCBI): domain Bacteria; kingdom Bacillati; phylum Actinomycetota; class Actinomycetes; order Micromonosporales; family Micromonosporaceae; genus Micromonospora; species Micromonospora psammae. Next base: position 1,116 of record NZ_JBAKHM010000018.1, on the reverse strand, counting down.
TGCTCGGCGCGGACGCGCAGCGGTACTTCGCCGAGCAGACCTTCGAGTACCCGGTGGTGGCAGGGGTGCCCGCGCCGGCCGGCGTACCGCCGCTGGCCGACCTGGACACCCCGGAGATCGACCTCAATGACCTCGACACGCTCGACGTCACGATCGGCCTGATCAAGGACTCGGGGCTCGTACCCTGACCGCACCGACCACCACCTCCGGCGCAGGGCCGGCCCGCACCGGGCCGGCCCGTTTCGGCGTACCGGGGTCGTGGCGCCGGCTGGCGCCCCGCCCGGCGCTGCTCGCGGCCTCGACCGCCGCGGTCGCCGTCGCCCTGATCCCGCTGGTCTACCTGGCCGTCCGCACCGCCGAGGCGGGCGCCGAGCGGATCGCCGCGGAGCTGTGGACCGAGCGCGTCGGGCTGCTGGCGCTGCGCAGCCTCGGGCTGGCCGCCGTGGTCACCGCCGCCTGCGTGGTGCTCGGCGTCGGCGCCGCCTGGCTGGTCACCCGCACCGACCTGCCCGGGCGGCGGGCCCTCGCGGTGCTCGCCGCGCTGCCCCTGGCCGTGCCCACCTACATCGCCGCGTTCGCCTGGGTCTCCACCGTCGACCGGCTGGAGGGGTTCTGGCCGGCGGCGCTGGTGCTCACGCTCTGCTCGTACCCGTACGTCTTCCTGCCGGTCGCGGCGGCGCTGCGCGGCGCGGACCCGGCGCAGGAGGAGGTCTCCCGCTCGCTGGGCCGGGGCGGCTGGCGCACCTTCACCGACGTCACCCTGCGCCAGATCCGGCCGGCCACCGCCGCCGGGGCGCTGCTGGTCGCGCTCTACGTGCTGGCCGACTTCGGGGCGGTGTCGATCCTGCGCGCCGACACCTTCACCCGGGCCATCTTCGTCGCCTTCGACCTGGGCTTCGACCGCACCGGCGCGCTGGTGCTCTCCAGCGTGCTGGTGGTGTTGACGGTGCTGCTGCTGGCCGGGGAGACCGCCACCCGGCGACGCGGCGCGCGGTACGCCCGGCTGGGCGGGGCCCGCCGGCCGGCCGCCCGGCTGCGGCTCGGCGCGGCAGCGCTGTCCGGCCGGCGAGCGACGACGGGGAGGACGGATGGGGGACAACAGGCCACCGCAGTGCC